>NZ_CP049780.1:5600444-5900444 GCF_011193355.1 Streptomyces sp. JB150
CCCGGAAGCTAAGCCTTACAGCGCCGATGGTACTGCAGGGGGGACCCTGTGGGAGAGTAGGACGCCGCCGAACAATTCTTCAAGGGTTGGACCCTGAACTTCGGTTCCGGGTCCAACCCTTTTTTGTTGTCCGTCACTTGAAGTTCACGTGGCGCAACCACCATCCGCAGCATGGGTACTGCAGCAATGCTCAGGGCCGCCGGCGTCGGAGTCGGTGACGAGGTCGTCGTACCGGCCTTCGGGAACGTGGAAGTCGCCGAAGCGGTGACCCTGGCCGGTGCGCTCCCGGTGTTCGCCGACATAGATCCGGCGACGTACTGCCTCGATCCGGCCGCGGTCGAGGCCGCCGTAACTCCTCGTACCGCGGCCGTCGTTGTCGTCCATCGTTTCGGGCGGCCGGCCGATGTGGTGCGGATGCGTGCGCTCGGGCAGCGGCACGGGCTGCTGGTGCTGGAGCAGGGGGAGTCCGAGGCGCCGTACGACGAGATAGCCCAGCGGCGGCAGCGGGCCGGGTACCTGGACGCGCGGCTGAAGGGCGTGCGGACGCCCGAGGGCGGGGTCGGGCACACCTATCAGCAGTACGTCGTGCGGGTGCCGGGGAACGGGCGGCCGGACCGGGACGCCTTCGCACGCGCCATACGCGCCAAGGGAGTTGACTGCCGGGTGCCGGTGAAGACACCCGTGCACCGACTGCCCGGGTTCCGGCAGTGCGTGGCGCTGCCGGAGACCGAGCGGGCCGCCGACGAGACGCTGGCGCTGCCGGTCGACACCTCGCTGACGAAGCGGGACATGCAGCGGATCGTGTCCGCGTGCAACGCTCTCGGAGGGTTGCTGCAACCCGCCTTCTGATCGGTTTGGGAGCACGGGTCTGTTCGGGGTATGATCTATTCCGTTGCCGCGAGGGAAACCTCGGGAAAGCGACAGGCCCCTATAGCTCAGTCGGCAGAGCGTCTCCATGGTAAGGAGAAGGTCAACGGTTCGATTCCGTTTGGGGGCTCAGAGAAAAAGGCCTCCGCCCTTCCGGGCGGGGGCCTTTTTCGTTGCCCGGACCGTGTCAGGCGTTCTCGAGACCGGGGACGCGCATCGCGAGGATGGCCATGTCGTCGGACGGGGCGTCGGAGGCGAAGCGTTCCACGGCGCGCATGATGCGGGCCGCGACCGCGCCCGCCGTGAGGCCGGTGCAGGTGGTGAGGACGTCGGCGAGGCCGTCGTCGCCCAGCATGCGGGTGCCCTCACGGCGTTCGGTGACGCCGTCGGTGACACAGAGCAGGACATCGCCGGGGTCCAGGGTGACCGTCTCCTCGTAGAGCTCCAGGTCCTCCAGGACGCCGAGGAGCGGCTGGGGTTCCGCGGCCGCCTCGACCGTGCCGTCCGGGCGCAGGCGCAGCGGGAGGGGGTGGCCGGCGCAGACCACCTTCAGTTCGGCGCTGCCGTCCTCCTGGGTGCGCAGTTCGCCGTAGAGGAGGGTGAGGAAGCGGCTGCGGTCGCCCTCGTCGAGGATGGCGGAGTTCAGGCGCTCGAGGACGGCGGGGCCGCTGAGGCCTTCGCGGGCGAGCAGGCGCAGCGCGTGGCGGGCGAGGCCGGTGACGGCGGCGGCGTTCGGGCCCGTGCCGCAGACGTCGCCGATGGCGAAGCCGTAGACGCCGTCGCGGATGGGGAAGACGTCGTAGAAGTCGCCGCCGACCTCGTTGCCCTCGCCGGCGGCGCGGTAGATGACCTCGACCTCGACGCCGTCGATCTGCGGGTACTCCGGGGGGAGCAGGCTGCGCTGGAGGGACTGGCTGATCGCGGTGCGCTCGGAGTAGAGGCGGGCGTTGTCCAGGGCGAGGGCGGCGCGGCGGGAGAGGTCCTCGGCGAGTTCCAGGATCTCCTGGCGGAAGTGCTCGTCGGTGGGCTTGCCGAGGGTGAGCATGCCGATGACGCGGTTGCGGGCGACGAGCGGCAGGACGACGGTCTCGCCGCCGACCGCGGCGGCCGTGGCGAGGGTGGGGCCGATGCCCGAGCTGACCGTGGCCGGTTCGCCGAGGCCGAGGCTGCGCATGGAGGAGCGGAGCGCGGCCTGGTGGGCGGCCTCGGCGGGCGCGGACCAGACGCGGGCGCCGGGGGTGGGGACCGGGTCCGGCGGGGGGATCTTGGACAACAGTGACTTGATGCCGTCGATGAGTTCCTCGTCCTCGTGCAGGACGTACGACAGGTCCGGCTCGGAGGACTGGTCGGCGATGGTGTAGACGGCGCACCAGGTGGCGAGGGTGGGGACCGTCATCTGGGCCATGAGGGCCAGGGTCTGGTCGCGGTCGAGGGTGCCGGCGAGGAGGTCGGAGGCCTCGACGAGGAAGCTGAGGGAGCCTCGGCGCAGGCGTTCGAGTTCGCCGAGGCGGGCGGACTCGACGGCCAGGGCGATGCGGTCGGCCGCGAACTGCAGGCGGAGGGCCTCCTCGTTGCTGTAGCGGCCGGGGGCTTCGGCGGCGACGCCGAGGGAGCCGGTGAGGCGGCCCTCGACCTTCAGCGGGACCGTGACGACGGAGCGCATGCCGGTGCCGTTGAGGAGGGGCACCGCGCCGGGGACGGCGGTGAGGTCGTCGTGGACGGCGGGCATTCGCGCGGAGCCGTAACGGCCGGGTCCGGCCTCGACGGGGACGCGGGCGAAGCGCTGGCGGGCGGAGGGCAGGCCGGTGGAGGCGCGGACCTCGAGTTCCGTCTCGTCGTCGGTGGCGAGCAGCAGGAAGGCGGAGTCGCCGTCGAGCATGTCGCGGGCGCGTTCCACGGTGCGCTGGAGGAGGCCGTCGAGGTCGTCGGGGGCGGGGGAGCCGATGAAGATCTCGAAGGGGTCGGCGCTCTGGCCCTCGGCGGCGGTCGGGGCGTCGGGGGAGACGTGGCGCAGCGGAGTCTGCAGGACGGCGCGTTCGTGGTCGCGTACGAGGAGGCAGACCGTGGAGGGTTCGCCGGCGGTGTCGCGGACGCGCAGGTGGGAGGCGTACACGGGGACGACCCGCCCGGAGGCGTCGCGGATGCCGTAGCTGCCCTCCCAGCGGGAGAGCTGGAGGGCTTCGGCGATGCCGGTGCCGGTGCCGGGGGTGTGCGGCCAGGCGGCGAGGTCGGTGAGGGGTTTGCCGGTGACCAGGTCGGCCTGGTAGCCGAAGAGTTCCTCGGCGTCCTCGTTCCACGCGGTGATGGCGCCGGTGCGGTCGATCTGGACGACGGCGACGCGGACCCGGCCGTCGGCGAGCGGCAGCAGGTCGGCGGGGAGGGCGGGGCCGGCGGTCCGGGTGCCGACCGGGCGTTCGGGCAGTGCGAGCTGGAACCAGACGTTCTTGTGGGTGGGGGTGTACTCGACGCCCCAGCGGGTGGCGAGGGCCGCGCAGAGCTGGAGGCCGCGGCCGCCCTCGCGGTCGGGGCCGCTCATGGCGACGGCCGCGTTCTGGAGGGGGACCTCGCGTTCCGGGTAGCGGTCGGAGACCTCGATGCGGACGCCGTCGTCGGCGCGCAGGCACAGGACGTCGGCGGCGGTGCCCGCGTGGACGACGGCGTTGGTGACCAGCTCGCTGGTGAGGACGACGGCGTCGTCGACGATGTCGGCGTAACCCCAGCCCTGGAGGGTGTCGCGGACGAAGGAGCGGGCGGACGCGACCGAGCGCCCCACGGGGTCGAAGCTGGCGGCCGCGCGCGCGGTGATCACGGAACTCCTCGACCTGCTTTCGTCGTGCCGGTCCCCGGGGCCGTCCGGCGCGGGCTCGGGCTCGTGCCGGGCTTGGGGCGGCAGGCCGCCCGTCGGCCGGGGGTCCGGGGGCTGTCCCCCGGGGATCAGTCCGGTGGTCATGTGTGCGGCCGCCCCTCCATGCCCGCTCGTACTCGTGCCACCGCCCAGGCCGGACGGACCGGCGTGGCTGGACAGCCGGATGCAAGGTTACTTACCTTCGCCGTCCATGCGGATGCCGGTCTGCAGTGTTTCCGTCCGGAGGGTGTGCGGACGGTGTGCGAAGCTGCCGAACTGTTATGGCCTGGTTCGGCCGGGGTGAAACACTGGGCAGGGTTCCGGGTGGAGTCCGGGCAGGCCGAGTGTGATCCGTCGGGGCGGGGCAGCAGCCCCCTGGGTACGGCGGGTGCGGCCTGGCGGGATCCCGTGCGGGAGCAGCCGGTACGCCGGAGGCCGACGGCAGCGGTACCCGAGCACAGCAGTGAATGGTCGACCCCTGCGGGAGGGACACAGTGGAGTCTGGCGCAGCGACGCGGGGCACGAAGACGCGCGCGAAGAGCGGACCGTCCCTGGGCAAGCGGCGCATCGCGCCGAGCGGGAGCACCACCGAGGTGGACACCGCTGCCCTGAACCGGTTGCTGGCGGCCCTGGTGGCCATGCGTGACGGGAATTTCCGCAAGCGGCTCACGGTGTCCGGCGACGGCGTGATGGCGGAGATCGCGGCGGTCTTCAACGAGGTGGCCGACCGCAATCTCCATCTCACGGGTGAGCTGTCGCGGGTGCGCCGGGTGGTCGGGCGTGAGGGGAAGCTCACGGAGCGGCTGGAGACGGGGGCCTGCGAGGGGTCGTGGGCGGCGGCGATCGACGCCTCCAACGCGCTGGTGGACGATCTGGTCTGGCCGGTGTCGGAGGTCAGTCGGGTGCTGTCGGCGGTGGCCGAGGGCGATCTGTCGCCGCGGATGGACCTGCGGACGCAGGCGCCGGACGGTACGGGGCATCCGCTGCGCGGGGAGTTCCTGAAGGTCGGGCGGACGGTGAACAACCTGGTCGACCAGTTGTCGACGTTCACCGACGAGGTCACCCGGGTGGCCAGTGAGGTCGGGACCGAGGGCAAGCTGGGCGGGCAGGCGCGGCTGCGCGGTATGTCGGGTTCGTGGAAGGACCTGACGGAGTCCGTCAACACGATGGCGCACCGACTGACCGCGCAGGTGCGGGACATCGCGCTGGTGACGACCGCGGTCGCCAAGGGGGACCTGTCCCGGAAGGTCACGGTGCACGTGGCCGGCGAGATGCTGGAGCTGAAGAACACCGTCAACACGATGGTGGACCAGCTGTCGGCGTTCTCCTCGGAGGTGACGCGGGTCGCGCGCGAGGTGGGCACGGAGGGCGAGCTGGGCGGTCAGGCCCAGGTGCCCGGGGTGGCCGGCGTGTGGAAGGAACTCACCGATTCGGTGAACACCATGGCCGGCAACCTGACGGCGCAGGTGCGGGGCATCGCGGAGGTGACGACCGCGGTCGCCAACGGTGACCTGTCCCGCAAGGTGACCGTGCAGGCGCGCGGTGAGGTGGCGCAGCTCGCCGAGACCATCAACCAGATGACCGAGACGCTGCGGATCTTCGCGGACGAGGTCACGCGCGTGGCCAACGAGGTCGGCGCGGAGGGGCGGCTCGGCGGGCAGGCGAACGTGCCGGGAGCGGCCGGGACGTGGAAGGACCTGACGGACTCCGTCAACACGGTGTTCCGGAACCTGACCACTCAGGTGCGGGACATCGCCGCGGTGACGACGGCGGTGGCGAACGGCGACCTGTCGCAGAAGGTCACGGTGGACGTGGCCGGCGAGATGCTGGAGCTGAAGAACACCGTCAACGGGATGGTGGACCAGCTGTCCGCGTTCGGTTCCGAGGTGACGCGGGTCGCGCGGGAGATCGGTGACGAGGGTGAGCTGGGCGGTCAGGCGCAGGTGCCGGGCGCGGCGGGCACCTGGAAGGACCTGACGGACTCCGTCAACACGGCGTTCCGGAATCTGACCGGACAGGTGAGGAACATCGCGCAGGTCACCACGGCGGTGGCCAACGGCGACCTGTCGCAGAAGGTCACGGTGGACGTCTCCGGCGAGATGCTGCAGCTGAAGAACACCGTGAACACGATGGTGGACCAGTTGTCGTCGTTCGCCGACCAGGTGACGCGGATGGCGCGGGAGGTCGGCACCGAGGGCCGGCTCGGGGGTCAGGCGCAGGTGCCGGGCGTGTCCGGCACGTGGAAGGAGCTGACCGACTCGGTCAACTCCATCACCGGCAATCTGACCGCGCAGGTGCGGCAGATCGCGCAGGTGACGACGGCGGTCGCGCGTGGTGACCTGTCGCAGAAGATCACCGTGGACGCGCGCGGCGAGATCCTGGAGCTGAAGAACACCATCAACACGATGGTCGACCAGCTGTCCGCGTTCGCCGACCAGGTGACCCGGGTGGCCCGTGAGGTGGGTACGGAGGGCCGGCTGGGGGGTCAGGCGCAGGTGCCCGGCGTCGCCGGTGTGTGGCGTGACCTGACCGACTCGGTGAACGGCATGGCCGGCAACCTGACGGCGCAGGTGCGGCAGATCGCGCAGGTCGCGACCGCGGTGGCGCGTGGTGACCTGTCGCAGAAGATCACCGTGGACGCGCGCGGCGAGATCCTGGAGCTGAAGAACACGCTGAACACGATGGTGGACCAGCTGTCGTCGTTCGCGGAGGAGGTCACCCGCGTCGCCCGCGAGGTGGGCACCGAGGGCAAGTTGGGCGGTCAGGCCGAGGTGCAGGGGGTGTCCGGCACCTGGAAGGACCTCACCCAGTCGGTGAACTTCATGGCGAACAACCTGACCGTGCAGGTGCGCAGCATCGCCGACGTCACCACCGCGGTCGCCAAGGGCGATCTGTCGAAGAAGATCACCGTCGACGCCAAGGGCGAGATCCTGGAGCTGGTGACCACCGTCAACACGATGGTGGACCAGCTGTCGAGCTTCGCCGAGCAGGTGACGCGGGTGGCCCGTGAGGTGGGCACCGAGGGCATCCTGGGCGGCCAGGCGCACGTGCCGGGTGTCACCGGCATCTGGAAGGACCTGAGCGACAACGTCAACCTGATGGCGAAGAACCTCACCATGCAGGTGCGGAACATCTCGCAGGTCGCGGCGGCGGTCGCCAACGGTGACCTCACGCGGACGGTGACGATCGAGGCGCGCGGTGAGGTGGCGCAGCTCGCCGACACCTTCAACACCATGGTGAAGACGCTGAGTTCGTTCGCCGAGCAGGTCACCAAGGTGGCCCGTGAGGTGGGTACGGACGGCATCCTCGGCGGGCAGGCGCACGTGCCGGGCGTGGCGGGCACGTGGAAGGACCTCACCGAGTCGGTGAACCAGATGGCGTCCAACCTGACCGGTCAGGTGCGCAACATCGCGATGGTGACGACGGCCATCGCCAAGGGTGACCTGACGAAGAAGATCGACATCGACGCGCGCGGTGAGATCCTGGAGCTGAAGACGACCATCAACACGATGGTCGACCAGCTGTCCTCCTTCGCCGAGGAGGTCACCCGCGTGGCCCGTGAGGTGGGCACGGAGGGCCAGCTGGGCGGTCAGGCGCGGGTGCGGGACGTGGACGGCACCTGGCGGGACCTGACCGAGTCGGTGAACGAGATGGCCGGGAACCTGACCCGGCAGGTGCGGGCCATCGCGCGCGTGGCGACCGCGGTGACCCGCGGCGACCTGAACCTGAAGATCGACGTGGACGCCTCGGGCGAGATCCAGGAGCTTCAGGACTACATCAACAAGATGATCGCCAACCTGCGCGACACCACGATCGCCAACAAGGAGCAGGACTGGCTGAAGGGCAACCTGGCCCGGATCTCGGCGCTGATGCAGGGCCGCCGCGATCTGGAGGACGTGGCGTCGCTGATCATGAGCGAGCTGACGCCGGTGGTGTCGGCGCAGCACGGGGCGTTCTTCCTGGCGATGCCGCTGGCCGACGACCAGGACCTGGGCGGTGACAACGACGACCAGTACGAGCTGCGGATGCTCGGGTCGTACGGCTACTCGATGGGGTCGATGCCGACGTCGTTCCGGCCGGGCGAGGCGCTGGTGGGCACGGCCGCCAAGGAGAAGCGGACGATCCTGGTCGAGAACGCGCCCAGCGGCTATCTGAAGATCTCCTCGGGGCTGGGGGAGGCGCCGCCCGCGCAGGTCATCGTGTTGCCGGTGCTGTTCGAGGGCACGGTGCTCGGCGTCATCGAGCTGGCCTCGTTCACGCCGTTCACGCAGATCCAGAAGGACTTCCTGAACCAGATCGCCGAGATGATCGCGACGAGCGTCAACACCATCTCCGTCAATACCAAGACGGAGGTGCTGCTGAAGCAGTCGCAGGAGCTGACCGAGCAACTGCGCGAGCGGTCCGCCGAGTTGGAGAACCGGCAGAAGGCGCTCCAGGCGTCCAACGCCGAACTGGAGGAGAAGGCCGAGCTGCTGGCGCAGCAGAACCGCGACATCGAGGTGAAGAACACCGAGATCGAGGAGGCGCGGCAGGTCCTGGAGGAGCGCGCCGAGCAGCTCGCGGTGTCGATGCGCTACAAGAGCGAGTTCCTGGCGAACATGTCGCACGAGCTGCGGACGCCGCTGAACTCGCTGCTGATCCTGGCCAAGCTGCTCGCCGACAACGCGGACGGCAATCTCACGCCCAAGCAGGTGGAGTTCGCGGAGACGATCCACGGCGCCGGGTCCGACCTGCTCCAGCTGATCAACGACATCCTCGATCTGTCGAAGGTCGAGGCGGGCAAGATGGACGTCTCGCCGACGCGGATCGCGCTGGTGCAGCTCGTCGACTACGTGGAGGCCACCTTCCGGCCGCTGACCGCGGAGAAGGGCCTGGACCTTTCGGTGCGGGTCTCGCCGGAGCTGCCGGCCACCCTGCACACCGATGAGCAGCGCCTGCTCCAGGTGCTGCGCAACCTGCTGTCGAACGCGGTGAAGTTCACCGACTCCGGCTCGGTGGAGCTGGTGATCCGGCCCGCGCGGGACGACGTTCCGCAGGCGATCCGGGAGCAGCTGCTGGAGACCGGGTCGCTGACCGAGCCGGACGCGGAGCTGATCGCGTTCTCGGTGACCGACACCGGGATCGGGATCGCGGCGAGCAAGATGCGGGTGATCTTCGAGGCGTTCAAGCAGGCGGACGGCACGACCAGCCGCAAGTACGGCGGTACGGGCCTCGGACTGTCCATCTCGCGGGAGATCGCGCAGCTGCTCGGCGGTGAGATCCACGCGCAGAGCGAGCCGGGCCGCGGCTCGACGTTCACGCTGTACCTGCCGCTGCACCCGGGCGAGCTGCCGCCGCACGGCTACCCGCAGGCGATGCCGGCGGCGGGCGAGCCGCCGGCGCTGGAGCCGGGGCAGGCGGACGTGGCCGTCGAGACGCCGGCGGAGGTGAAGTCGTACCACGAGACGCAGAACGGGGCGGCCGCGCTGTTCCGGCGCCGGCGCCGGGCCTCGGTCACCCAGCACCCGATCACGACGCCCGAGCAGTGGGTGACCGCCGACCAGGAGGGCGCGCCGCAGACCCAGCACGGGGTCCGCTTCACCGGCGAGAAGGTGCTGATCGTCGACGACGACATCCGCAACGTGTTCGCGCTGACCAGCGTCCTGGAGCAGCACGGCTTGTCGGTGCTGTACGCCGAGAACGGCCGGGAGGGCATCGAGGTGCTGGAGCAGCACGACGACGTCGCCGTCGTCCTGATGGACATCATGATGCCCGAGATGGACGGATACGCGACGACCACGGCGATCCGCCGGATGCCGCAGTTCGCCGGGCTGCCGATCATCGCGCTGACGGCGAAGGCGATGAAGGGCGACCGGGAGAAGGCGATCGAGTCGGGGGCTTCCGACTACGTCACCAAGCCGGTCGACCCCGATCACCTGCTGTCCGTGATGGAGCAGTGGATGCGCGGTGAGTGACGGTGGGGCAGGCCGGGCGCCCGGCCTGTGTGCGGATGTGGCGGGACGTGTGAGAGTTCACGCGGATCTGCTGACTCGCGGTGGCGGAGACCGTGTGGACGTACGCGATTCTGGGAACCTTCAGGTCTCGCGCCGCGTTTCCGCTCTGTGCACAGTGACATCGCGGTGACAGGGTGTGGCGACAGGCGGGGTGCGGCTACGATGACCGGCACGAGGACGGGCGGCGTAACGGAGTCGTCCCCTGGGGCGGCGCCCGGTGCACTGCCGGGGCGAGGAGGGCGGGCCATGGTGCAGAAGGCCAAGATCCTCCTGGTCGATGACCGGCCGGAGAATCTGCTGGCGCTGGAGGCGATCCTCTCTGCGCTCGATCAGACGCTGGTGCGGGCATCGTCCGGGGAGGAAGCGCTCAAAGCACTGCTCACGGACGATTTCGCGGTCATTCTGCTGGATGTCCAGATGCCGGGCATGGACGGTTTCGAGACCGCCGCCCACATCAAGCGGCGTGAACGGACGCGGGACATCCCGATCATCTTCCTCACCGCGATCAACCACGGACCGCACCACACCTTCCGCGGGTACGCGGCGGGCGCGGTGGACTACATCTCCAAGCCGTTCGACCCGTGGGTGCTGCGCGCGAAGGTCTCGGTCTTCGTCGAGCTGTACATGAAGAACTGCCAGCTCAGGGAGCAGGCGGCGCTGCTGCGGCTCCAGTTGGAGGGCGGCGGCAAGGGCGCGGTCGGCAGCGGCAAGGAGGCCGCCGGACTGCTCGCGGAGCTGTCCGCGCGCCTCGCGGCGGTCGAGGAGCAGGCCGAGGCGCTGTCCAAGCAGCTCGACGACGAGTCGGCGGACGCGGCCGTGGTCGCCACGGCGGCGCACCTGGAGCGCAAGCTGACCGGGCTGCGGCGGGCGCTGGACGCGCTGGAGCCGGGGACCGGCGGGGTGTCGTCGGTGCCCTCGCAGGGCTGAGCGCACCGCTCGGAACGGCCGCTCGCGCAGGCGTGGTTGGCGGGTGCGGCCGGATGCGCGCTCCGCGCGCGGGAGACGGTAATCCGGCGTCCGTGCGGAGCGGCGGCCGTTCGCCATGAGCACGCGTCAGTTTCCGGCCCGCGCAAGGGCGACACGAACGGGTGAAGCAGGAGGCACACGTGTCCCCTGTCGGCTCCCCCGGTAACCTCACACCTATGGCCTCACGTCCCTCCGCAGCCAAGAAGCAGCCCGCGAAGAAGGCGGCCGCTCCCATGAAGGCTCCGGCGCGGAAGGCCGCGGCGAAGAAGGCCCCCGTGAAGAAGGCTCCGGCCAAGAAGGCGCCCGCGCGGAAGGCCGCGGCGAAGAAGGCCGCGCCGCCGAGGCCGGCGCCCAGCCCCACCGGGGGCGTCTACCGGCTCGTCCGCGCGGTCTGGCTCGGCCTCGCGCACGCCGTCGGCGCCGTGTTCCGCGGCATAGGACAGGGCGCGAAGAACCTCGACCCGGCGCACCGCAAGGACGGCGTCGCGCTGCTGCTGCTCGCCCTCGCGCTGATCGTCGCGGCGGGCACCTGGTCCAACCTGCGCGGCCCCGTCGGCGACCTCGTCGAGATCATCGTGACGGGCGCCTTCGGCCGGCTCGACCTGCTCGTGCCGATCCTGCTCGCGGTGATCGCCGTACGGTTCATCCGCCACCCCGAGCAGCCCGAGGCCAACGGCCGGATCGTGATCGGTCTGTCCGCGCTGCTCATCGGCGTGCTCGGGCAGGTCCACATCGCCTGCGGCTCGCCCGCGCGCAGCGACGGCATGCAGGCCATAAGGGACTCCGGCGGCCTGATCGGCTGGGCCGCGGCGAGCCCGCTGACGTACACCATGACCGAGGTGCTGGCCGTACCGCTGCTGGTGCTGCTGACCCTCTTCGGACTGCTCGTGGTCACCGCGACGCCGGTCAACGCGATCCCGCAGCGGCTGCGGCTGCTCGGTGTGCGGCTGGGCCTGGTCAGCGATCCCGAGCCGGACGAGTTCGTGGCGTACACGGACGACGACGAGCGCTACGACGAGCAGTGGCGCGAGACGGTCCCGGTGCGCCCGCGCAGGCGGGGGCCCGCCCCGGAGGCGTACGACCCCGACGGCGGGGAGCAGGAGGCCCCGTCGCGGCGCCGCGGCCGGTCCCGGCGGCCGGCGGTGCCGCAGCCCGAGACGGACCGGCAGATGGACGCCGTGGACGTCGCCGCGGCCGCCGCCGCGGCGCTCGACGGCGCCGTGCTGCACGGCATGCCGCCGTCGCCGGTGGTCGCCGACCTCACCCAGGGCGTGCGGACCGAGGACCGCGAGCCGACGACCCCGACGGTGACGCCCGCCCCCACCCCGGCCGCCGCCCCGGCGCCGGTGCCGGCCGCGCGGCCCCGGCAGGAGCAGCCGAAGCCGGCGGTCCCCGACCTCACCAAGACGCCACCCAGCAAGCCCCGCGACCTGCCCGCCCGCGCGGAGCAGCTCCAGCTGTCCGGCGACATCACCTACGCCCTTCCGTCGCTGGACCTGCTCACGCGGGGAGGCCCCGGCAAGGCGCGCAGCGCCGCCAACGACGCCGTCGTCGAGGCGCTGACCACCGTCTTCACCCAGTTCAAGGTCGACGCGCGGGTCACCGGCTTCACGCGCGGGCCGACGGTCACGCGCTACGAGGTCGAGCTGGGCCCGGCCGTGAAGGTCGAGCGGATCACCGCGCTGACCAAGAACATCGCGTACGCCGTCGCCAGCCCGGACGTGCGGATCATCAGCCCGATCCCCGGCAAGTCCGCGGTCGGCATCGAGATCCCGAACACCGACCGGGAGATGGTCAACCTCGGTGACGTGCTGCGGCTCGCGGAGTCGGCGGAGGACGACGACCCGATGCTGGTCGCCTTCGGCAAGGACGTCGAGGGCGGCTACGTCATGCACTCGCTGGCGAAGATGCCGCACATGCTGGTCGCGGGCGCCACCGGCTCCGGCAAGTCGTCCTGCATCAACTGCCTGATCACCTCGATCATGATGCGGGCGACCCCGGAGGACGTCCGGATGATCCTGGTCGACCCCAAGCGGGTGGAGCTGACGGCGTACGAGGGCATCCCGCACCTGATCACGCCGATCATCACCAACCCGAAGCGGGCCGCCGAGGCGCTGCAGTGGGTCGTACGGGAGATGGACCTGCGGTACGACGACCTGGCGGCGTACGGCTACCGGCACATCGACGACTTCAACCGCGCGGTGCGCGAGGGGAAGGTCAAGCCGCCGGAGGGCAGCGAGCGGGAGCTGCAGCCGTATCCGTACCTGCTGGTGATCGTGGACGAGCTGGCCGACCTGATGATGGTGGCGCCGCGGGACGTCGAGGACGCCATCGTGCGGATCACGCAGCTCGCCCGCGCGGCCGGCATCCACCTGGTGCTGGCCACCCAGCGGCCGTCCGTCGACGTCGTCACCGGTCTGATCAAGGCGAACGTGCCCTCCCGGCTCGCCTTCGCCACCTCCTCGCTGGCCGACTCGCGAGTCATCCTCGACCAGCCGGGCGCCGAGAAGCTGATCGGCAAGGGCGACGGGCTGTTCCTGCCGATGGGCGCGAACAAGCCCACCCGTATGCAGGGCGCCTTCGTCACCGAGGCCGAGGTCGCGGCCGTCGTCCAGCACTGCAAGGACCAGATGGCGCCGGTCTTCCGGGACGACGTCGTCGTCGGGACCAAGCAGAAGAAGGAGATCGACGAGGACATCGGCGACGACCTCGACCTGCTGTGCCAGGCGGCCGAGCTGGTCGTCTCCACCCAGTTCGGGTCGACCTCGATGCTCCAGCGCAAGCTGCGCGTCGGCTTCGCCAAGGCGGGGCGGCTGATGGACCTGATGGAGTCCCGGAACATCGTGGGGCCCAGCGAGGGCTCGAAGGCGCGGGACGTGCTGGTGAAACCCGATGAGCTGGATGGCGTGCTGGCGATGATTCGTGGGGAGTCTGAAGCGTGAGGACGGACGCTGGTGGTCCCGCGGATGCAACGCGATACTCCGGTTGCATGATCGTGACTCACCCGTAAGGGAACGGTGAGCAACCGTTTCCCTTCGTCGCACGTCAAGTTGAGGGAAACGAGAACCGCGTACCCGACCGTCGGGACGACCGGCCATTCCGATGGCGTACAAAGTCCTACCGCCCGGTTGCCCCACCCTTTCGCACCCCCCCTAGACTGAACCTCCAGCAGGTGGCTACACGCTCGAAAGGCGCCCCCGTGTCCATCGGCAACTCCCCTGAAGACGAGCGTCCGTTCGATGACGTAACCGACGTTTCCGACGTTCCCGAGAAGCCCCGCACCTCCATCGGCCGTGCCCTGCGGCAGGCCCGTATCGCGGCCGGGCTGACCGTCGACGACATCAGTACCGCCACCCGCGTCCGGATCGCGATCGTGCACGCGATCGAGGCCGACGACTTCGCGCCCTGTGGCGGCGACGTCTACGCCCGCGGCCACATCAGGACCCTGGCCAAGGCCGTCCACCTGGATCCGGCGCCGCTGATCGAGCAGTACGACGCCGAGCACGGCGGCCGGCCGGCGCCCACCCCCGCCGCACCCCTGTTCGAGGCGGAACGCATCCGCCCGGAGCGGCGGGGGCCGAACTGGACCGCTGCCATGGTCGCCGCGATCGTCGCCGTCGTCGGCTTCGTCGGGTTCACCGTCTTCAAGGGCGGCTCCGACGGCGGCGCCGAGGCCCAGGTGGCCGAGGGCGCCACGCCGACGCAGAGCGGGAGCGCCTCGCCCGGCGCCGGCGACGGCAAGACCTCCGTCCCGAAGCCGGACCCGACCGAGAGCGCCATCGCCGCCGCCCCGCAGGACAAGGTCACCGTGCAGGTCAGCGCGGTCGACGGACGCAGCTGGATCTCGGCCAAGGACCACAACGGCCGGCTGCTCTTCGACGGGCTGCTCAAGCAGGGCGACTCCAAGACCTTCCAGGACAGCTCCAAGATCAACCTGGTGCTCGGCGACGCGGGCGCCATCCAGCTCTACGTCAACGGCAAGAAGATCGAGGACGACTTCCAGCCGGGCGCCGTGGAGCGGCTGACGTACACCAAGGGTGACCCCCAGGTCGGATAAGCATCCGCAGCAGGGGAAGCCGGTACGGGGTTGGCCAAGATCGGTCAACCCCGTCGACGTGGGGTGTCCGCGGGACGAAGTAGTCTTGAGCCCATGCCTGAACGCCGTACCGTCGCACTGGTCACCCTTGGCTGCGCCCGTAACGAGGTGGACTCGGAGGAGCTGGCAGGCCGTTTGGAGGCGGACGGCTGGCAGCTCGTCGAGGACGCCGCGGACGCCGATGTCGCCGTGGTCAACACCTGCGGCTTCGTCGACGCCGCGAAGAAGGACTCCGTCGACGCGCTGCTGGAGGCCAACGACCTGAAGAACCACGGCAGGACCCAGGCCGTGGTCGCGGTCGGCTGCATGGCCGAGCGGTACGGCAAGGAGCTGGCCGAGGCCCTGCCCGAGGCCGACGGCGTGCTCGGCTTCGACGACTACGCCGACATCTCCGACCGCCTCCAGACCATCCTCAGCGGCGGCATCCACGCCGCCCACACCCCGCGCGACCGCCGCAAGCTGCTGCCGATCAGCCCGGCCAAGCGCCAGGAGTCCGCGGCGGAGGTCGCCCTTCCGGGGCACGCGCCCGCCGACCTTCCCGAGGGCCTGGCCCCCGCCTCCGGCCCGCGCGCGCCGCTGCGCCGCCGGCTGGACGGCTCCCCGGTCGCCTCGGTGAAGCTGGCCTCCGGCTGCGACCGGCGCTGCACCTTCTGCGCCATCCCGTCCTTCCGCGGCTCCTTCATCTCGCGCCGCCCGAGCGACGTGCTCAACGAGACGCGGTGGCTCGCCGAGCAGGGCGTGAAGGAGATCATGCTGGTCTCCGAGAACAACACCTCCTACGGCAAGGACCTCGGCGACATCCGCCTGCTGGAGTCCCTGCTGCCCGAGCTGGCCGAGGTCGACGGCATCGAGCGGGTGCGCGTCAGCTACCTGCAGCCCGCCGAGATGCGCCCCGGCCTGATCGACGTGCTGACCTCCACCCCGAAGGTCGCCCCCTACTTCGACCTCTCCTTCCAGCACTCGGCGCCCGACGTGCTGCGCGCGATGCGCCGCTTCGGTGACACCGACCGCTTCCTGGAGCTGTTGGACACCATCCGGAGCAAGGCTCCCGAGGCCGGTGTGCGCTCCAACTTCATCGTCGGCTTCCCCGGCGAGACCGAGGCCGACCTGGCCGAGCTGGAGCGCTTCCTGAACCACGCGCGCCTGGACGCCATCGGCGTCTTCGGCTACTCCGACGAGGAGGGCACCGAGGCCGCGACGTACGACAACAAGCTCGACGAGGACGTCGTCGCCGAACGCCTGGCCCGCCTCTCCCGGCTGGCCGAGGAACTGGTCTCGCAGCGCGCCGAGGAGCGCGTGGGCTCGACCGTGCGCGTCCTGGTCGAGTCGGTCGACGACGAGGACGGCGTCTACGGCCGTGCGGCGCACCAGGCGCCCGAGACGGACGGACAGGTGCTGCTGACGAGCGGCGAGGGCCTGAGTGTCGGTCTTATGGTCGAGGCGAAGGTGGTCGGTACCGAGGGTGTCGACCTGGTGGCCGAGCCGCTGGCGGGCCATCCCGGAGGCAGCGAGGAGGCGGGCAGATGACCGGAGTGCCGGCGGCCGCGGGCGGTTCCGCCCGGGCGAACGGCCCGGCCGCGGCGTCCACCGCCCCGGGGCCGGGCACGGTGGGCGGCGCCGCCGCTCAGGGGCCGGGCGGGCCGGGTGCCGGAGCCGGGGTGGCCGCCGCCGCGGTGGTCGGGGACGTCTCGCGGGGGGAGGCCGTGGGCGTCTCCGGGGGTGCTGCCGGTGTGCCCGGGGGTGTTGCCGGCGGTCCCGACGGTTCTGCCGGTGGTCTGTCCGCGAGTGCGTCGGGAGATGCGGCCGGGGGTCCTTCCGGCGGGTCGTCCGAGGAGGCGGCCGGTGGCGCGTCGGGCGGCGCGTCCGGCGGTGGCTCGGGTGCGGGGGCCGGGAGCGGGGCGCGGGCGGCGTCCGGGAGTACGGCCGGTGCGGCGTCCCGGAGTGCGGCTGGTCCGGGGCGCCGCACCGGGGCCGGTCCGGTGGCCGGGAACGCGGTTGGTCCGGTGGCCGGACATGATGTCGGAGGTGCTGCCGGGGACGTGGCCGGGAGCGCGGCGGGCGGGGGCGCCGGAGGTGCGCGGCCGGCGCGGGGCGGCAAGATCGCCGCTGCCGCGGTGAACCAGGCGAGCGTCTGGAACATCGCCAACCTGCTGACCATGCTGCGGCTGGTCCTGGTGCCGGCCTTCGTCGCGCTGATGCTGGCCGAGGGCGGCTACGACCCGGCGTGGCGCTCGCTCGCCTGGGCGGCCTTCGCCATCGCCATGATCACCGACCTCTTCGACGGCCATCTGGCGCGCGCCTACAACCTCGTCACCGACTTCGGGAAGATCGCCGACCCCATCGCCGACAAGGCGATCATGGGAGCGGCGCTGATCTGTCTCTCGGCGCTGGGCGACCTGCCGTGGTGGGTGACGGCGGTGATCCTCGGACGTGAGGTCGGGATCACACTGATGCGCTTTCTCGTCATTCGCTACGGGGTCATCCCGGCGAGCCGGGGCGGCAAGCTCAAGACCCTCACCCAGGGCGTGGCCGTCGGGATGTACGTGCTGGCGCTGACCGGATGGCTGGCCACCCTCCGCTTCTGGGTGATGGCGGCGGCGGTCGTTTTGACCGTCGTGACCGGGCTGGACTATGTGAGACAAGCCATTGTGCTGCGCAGGCGGGGAATCGCCGCGCGCAAGGCCGCGTTGGAGGAGACGGAAGGGTGAGGTCCACGGCCGCCGACATCGCCGTCGACGTGGTGCGACTACTCCGAGTGAGGGGCGAGACGGTCGCCGTCGCCGAGTCCCTGACCGGTGGACTGGTCGCCGCGGAACTCACGGCGGTTCCGGGTGCGTCCAAGGTGTTCCGGGGTTCCGTGACGCCGTACGCGACCGAGCTGAAGCACCGGCTGCTGGGCGTCGACGCGACTTTGCTGGCCCGGCGCGGTGCGGTGAACGCGCAGGTCGCGGCTCAGATGGCAGCCGGAGTACGGAAGGCGCTGGGCGCCGACTGGGGCATCGCGACCACCGGTGTGGCCGGCCCCGAACCCCAGGACGGGCAACCCGTGGGGACGGTTTTCGTGGGCCTCGACGGGCCGGGTGCGGCCGGTTCCGGTTCTGCCGGTGGCGGAAAAGTGGAGTCGCTGCGGTTGAACGGCGACCGCGCGGAAATTCGTATGGAGAGTGTACGGAGCGTACTCGCACTCCTTCTGAAGGAGCTGGCGAGCGAACAGACCGGGAATGAGCGGGCACAGGATACGGAACAGAACGGGGGGTTTTGATGTTTGCAGCCCTGAGTGAACACGACATCGCTCCCCGCACGGCCGCGGCGCGAGGCGGTACGGTGGGGCGTGAAGGATGCGGCTACGCGGTCCGAGGAGGGAGCCACCGATGATTCTGCTCCGTCGCCTGTTGGGTGACGTGCTGCGTCGGCAGCGCCAGCGCCAGGGCCGTACTCTGCGCGAAGTCTCCTCGTCCGCCCGAGTCTCACTCGGCTATCTCTCCGAGGTGGAGCGGGGGCAGAAGGAGGCTTCCTCCGAACTGCTCGCCGCCATCTGCGACGCGCTGGACGTACGGATGTCCGAGCTGATGCGGGAAGTGAGCGACGAGCTCGCCCTCGCCGAGCTGGCCCAGTCCGCTGCGGCCACCCCCAGTGAGTCTGTGCCCACGCCGGTTCGTCCGATGCTGGGCTCCGTTTCGGTGACCGGCGTGCCACCGGAACGGGTGACCATCAAGGCGCCCGCCGAAGCGGTGGACGTGGTCGCCGCGTGAGTGCGGCGCGGCGCCGAACGAATGTCGTGTGACGTGTGAGCCCCGGCCGGGGCTTCCCCGGGAGAGCCCGGGGGAGTGGTCGGGGTTTTCGCGTATCCGGACGGTGAGGTTCAGCTCCCGGTCCGCGTGGCCTTGTTGGCGGGTAGGTTTTTTGCTCCGTTTGCCGGATATGTGTGTTCAGGTCATCGTGGAGTAGCCACGACCGGGTGAACCAACGGAGGTGCGGATGAACGTCGTCGAGAGCCCGCTGTCCGAGACGGACCTGAAAACCGTCGCCGACGCCCTGCAGGGCGCCCTCGTCGACCTGGTGGACCTGGCGCTGGTGGCGAAGCAAGTGCACTGGAACGTCGTGGGGCCCCGGTTCCGGTCCGTGCACCTCCAGCTGGACGAGGTCGTGGGCACCGCGCGGACGCACTCCGACACCGTCGCCGAGCGGGCCTCCGCGCTGGGCGTCTCCCCGGACGGGCGGGCCGCGACGGTGACCGCCGGCAGCGGCATCGGCGAGGTCCCCGGCGGCTGGGTCAAGGACGAGGACGCGGTACGGGTCCTCGTGGACGCGCTGGGCGCGGTCATCGCCCGGATGCGGGAACGCGTGGAGAGCACCGCGGAGCCCGACCCGGTGTCGCAGGACATCTTCATCCAGATCACCGCCGACCTCGAGAAGCATCACTGGATGTTCCAGGCGGAGAACGTGAACGTGTGACGCGCGGTGGGGTGAGAGGTGCGCCGGTGTGCCGTTGGTGCGCCCTCCCCGCGCTCGGAGTGGCCGTCTAGCGTCGGCCCTGTCGGGGTGTGACGGCGTTCTGGCGTCGGGCTGGAGGTGGCGGCCATGGCGGGGCGGATAGTGCGCTGGGGGAGCGTTGGGGCCGTTCTGGGGCTCGGGATGGTGTGGTGGTGGGCCGTCCTCCGGATGGCGGTCGCCCCGGACGCGGGGGTGCTGGAAGGGACCGTCGCGGCGGGGGGATGGGGGCTGAGTCTGCTTCCGGTGCACGCCGTGTCCAAGACGCGGGCTGTGGGGGCGCTCGCGACGGGGCGGTGGCGGGCGGCGTGGCGGGGGGTGGGGTCGGGTGCGGGGTCGGGTGCGGGGGCCGAGGGGGGTGGTGTGGGGGACGCGGGTGCGGGGTGTGGCGGAGGTGCGGGTGAGGGTTCTTCCGGGAGTGCCGGTGCGGGCTGTGATGGGGAAGTTGCTCCGGATGCCGATGCACGCCTGGATGTGTCCGGTCCGTCGTGAACGGCTGGGTGCCGGTGGCCGGATGCGGAGGAATGCGGATGTGATGGTGCGTCAGGCGGCGGAGCGTTGCGGGGCCGGGCCGGTCTGGCAGGTCGGGCACCAGTAGGTGGGGCGCTCTCGGGAGCCGTCGCCCTGGTCGGCGACCCGGACGGGAGTGCCGCAGCGCAGGCAGGGGCGGGGCGCGCGGCCGTAGACGAACAGATGCTGGCCGCGGCGGCCTGTCGTGCTGCGGACCGGGCGGTCGCGGTTGGCCTCCAGGAGTTTCTTGGCGAGCACCGGGAGCAGGGCGGAGCGGTCGGCGGGGAGGGCGCCGACGGGCAGCCAGGGGGTGGCGCCCAGCAGGAAGCACAGCTCGCTCTTGAACACGTTGCCGATACCGGCCAGGTTGCGCTGGTCGAGCAGGGCCTCGCCCAGAGGGCGGGCCGGGTCCGCGAGGAGGTTGGCCAGCGCGCGGTCCGGGTCCCAGTCCGGGCCCAGGAGGTCCGGGCCCAGGTGGCCCACGGCGCGGTCCTCGTCGGCCGTGCGCAGCAGTTCCAGGACGGGGAGGCGGTAGCCGACGGCCGTACGGTCGGCGGTGCCGAGGACCGCGCGGATCTGGTGCGCCGGGCCGCCGGTCCAGCGCTCACCGGCCCTGAACACCCTCCAGGAACCGTCCATTCTCAGATGCGAGTGGAGGGTGAGGCCGCCTTCGATGCGGGTGAGGATGTGTTTGCCGCGCGGGGTGACGTCGAGGACGCCGCGGCCGGTGAAGTCGGTCGTGGCGTACCGGGGGACGCGCAGGTCGGAGACGGTCAGCACCTTGCCCGCGAGGGCGGCGTGCAACCGGCTCGCGGCCTGCCAGACCGTGTCTCCTTCGGGCATGGGTCAAGAGTGGCACGAGGCGGCGGGAACCGGGCGGGTGCGTCAGGCCCGCAGCCGCAGCCCCCTGGGTGTGGCGACGAAACCGGCAGCTTCGAGGAGGCTGCCCACGGGGGAGGTCAGGGCCTGGGCGCCGTTGATCCGTTCGACGGTGACCGTGCCGAGGGAGCCCGCGCGGGCGGCCGCGGCGAGGGCTTCCGCGGCGGCGCGCAGCCGGGGGTCGTCGGCGGGGTCCGTGTCCGGCTCGGCGGGCCAGGCCAGCAGGGTCTTGCCGCCACGCTCCATGTAGATCACCAGGTCGCCCTCGACGAGGACGACGAGTGAGCCCGCCTTGCGGCCCGGCTTGTGCCCCGCGTCGGTGGGCGGGTCGGGCCAGGGCAGGGCCGCACCGTAGGCGTTCGCGGGGTCGGCGGCGGCGAGGACGACGGCGCGCGGGGGCGCAGTGCCGTGGACTCCGTGACTTCCTGGGGCATTGCCGAGGGCTGGGGAGGCGGCTCCGGGGGTGCGGCGGCCAGAGCCCGGGCCGTACGGCGGGCGGCCGCCGTTCTGCCAGGCGGGGGCCGGCTGGGCCGGGTCGCGCGGGGAGACGTACTCGCCGGGCGCCGGGTGTCCGGCCGGGGTGTCGAACGGGTCGGATCCGTCCGGAGTGCCGTACCAGGAGGCCGAGTGGTCCTCGAAGGGGCCCAGGGGCTGGGCGCCGTCGAGGAAGTCGGCGGTGGCGCTGTCGACGGCGAGCGGCCTGCCGGTGCGGTCGGTGCGGGAGCCGGGGGCCGTGCCGGGGAGGCCGGCGGCGCCGTTGGCGAAGTCCGCGTCGGGGCGGCCGGCGTTGCGCTCGCGGGCGTTCGCCACCGCGCGCAGGCGGTCCACCGCGCCGTCCATCGCGAACTGGGCGGCGCCCAGGCCCTCCACGACATAGCCGCGCCGCGCCTGGCCGCTCTCCTCGAAGGCGGACAGGATGCGGTACACCGCCGAGAAGCCGCCCTCGACGCCTTCCGCGGCCACCGCCCCGCGGGTGACGACGCCGTGCCGGTCGAGCAGGGTGCGGGCCAGGGCGTGGGCGCGGACCGTGGTGTCGGGCTCGCGCTGCGGCAGCAGCGACCAGCGGCCGGCGACGGTAGGGGGGCCGGTGCGGGAGGCCGTGCGGGCGGCGGCCGTCAGGGAGCCGTAACGCCCGCGCGGAACGGCGCGCTTGGCGCGGTGGGCGGTGGAGCCGGCGGTGCGGCCGGAGCCGAGCAGCGCGCGCATCGGGGCGAGCGTGTCGTTGGTCAGCCGCCCGGACCAGGCCAGGTCCCAGAGGGCGTCGGCCAGTTGGGGGTCGGTGACCTCCGGGTGGGTGGTCGCGCGGACCTGGTCGGCGATCTGACGGAAGAACAGGCCGTAGCCCCCGGAGAGGGCGTCCAGGACGGACTGGTGCAGGGCCGTCAGCTCCAGGGGGTGCGGGGGCGGCAGGAGGAGCGGGGCCGCGTCCGCGAGATACAGGGACACCCAGCCGTCCTTGCCGGGCAGCGCGCCCGCGCCGGCCCAGACGACCTCCCCGGCGGCGGTCAGTTCGTCGAGCATCGCCGGCGCGTAACCGCTGACCCGGGACGGCAGGACCAGCTTCTCCAGGGCGGACGCCGGCACCGAAGCGCCCTGCAACTGCTCGATGGCGCGCACCAGTCCGTCGACGCCGCGCAGGGTGTGGCCCTGCCCGACGTGCTGCCACTGGGGGAGGAACTGGGCGAGCGCGGGCGGGGGCACCGGCTCCAGCTCGTGCCGCAGCGCGGCGAGAGACCGGCGGCGCAGCCGGCGCAGGACGGCCGCGTCACACCACTCCTGGCCGATGCCGGCCGGGTGGAACTCGCCCTGCACGATCCGGCCGGACGCGGCCAGCCGTTGCAGGGCGCCCTCGGTGACCGCCACGCCGAGGCCGAAGCGGGCCGCCGCGGCGGCGGAGGTGAACGGACCGTGCGTGCGCGCGTAGCGGGCGAGGAGGTCGCCCAGGGGGTCCTTCACCGGCTCGGTGAAGGCCTCCGGGACGCCGACCGGCAGTGCCGTGCCGAGGGCGTCACGCAGACGGCCCGCATCCTCGATCGCCGCCCAGTGGCCGGTACCGGCGAGGCGCACGCGGATCGCGCGTCGTGCGCCGGCCAGCTCCTGCGCCCACTGGGGTTCGGCGCCCCGCTGCGCCAGCTCGGCGTCCGTGAGGGGACCGAGGAGGCGCAGCAGGTCGGCGACGCCCTCGACGTCCTTGACGCGGCGGTCCTCGGTGAGCCACTGCAGCTCCTGCTCCAGCTCGGTCAGCACCTCAGCGTCGAGCAGTTCGCGCAGCTCCGCCTGGCCCAGCAACTCGGCCAGCAGGCGTGAGTCCAGCGACAGGGCGGCCGCGCGGCGCTCGGCGAGCGGCGAGTCGCCCTCGTACAGGAACTGGGCGACGTAACCGAAGAGCAGGGACCGGGCGAAGGGGGACGGCTCCGGCGTGGTGACCTCGACGAGGCGGACCTTGCGGGACTCCAGGTCGCCCATCAGCTCGACGAGGCCGGGAACGTCGAACACGTCCTGGAGGCACTCGCGGACCGCCTCCAGGACGATCGGGAACGAACCGAACTCGCTCGCCACCTGGAGCAGCTGGGAGGCGCGCTGGCGCTGCTGCCACAGCGGGGTGCGCTTGCCGGGGTTGCGGCGCGGCAGCAGCAGCGCGCGGGCGGCGCACTCGCGGAAGCGGGCCGCGAAGAGGGCCGAACCGCCGACCTGGTCGGTGACGAGCTGGTCGACCTCGCCCTTGTCGAAGACGACGTCGGCCGCGCCGACCGGGGCCTGCTCCGCGTCGTACTCGGCGCCCGCCTTCATGGGCTCCTGGTCGAGCAGGTCCATGCCCAGCAGGTCGGCGTCGGGCAGCCGCAGCACGATGCCGTCGTCGGCGTGCATGACCTGGGCGTCCATGCCGTACCGCTCGGAGAGCTTCGCGCCGAGGGCGAGCGCCCAGGGGGCGTGGACCTGGGCGCCGAAGGGGGAGTGGACGACGACCCGCCAGTCGCCGAGTTCGTCGCGGAAGCGTTCCACGACGATCGTGCGGTCGTCCGGGACGTGTCCGCAGGCCTCGCGCTGCTCCTCCAGGTAGGACAGCACGTTGTCGGCGGCCCACGCGTCCAGGCCCGCCGCGAGCAGCCGCAGCCGCGCGTCGTCCTTGGGCAGCGAGCCGATCTCGCGCAGGAACGCGCCCAGCGCGCGGCCCAGCTCCAGCGGGCGGCCCAGCTGGTCGCCCTTCCAGAACGGCAGCCGGCCGGGGACGCCGGGGGCGGGGGAGACGAGGACGCGGTCGCGGGTGATGTCCTCGATGCGCCAGGAGCTGGTGCCCAGCGTGAAGACGTCTCCCACGCGGGACTCGTACACCATCTCCTCGTCCAGCTCGCCGACCCGGCCGCCGCCCTTCTTGGGATCGGCGCCGGCCAGGAAGACACCGAAGAGGCCCCGGTCCGGGATGGTGCCGCCGGAGGTGACGGCGAGGCGCTGGGCGCCGGGGCGGCCGGTGACGGTGCCGGCCACGCGGTCCCACACGACGCGCGGGCGCAGCTCGGCGAAGGCGTCGGACGGATAGCGGCCGGCGAGCATGTCCAGGACCGCCGTGAACGCCGACTCGGGGAGCGAGGCGAAGGGGGCTGCGCGGCGGACGGTGGCGAGCAGGTCGTCGACCTGCCAGGTGTCCATCGCCGTCATCGCGACCAGCTGCTGGGCCAGCACGTCCAGGGGGTTGGCCGGGATCCTCAGGGACTCGATGGCGCCGGTGCGCATGCGCTCGGTGACGACGGCCGCCTGGACCAGGTCGCCCCGGTACTTCGGGAAGACCACACCGGTGGAGACCGCGCCGACCTGGTGTCCCGCGCGCCCGACGCGCTGCAGGCCGGAGGCCACGGAGGGCGGGGACTCGACCTGGACGACCAGGTCGACCGCGCCCATGTCGATGCCGAGTTCGAGGCTGGAGGTGGCGACCACGGCGGGCAGGCGGCCGGCCTTCAGGTCCTCCTCGACGAGGGCGCGCTGCTCCTTGGAGACCGAGCCGTGGTGGGCGCGCGCGATGACGGGCGGGGCGCCGTGGGCGGCGCCCGAGCCGCCCATCAGCTCGGCGGGCGCGTGGTGCTCGTCCAGGGACTCGCCGGTGGCCCGCTCGTACGCGATCTCGTTGAGACGGTTGCACAGGCGCTCGGCGAGGCGGCGCGAGTTGGCGAAGACGATGGTCGAGCGGTGGGACTGGACCAGGTCGGCGATCCGCTCCTCGACATGCGGCCAGATCGAGGGACGCTCGCCGCCCTCCGAGCCCTCGGACACCGGGGAGCCGCCCAGCTCGCCCAGATCCTCGACCGGGACGACCACCGACAGGTCGAACTCCTTGCCGGACTTCGGCTGGACGATCTCCACCTTGCCGCGCGGGGACAGGAAACGGGCGACCTCGTCGACCGGACGGACGGTCGCCGACAGGCCGATACGGCGGGCCGGACGCGGCAGCAGCTCGTCCAGGCGCTCCAGGGACAGCGCCAGGTGGGCGCCGCGCTTGGTGCCGGCCACGGCGTGCACCTCGTCCAGGATCACCGTCTCCACGCCCGTCAGCGCGTCGCGCGTGGCCGAGGTCAGCATCAGGAACAGCGACTCGGGGGTGGTGATCAGGATGTCCGGCGGGCGCGTGGACAGGGCGCGGCGCTCGGCGGCGGGGGTGTCGCCGGAGCGGATGCCGACCTTGACCTCCGGTTCGGGCAGGCCGAGCCGGACGGCCTCCTGACGGATGCCGGTGAGCGGACTGCGCAGGTTGCGCTCGACGTCGACGGCCAGGGCCTTCAGCGGGGAGACGTACAGGACGCGGCAGCGCTTTTTGGGGTCGGCCGGCGGGGGCGTGGAGGCGAGCTGGTCCAGGGCGGCGAGGAACGCGGCCAGGGTCTTGCCGGAACCGGTGGGGGCGACCACCAGCACGTCCGAGCCCTCGTGGATGGCTTTCCAGGCGCCCTCCTGGGCGGCCGTGGGTGCGGAGAAGGCACCCGCGAACCAGCCGCGGGTCGCGGGCGAGAAACCGTCCAGGGCTCGGTGTCGGGAGCTGGCCATGCGTCCATCCTGCACCTCGCCACTGACAATGGGCCTGAGCTGCCCTTTCAGCTGCCCGGACATCCGCCGGCCGGCTGGCCGACAATGGGTTCATGGGTTCGAGCGAGCGGGCACGCCACTGGCGGTACGCCGAGCTGCCCGGCGTCGATCTGCTGCGGGCCCGGTACGTCCGCAAGACGTTCGTCCGGCACACCCACGAGAACTTCGTGATCGCCGCGATCGCCGACGGGGTCGAGGTCTTCCAGCACCGGGGCGCCGACGAGTACGCCGGAGCGGGCGCGCTGGCGCTGGTCAACCCGGACACACCGCACACCGGGCGGGCCGGGGTGCCCGAGGGATGGCGGTACGGGGCCGTCTACCCGTCGCCCGAGGTGGTGGCGCAGATCGCGGCCGAGACGGCCCTCATCCGCGGCACCCCCGGTTTCGTCCGGCCGGTGCTCGACGACCCGTACGCCGTCGGGCTGGTGCATCAGGTGCTGCGCGCCGCCGACGAGGGCAACGCGCTGGCCGCCGACACGCTGCTGCGGGTGGCGGTGACCCGGCTGCTCCGGCTGAACGGCGGACCGCTGCGGCAGCGGCAGGTGCGGACGGCCGGGGCACGGCTCGCGGCCCACGCGCGGGCCGTGCTCGAGGAGCGGATGGCCGAGCCGCCCACCCTGGAGAAGCTGGCGGCGGACCTGGACACCAGCCCCTTCGCGCTGCTGCGGGCCTTCCGGGCCGCCTATGGGATGCCGCCGCACACCTGGCTGACCGACGCGCGGGTACGGCGGGCGCGGCGGCTGCTGGACGCGGGCAGCTCACCCGCCGAGGCCGCCGTCGCCGTCGGCTTCACCGACCAGCCGCACCTCAACCGGCACTTCAGCCGGATCGTGGGGGTGCCTCCCGGGGCCTACCAGCGCGAGCGCAAGAACGTACAAGACGCGCCGCGGCGGCCCCGTCTACCGTCCGAGGGGTGGCCGAAGAAACAGCTTCCGCGGACATACGCGCGGACGACGGAAAGCCGGACGACGGAGGAAGGCCGGGCAACGGAGGAAGGCCGGGCGTTGCAGGACGGCGGGACGCCCTGAGAGGGGCGGATGCCGGAGGAAGGCCGGATGCCGGAGGGAAGCCGGACGCCGCCGTCGTCCGGGACGCCCTCGGGGTCGGGGTGGCCGTAGGGCTGTCCGGGTTCGCCTTCGGGGTGACCTCGGCGGGCAACGGGCTGACCCTGGCGCAGACCTGTGTGCTCAGCCTGCTGGTGTTCACCGGCGCGTCCCAGTTCGCGCTGGTGGGGGCGCTCGCCGGTGGCGGGAACCCGGTGACCGCCGCGGCCGGTGCCCTCTTCCTGGGGGTGCGCAACGCCTTCTACGGCCTGCGGCTCTCGCAGCTGCTGTCGCTTCCCCGCGCGGTGCGGCCGTTCGCCGCCCAGTGGGTGATCGACGAGACGACGGCCGTCGCGCTGGCGCAGCCGACGCGGCGCGCCGCCCGCATCGGGTTCGCCGTCACGGGGCTCAGCCTCTACCTGCTCTGGAACCTCACCACACTGCTCGGCGCGCTCGGCGCCGAGGCCATCGGCGACACCGAGGCCTGGGGACTCGACGCGGCCGGACCCGCGGTCTTCCTGGCGCTGCTGGCGCCGATGCTGAGGAGCGCCACCGAGCGGGCCGTCGCCGCCCTCGCCGTCGTCCTGGGGCTGGGGCTGCTCCCGGTGCTGCCCGCGGGCGTCCCGGTGCTGGTGGCCGCCCTCGCGGCCCCGGTCGTGCTGTGGGCGCGAGGCCGGCGCGGGGTATGGAAGGAGGGCCGGTGAACACCTGGATCGCCATCGCGGTGACCGCCGCGGGCTGCTACGCCGTCAAACTGGCCGGACTGCTCGTCCCGGCGGGCGCGCTGGAGCGGCCGCTCGTCCGGCGGCTGGCCGCCCTGCTGCCCGTCGCCCTCCTCGCCGCCCTCACGGCCCAGCAGACCTTTGCCGCCGGGCAGACGCTGGTGCTGGACGCGAGGGCCGCGGGGGTCGCCGCGGCCGGTGTGGCGCTGGTGCTGCGCGCGCCCTTCCTGCTCGTCGTCACGGTGGCCGTGGCGGTGACGGCGGGGGTGCGGGCCCTGGGCGGATGAGGTCAGCCGATGGGACGGCCGTGCGCCCTGAGGGTGCGCAGGGCCTCGACCGTCACCATCGGGCGTGCCTCCAGGGCGGGCCCGGGGGCCCACTGGCGCCAGCGGATGGGCCAGCCGCCGTCCTCCTGCTGTTCGCTCGCCAGGTGATCCAGGGAGCGCGCCATCTCGTCGTCGGTGAACCACGCGCGTGCGAGGGACTGCGGTGTGGGCGCGTAGTCGTGCGGGAAGTGGTGCTCGCCTGGGGCGTAGCCGGGGGCGACGGGGTAGTCGGCGAGGCGGTCCGGGTCGAGGGCCGCGAGCCGCTGTTCGCGCACCAGGCGGCCCAGCCGGTCGGCGGCGGACTCCGCGCGGGCACGGTCCGGCGCGGAGTCCAGGAAGGCGACGGCGGCCTGGATCTCGTACGGATGGGACCGCTCCAGGGACTCCACCGCCTGCCAGCAGAAGTCCGTCGCGCGGAACAGCCAGGCGTGCCACACCTCGTTGCGGTGCAGCACACCGACGACCGGACCGGTGGCGAGAAGTTCACTGGGCGGATCGTCCACGACCGGCACGAAGGGCGCCGCGGGATAACCGCGCTGGCTGGGATGGACGGCCGGCAGCGCTCCGTCGGCCGTGGACACGGAGGTCAGATAGCGGCACACCCGCTCCACGCGCTGTCCGCCGCAGCGCCCGATCGAGTCCAGCACCCGCAGGGCCCGCGCGGTGTGCAGCGGCTGGCTGACCGGGCCGCGCAGATCGGGCTCCAGGGCGTGGCCGTAGCCGCCGTCCTGGTTGCGGTAGGCGTCCAGCGCGGTGTCCACCGGGTCGGCGCCGCCGTTGAGGAAGTGGTACGCGAAAAGGCGCTGTTCCAGCACCCGCGCGGTGAGCCAGACGAACTGTTCGGCGCGGAAGAGCGGGGAGCGCGCCGGGGGCGTTGTGGGGAGTGGGGATGCTCCTGTTTCGGCCATGGCTCAGACCGTAGGGCGAAAAGAGGGCCCGGCAAGCGGTCCCGGCTCGGGCCCACTCTCAGGGGCGGGATACTGGTGTCATGCGGTTGACGGTCTTCTGGGAGCGGATGGCGGAGCACTTCGGGACGGGGTACGCCGAAACCTTCGCGCGCGATCACGTGATGTCGGAGCTCGGCGGGCGCACCGTGCACGAGGCGCTGGCCGCCGGCTGGGAGGCCAGGGACGTGTGGCGCGTGGTGTGCGACGTCATGAACGTGCCCCGGGAGAAGCGCTGACAGGTCACGAAGATCGCGGGGCGGTGACCGGTGGTCGGTGGCGTGGGCGAAACTGGCAGCGTGGCACCGACAGATGAGACCGGGCAGGCAGCCCCGCACGCACCCTCGAACGGCACGACGCCGCCCGCCCGGCCCCCGGCCGACGGCGCCGCCGCGCCCGGCGCGCGCATGCCGCGCTGGCTGCCCCGCGCCATGGTGCTGGCGCTCGCGCTCGTCGCCGTCTTCCAGCTCGGCAGCTGGGCCTTCCACCAGCTCACCGGCCTGCTGATCAACATCCTGATCGCGTTCTTCCTGGCCCTCGCCGTCGAGCCGGCGGTGAGCTGGATGGCCGCGCGCGGGGTCCGCCGCGGGCTGGGCACCTTCCTGGTGATCCTCGCCGTGCTGATCGTGGCCGCGGGCTTCGTCACCCTGCTGGGCTCGATGCTGGCGGGGCAGATCATCACGATGGTCGAGAGCTTCCCCGACTATCTCGACTCCGTGATCAACTGGGTCAACGCCCACTTCCACACCGATCTGAGGCGGGTGGACATCCAGGAGGGGCTGCTCCGCTCCGACTGGCTGCGCAACTACGTACAGAACAGCGCCACCGGCGTGCTCGACGTGTCCGCGCAGGTCCTCGGGGGGCTCTTCCAGCTGCTGACGATCGCCCTGTTCTCGTTCTACTTCGCCGCCGACGGACCGCGGCTGCGCCGGGCGATCTGCTCCGTGCTGCCGCCCGCCCGGCAGGCCGAGGTGCTGCGCGCGTGGGAGATCGCCGTCGACAAGACCGGCGGGTACATCTACTCGCGCGGTCTGATGGCGCTGATCTCCGGAGTGGCGCACTACGTCCTCCTGGAGGTCCTGGGCGTGCCCTACGCGCCCGTGCTGGCCGTCTGGGTGGGCCTGGTGTCGCAGTTCATCCCCACCATCGGCACGTATCTCGCGGGCGCCCTGCCGATGCTGATCGCCTTCACGGTGGACCCCTGGTACGCGCTGTGGGTGCTGGTCTTCGTCGTGATCTACCAGCAGTTCGAGAACTACGTCCTGCAGCCCAAGCTCACCTCGAAGACCGTCGACATCCACCCGGCGGTCGCCTTCGGCTCGGTCGTGGCCGGCACCGCGCTGCTCGGTGCCGTCGGCGCGCTGATCGCCATCCCGGCGGTCGCCACGCTCCAGGCGTTCCTCGGGGCGTACGTGAAGCGGTACGCCGTCACGGACGACCCGCGGGTCCACGGCCACCGCGGCCGCGGCGCCGGTCCCGGTCCGGTCGTACGGTTGCGGCGGCTGTGGGGGAGGGCGCGGGCGCGGCGGCAGACCCGTCCGTAGCGGTGCTCGTCCGCAGCGGTGCCTGGGCGCCCGGGACGGCGCTCGCGACCCGCGTGCCTCGCTTGACACGAAAATCGAACATCCATTCATATGGAAGCTCCGGCGAGGCTCTCGGTGGGTGTTTCGGCCCGCTTTGGGCGGAGAGATACCCGAGTTATCCACAGGCCGGACCAGCGTCGGGGCGCATTGTCAGTGGCAGGCGTTAGCGTCTTTGACGTGAAGCGATCGACTCAAGCAAACCGGGTGGAACCCATGGCAGGAACCGACCGCGAGAAGGCGCTCGATGCCGCCCTCGCACAGATTGAACGGCAATTCGGCAAGGGCGCGGTCATGCGCATGGGCGAGCGGTCCAAGGAGCCCATCGAGGTCATCCCGACCGGGTCGACCGCGCTCGACGTTGCCCTCGGCGTGGGCGGTCTGCCCCGCGGCCGTGTGGTGGAGATCTACGGACCGGAGTCCTCCGGTAAGACCACGCTGACCCTGCACGCCGTGGCCAACGCCCAGAAGGCCGGCGGCCAGGTGGCCTTCGTGGACGCGGAGCACGCCCTCGACCCCGAGTACGCGCGCAAGCTCGGCGTCGACATCGACAACCTAATCCTCTCCCAGCCCGACAACGGCGAGCAGGCCCTGGAGATCGTGGACATGCTGGTCCGCTCCGGTGCCCTCGACCTGATCGTCATCGACTCCGTCGCCGCGCTCGTGCCGCGCGCGGAGATCGAGGGCGAGATGGGCGACAGCCACGTCGGCCTCCAGGCCCGCCTGATGAGCCAGGCCCTGCGGAAGATCACCAGCGCGCTCAACCAGTCCAAGACGACGGCGATCTTCATCAACCAGCTCCGCGAGAAGATCGGTGTGATGTTCGGCTCCCCGGAGACCACCACCGGTGGCCGGGCGCTGAAGTTCTACGCCTCGGTGCGCATCGACATCCGCCGCATCGAGACCCTGAAGGACGGTACGGAGGCGGTCGGCAACCGCACCCGCTGCAAGGTCGTCAAGAACAAGGTCGCGCCGCCCTTCAAGCAGGCCGAGTTCGACATCCTCTACGGCCAGGGCATCAGCCGCGAGGGCGGCCTGATCGACATGGGCGTGGAGCACGGCTTCGTCCGCAAGGCCGGCGCCTGGTACACGTACGAGGGCGACCAGCTCGGCCAGGGCAAGGAGAATGCGCGCAACTTCCTCAAGGACAACCCCGACCTGGCCAACGAGATCGAGAAGAAGATCAAGGAGAAGCTGGGCGTCGGCGTGCGGCCCGAGGAGCCGGCCGCCGAGCCGGGCGCGGACGCCGCGGTCACCACCGCCCCCGCGGACGACGCCGCCAAGTCGGTGCCTGCCCCGGCGGCGGCGAAGACGGCCAAGACCAAGGCCGCGGCCGCCAAGAGCTGAGCCCGTGACACGGCGAACCGACTGGTCCGAGTACGAGTACGCCCACCCCGGCCCCGCGTGGGAGCCGGGGAGCGAGGACGACGGGCGCGCCGCCGGACAGGGCACCGGCCGGCCGGACGGCGACCCGCACCACCCGCACGACCCGTACGACCCGTCCCCCGGTGCGGGGACGAACGGAGGCTCCCCGCGCGGCGCGGGCGGCTCACGCGGACGGCGTGGACGTCGGCGCGGCTTCGGGGATCCGCCCGCCGAGGACGGGGGCTCCTCTCTCTCGTCGAGGGCCGAGAAGGGGGAGTCCTCAGGGGACCCGGTCGAGCGGGCGCGGGCGATCTGCCTGCGCCTGCTCACCGGGACCCCGCGCACCCGCAAGCAGCTCGCGGACGCCCTGCGCAAGCGGGAGATCCCGGACGACGTCGCCGAGGAGGTGTTGTCACGCTTCGAAGAGGTGGGACTGATCGACGACAGCGCCTTCGCGGACGCCTGGGTGGAGTCCCGCCACCACGGCCGGGGCCTGGCCCGGCGGGCGCTCGCCCGGGAGCTGCGCACCAAGGGCGTCGACTCCACGCTGATCGACGCGGCGGTCGGCCGGCTCGACTCCGAACAGGAGGAGGCGACCGCGCGTGAGCTGGTCGCCCGCAAGCTGCGCGCCACCCGCGGCCTCGACCGGGACAAACGGCTCCGCCGCCTCGCGGGGATGCTCGCCCGCAAGGGCTACTCCGAGGGCCTGGCCCTGCGGATCGTCCGGCAGGCGCTGGAGGAGGAGGGGGAGGACACGGAGTTCCTGGAGGACGAGGGACTCTGACGCGGCTGTCGGCTCCGACGCGGCTGACGCTCCGCCACGGGCCCTGCACACGGTGGACGCGCGGGGGCGCCCATCGCGTACAGGGCCGAACGACCCGCCACACCCCCCGAGGGGGGCGCCCCGCGCCGGCCCTAGGGTCTGTCGCGAAAGTGGATCTTGGCCGTGAATGATCACGCTCTGTGGGGACGTGGTGATCTGACGGATGGCCAGTGGGCCCGGCTATAGCCGTTGTTGCCACAGGGCATTAAGCCAGGCCGTCCGCCGGTGTGGACGCGGCGGCAGCTGATGGACGGCATACGGTGGCGGACCCGGACAGGTGCTCCCTGGCGCGATGTGCCGGAACGCTACGGGCCCTGGGACCGGGTCCATGACCTGTTCCGCCGCTGGCAGCGGGATGGCACCTGGGCCGCGATTGTCACGCACCTCCAGGCCGAGGCGGATGCGAGGGCCTGATCACCTGGGACGTGAACGTCGACTCCACCGTCTGCCGGGCGCACCAGCACGCGGCCGGGGCGGCGAAAAGGGGGACCTGCCAAAAGAGCCGCCCGGCGGCATTGCCATCGAGCCGGCCGACCACGGCCTCGGACGCTCCCGAGGCGGTCTGACGAGCAAGATCCACCTTGCCGTCGAGCAGGGGCAGAAGCCTCTGTCGGTGCTGATCACGGCCGGGCAGCGAGGCGACTCTCCGCAGTCCGAGTCCGTCCTGGACGCGATCCGGGTGCCTCGGATCGGTCCTGGTCGACCCCGTAAGCGACCGGACCATGTACGGGCCGATAAGGCGTACGACTCCCGCCGCAACCGGGCCTACCTGCGAAGACGCGGTATCAAGGCGACCATCCCGGTCCCGGCGGACCGAGTTCGCAACCGCCAGAGACTCGGCTCCCGAGGCGGTCGGCCGCCGAAGTTCGACAAGACCGACTACCGCGAGCGCCACGCGGTCGAATGCGGGATCAACCGCCTCAAGCGCCACCGGACCGTGGCCACGAGATACGACAAGCTTGCCGTCCGTTACGAGGCGACCGTGCTGGCAGCAGTCCTCAACGAGTGGCTGTGACCAGTGGGTTCTGTCGTCGACCTCAGTCTGTCGGTGTCGGCACGGCGCAGGCATCGGCGATTGCCCGCGTGTCCCAGTAGAACGGACGGACCTCGGTGATCCGCCCGTCCTTGACCGTGATCGTTTGCAGAATGGGGAAGCTGAGTTCACGGCCGGTCGCGCGCGCGCGAGCACGGACCTTTGTGAGCACGACCGCAGTCTCACCGGTGGCCAGGAACTCCTGTTCCACCATCTCGAACGACTCCCACACCTCTCCCATCATGTGGAAGAACTGCGTCATGCCCTTGTGCCCACGCCAAGTGCCTCCGTAGGGCAGGGCATCTGCTTGATGCAGCTCGACATCCGGCGCAAAGAAGGGGGCGAGGAGGTCGAACGAAGCCTCGCCAGGGCCTCCCGCCGCCAGGTACTCCGCCTCAGCCGCATACATGCCGGTGAGAACTGTTGCTGACTCCGTAGTGGATGACATCGTCATGCCGTCAGCATGAGGACCACAGCAGGACCTTGCTGGCGGTGATCAGACATCGTTGTGCTGCACGGTCGGCACTTCCGCAACACGCCCTAGGCGTGCTGCTCGACCACCGGCAGTCCCGCCGCCCGCCAGGCCTGGAAGCCGCCGATCAGGTCCGTGGCCCGGCGCAGTCCCAGCCGGTGCAGGGACTCGGCGGCGAGGGACGACGCGTATCCCTCGTTGCACAGCACCACGACCCGCAGCTCATGGCCGGTGGCCTCGGGAAGACGGTGGCTGCCCCAGGGGTCGAGCCGCCACTCCAGTTCGTTGCGCTCCACGACCAGGGCGCCGGGGATCAGGCCGTCCCGCTCACGCAGCGCGGCGTACCGGATGTCCACGAGCAGTGCCTCACCGGCCTGCTGGGCGGCGTAGGCCTCGCGCGGCCCGATCCGCTCGTAGCCTGCCCGCACCCGCTCCAGCAACTGGTCGATGCCCACGGGCTCCCCGTGCTCGCGGCCGCTCACTGCCAGTCCTCCGGGCGCTCGACGTGCTCCAGACGCAGCACCTGGCCCGTGCGGCTGAAGCGGCGGATCCGGGGCAGCGGCGGGTAGTAGGCGTGGACCGAGATCGCGTGCTCCTCCGTGGACTCGTTGAGCACCTCGTGGACGTGGTGACGGCCGAAGGCGCGGCCCTGACCGGCCGGCAGGAGGCGGTGGCGGTCCACACCCTCGGTGAGTTCGAGGGTCTTCCAGCCGTCGGCGGGCAGCCGCGCGGCCAGCGCGTTCTCCCGCAGTTCGCCGCGCGCGGTGAGGAAGGCGCCCACCGAGTCGGCGTGGTCGTGCCAGCCGGTGCCCGTGCCGGGCGGCCAGCCGATCAGCCAGGCCTCGCTGCCGCCGGGCCCCTGGAGCCGTACCCAGGTACGGCCCTCCGGGTCGAGCGGCAGGGATTCGATCAGCGCGGTGTCGGCCGCCGCACGCCGGACGAAGTCCAGCAGATCGGCCTGGGTGGGCGCGGAGCCACGCCCGGCGGCGGACGCGACGGAGGCGGGGGAGGGGGAGGGGGAGGGGAAAAGGGCAGACACGTGGACCGTCCTGATGAGTTCGCGGAAGCGCGCGCGACAACGCATCGAGCGGCGCGCGGCAGAGAGAGGAAGCGAGATCAGCAGGACGGTCGACACACGCAGCCCGCGTAACGGACGAGGTCCATATGGACCCGTCGCCACAGGCGCACGCAGGTGTCGGTCACGATCCGGAGTACACCATGCCGGTCCGGACGGGTCAACTCGCTGTCACCATGTGGACACACGGTGACCGTGAGCATACTTCGCCCTCAGCGCGAGGCCGCCCCGGCCTCCGCCTGGACCCCGGCTCGCGTCCCGCCTCCGCCGCCGGCCTGGGCCGGGCCGCCGAGCGTCGCCTCGGCCGCCGCGTAGAGGTCGGCGGGGCGCACCCCGTTCAGGGCCGTGACGAGATGCCCGTCGGGCCGGACGAGGAGCACGGTGTGGGCGGCCGCGCCCGGGTAGCTCTCGGCGACCAGCAGCTCGGCGGGGTGCGGCAGGGCGGACACCGCGGCCGCGAGCCGGGGCATGATCCCGGCCGTCGCCCAGTGCTTGCGCTCCCACACGCCGGTGCCGGGCGCGATCAGCACGACGAGCAGCGCGCCCCGGCCCAGCCGGTCGCGCAGCCGTACGAACGAGCCGTCCTCCGCGGTGACCACGACATCGGTGACCGGTGCCCCCGGCGGGGTGGCGACCGGGACCTCGGCCTCGATGTGCCGGGGCGCGAGCGGGGAGTCGGCATAGCCGCCGGGGGCGCCCAGCGGGCCGCTGCCCAGGTGGCCGTCGGTGAGCAGCGCGTCATGACCGCGGGCGGCGCCCGGCACGTACGAGCGCAGGCCCTTGCCGCCGCGCACCTGCGGCAACGCCTGGTCGGCGGCGCGCAGCCGGGCGGCGACGACCGCGCGCCGCTCGGCCTGGTAGCTGTCGAGCAGCGCCTCGTGCGGCCCGTGGTGCCAGGCCAGCGCCAGCTTCCAGGCGAGGTTGTCGGCGTCCCGCAGCCCCTCGTCCAGCCCCTGGGTGCCGAGCGCGCCGAGCAGATGCGCCGCGTCCCCGGCGAGGAAGACCCGGCCCGCCCGCCAGCGCCTTGCCAGCCGGTGGTGGACGATGTGCACTCCGGTGTCCAGCAGTTCGTACGACGGTGAGGCCTCGCCCGTCCAGCCGGTCAGGGTCTCCTGGACGCGGGCCAGCAGCAGCTCGGGCGTGACCAGGTCCTTGCCGGGCGGCAGCAGCCAGTCCAGCCGCCAGACACCGTCCGGCAGCGGGCGGGCGGTCACCTCCCCGGCCGAGGGCCCCGACGACCGCCACGGCGGCATCCGGTGGAGCAACGCCTGACCCGGCCACGGAAGTTCCGCCCGCAGCGCGGCCACGGCGTGCCGCTCCACCGCCGTACGGCCAGGGAAGCGGATGTCCAGGAGCTTGCGCACGGTCGAGCGGGGGCCGTCGCAGCCCACCAGGTAACTGCCGCGCCACCAGGTGCCCTGGGCGCCGCGGGTGTGCGCGGTGACGCCCGAGGGTTCCTGCTCCACGGCGTCCAGCCGGCTGTCCGCGACGATCTTGACGATTCGTTCCCGCGCCAGTGCGGCGCGCAGGGCGTCCGTGAGCACGTGCTGGGCGATGTGCAGCGGGGAAACCGGGGCCGCGTCGTCCTCCGCGTCGTCCTCCGGGGCCTCGCCGAACGTGATCTCGCGCATCACCTGCTTGCGCCGCATCGACCGCCATCCGGCCCAGTGCGCGCCGGCCTCGTCCAGTGCCGTCCCGGTCAGCCGGGACATCAGCGCGGCGGTGTCCTCGTGCAGGGCGACGGTGCGCGCCAGGCGCGGTTCGTCCTTGCCCGGGCCCTCGTCGAGGACGACGCACGGCACCTCCTGACGCGCCAGTGCCAGGGCGAGCGTCAGCCCGACGGGCCCCGCTCCGACGATGATCACCGGGTCCACGGCGCGGCGCCCCCTGCCCGTGACGGTGTCCTGAGGGATGTGAGTGAACAGGAAGTTGGAGCAGGGTGCACGATCACAGAAAGTATGCAACCTATTGCGGGTGCTTGCGTCAAGTGACGAGGGGCAGTGGCGATCATGCCACTGCCCCTCGTGTCACTGAAGGTGGTTGGCTCACCCTCAGATGGCGCCTCCGGCGCCGGTGCCGCGGATGCCTCTAATCTCACGCAGACGGACAACTGGTGACCGAGTGGCGAGCGGGAGGGTTTTGCCGCGCGCCCGAAAGGGAATCGGGCGTGCCAGCATCAGCTACTGTCAGAGCCCGAACAGCAAGCAGTGTGGTATGCGGTCCTCGATCACCGGCTGTGCAACCTGGGGCTCGTCGGCCGGTCGTTGGACGCGGGGCCCCGACAGTAGGTCAACACCGATCTCAAGCGCAGCCTGCCGATGCATTGCCGAGCCCGACGCTGGGACCAACTCGCCTCAAAAGACCCGTCGGCGCGTCTGGGCCTTGAGCGGGCCCTTGACCATCGCCGGACGTCCTCACACCACGCCCTCAACCAGCGCGGCTACTGCCCCCATCCGCAACACTTCCTGCATCGAGGCCGACAAGTGCTGCGTGTCCCGAGATCGATGACAGCGATCGGCCGACCTTTTCGCTGCGGCAACAGCATCAAGCAACTGGCGCGCCACATTCGACACGGTAAGACCTTGTCGAGCGTATCCAGCCAGTTGTCTATCTCCTCTTTGGAAGCGTGGTTCGCATCCGCTACCTGCTGCACGAGGACAACAGCCTCGGGCCAGTTCTTCTTCGCTGCCGCATAAGCCACGGATGTGTCGGCTAGCAGCTGCAAATTGATGCGGTTCGATTTAGGTCCGATCTGCGGCTTCTTGTCATTGCCAATGCAAAATTGCTTGTGGTGGCTCATAAAGGTCGACAGGGCGAGTCGGCAGATGTGATGGCCGAATAAAGCCTACCCTTGCTCAAATCTCGCTCAATTTCATTGCCGGATGTGATCGATAGTTGCGATTGTTCTGATCGTCCGGAGCCGAAATTTGACCGTCGCTCTTGAAGAGTGGAACGAGGGGAAATGCGTAAGAGATTCACTAGGGGAGCCGCCGCGCCGGCACTTGGAGTGCTGCTGGCTGGCCTCTTCGCGGTCAGTGCCGGTGCGTCCGCATCGGCTACTGAATTCGGAGCCGCAGCACATCCCAGCGGTTGCCACTACGAGATACCCGGCTACTGGGGCTCGGTCGCTAGCTGCTCCAGTAACAACGGCGGCTCGTATGCGGCCACTGTGGGGTGCAAGTTCCCGGACGGCAAGATCGTTGACTACGACGGGCCGTGGAAGAAGACAGGGCGATCCTTCGCGTACTGCCAGGGAGACTCCAAGGCGGTGTACGCAGGCTATTGGACCAAGTCCACCTGAGGTAGAGCAGGTACGATCGAGAAAGGATCAGTGGAAAATGAAGAAGTTGAAGCTGCAAGCTGCTGTTATGGGGGTGGCGGCTTGTTTCTCCCTCGGACTCCAAGGTGCAGCCAATGCGGTCCCTGGGGGTGACGTATCCGTCATGGCCCACCCGACCGGGTGCTACGACGGTTTGTACGACAACGGCTGGTACATGAGTTGCACAAAAAGCAATGGCGGACAGTACCGGGCGTGGGTGCGCTGCATCCCCTTTAACGGTGGCCCAAAGGTTGAGCGGGATGCGGCGGTCTGGAAGTCTAGCGGGCTGTCCATCGTCTCCTGCCCGCCGCTCACCTATGTCGAGACCGGCGGTCAGTGGACAAGGGGCTAGCCTCACCCTACGGTGGCGGCCCGCCGATTTCTTCGGCGGGCCGTTCCCGGCTGCGTCCTGAGAAGTGGCGTACGGACTCCCACCTGATCCGGGTGATTGCCCCGGCGTTGGAGTGAGATAGAAGAACGGCCACCGGTTGATCCCCGAGTTGTCGAGAGCTCGGCGGAGATCAGCACGATGACCGCACCGGACAGTCTGCCCCTGCACGCCCTCGCCGGGGAGAACCTCGCAGCGACGAGTCCCGATTTGCTGCGCGCGATGGTCAAGACGTTCGCCGACGCGCTCATGTCTGCGGAGGCCGACGCCCTCTGCAAGGCCGAATAGGGGCAGGTCAGCGACGAGAGAGTAACCACCGCAACGGCTAACGCTTCCGCGAGTGGGGTAGGAGGGCAGGCACCGTCGAACTCGCTATCCCCAAGCTCAGGCCCGGCAGTTACTTCCCACACTGGCTTCTCGAACGCCGACGGCGGGCCGATCAGGCCCTGATCTCGGTGGTCGCCACCGCCTACCTGCTTGGCGTGTCCACCCGCCGGATAGAGAAACTGGCCGAGTCCCTCGGCGTCACACAGCTGCCAAAGTCGCAGGTCTCGGCCATGGCCCGGCACCTGGACCAGCAAGCCACCGCCTTCCGTAACCGGCCGCTGGACGCGGGACCCACCCCATGCGTTCGTCTGGGTGGACGCGCTTACCCAGAAGCGAGGGCGGTCGGATCATCAACGTGCACGCCCTGATCGCGGTCGGCGTCAACGCCGACGGACAACGCGCCCTCGGCCTGGACGTCGCCTCCAGCGCGACTGCCGGCAGCACGGCCACGGCGGTCCAGGCCGTCGCCCGCATGCACAACCTCGCTCTTGCCATATGATCCGACAAGCCAACCGCCAGCCGCAGGCTGCCTGATCACGGCCTTCTGCAAGACGCGTCAGGCCAACGCCGCCCTCACCCATTGCCTCCGTCAGATCTTCGGCCCCCTAGCCTCCGTCCCGTGAGTGCCCGCCGCCTCGGCGGCGTTAAGATCGTCCACTTCCTCTGTGCCGAGGACCGCGCCGGTGCTCTTCTTGCTGCGCCGCAGTCGGCGTTCCAGCCAGCTCGCGAATGAGGTGAGGGCCAAGTTGATCACGATGAAGAGGACGGCGACGACCGTGAAGCTGGCGATTGTGTTCGCGCCGTAGTACGAACTCATCGGACTGACCGCGGCAAGCAGGTCCGGGAAGGTGAGCACCGCACCGCCGAGTGCGGTGTCCTTCACGATCACCACGAGCTGGCTGACGATCGCGGGCAGCATCGCGGTGACGGCCTGCGGCAGCAGGATCAGCTGCATCATCTGGCGCTTGGTCAGCCCGATCGCCATGGCTGCCTCGGACTGGCCCTTGGGCAGTGCCAGGATTCCGGCCCGCACGATTTCCGCGAGCACGGCCGAGTTATACAGCACCAGACCGGTGACGACCGCGTACAGAGGTCGGTCGTCGGAGCTGATGTTGGTGTACTCCGAGAACAAGGCCAGCCCGAAGATCATCAGGATCAGGACGGGGATGGCGCGGAAGAACTCAACCACGACCGCGGCGGGTACGCGAATCCAGGCATGGTCGGACAGGCGGGCGATGCCGAAGATCGCACCGAGCGGCAGCGCGATGATCATAGACAGCGCCGATGCCTTGAGCGTGTTCTGCAGACCCGGCCAGATGTACGTCTCCCAGGCCTCGGACGAAGAGAAGAATGGCTCCCACTTGGCCCACTCGAGCTGTCCCTTGTCGGACAGGGCGTTGTACACCCACCACAGTAGGGCTGCCATACCGGCCAGGAAGATCGCTGTGTAGAGAACGTTCCGTCGCTTGGCGCGGGGACCCTGGGCGTCGTACAGGACCGAGCTCATCGCTTCACCGCCACCTTCTTGCCTACCCAGCCGAGGATCAGACCGGTCGGCAGTGTCAGGACCACGAAGCCGAAGGCGAAGATCGCCGAGATGAGCAGCAATTGCGCCTCGTTCTCGATCATTTCCTTCATCAGCAGTGCCGCCTCGGCGACACCGATCGCAGCCGCGACCGTGGTGTTCTTCGTCAGTGCGATTAGAACGTTCGTGAGAGGGCCAACCACAGAGCGGAATGCCTGTGGCAGCACGACCAGCGTCAGGACCTGAGTGAAGGTGAGCCCGATCGCGCGGGCAGCTTCGGCCTGGCCGACCGGCACGGTGTTGATGCCGGAGCGCAGCGCCTCACATACGAAGGCCGATGTGTAGACGATCAGGCCCAGCACGGCAAGCCGGAAGTTGATGGTTTCGAAGTCCTGAGCACCGAGCTTGACACTCAGCGTCTGATTCAGCCCAAGCGACGTGAACAGGATGATCACCGTCAGCGGGATATTCCGCACTATGTTCACGTACGCCGTACCGAAACCGCGCAACAGAGGCACCGGGCCGACCCGCATGGCCGCAAGGACCGTTCCCCAGATGAGGGAGCCAATGGCCGAGTAGACGGCGAGCTGCACCGTTAGCCAGAAGGCTCCCAGCAGGCTCGGGTCGTCATAGTTTGAAAGAAAGTCGAACACGATCTCCCGCGCTTCCGCGTGTCAGGTGGCCCCTGTGCGCCGCCCTGAAGGGACGACGCACCCGCGGGGCGTTATCTGGAGTGGATCAGCTCTTGATGTCGCCGATCTTCGGGGCGGGCTCGTTCTTGTAGTTCGCCGGGCCGAGGTTCTTCTTCATTGCCTCCTCCCACGCACCGTCGGAGACCATCTTCTCCAAGGCAGTGTTGATCTTCGCCTTGAGGTCGCTGCCCTTCTTGACGCCGATCCCGTAGTTCTCGTTCGTCATCTTGAAGCCGCCGAGCTTGAACTTGCCCTTGAAGCTGTCCTGTGAGGCGTAGCCAGCGAGGATCGAGTCGTCCGTGGTCAGCGCGTCGATGGCGTTGTTCTGCAGGCCGCTCAGGCACGCCGAGTAGGTCGGGTACTGCTGGAGGTTGGCCTTCGGCGCCAGCTTCTCCTTGACGTTCTGTGCCGAGGTCGAACCGGTCACGGAACACAGGTTCTTGTCGTTGAGGTCTTCCGGCGACTTGATGGAGTTGTCGTCGGCGCGCAGCAGAACGTCCTGGTGGGCAAGCAGGTATGGGCCGGCGAAGTCGACCTTCTCCTGGCGCTCCGGGGTGATCGAGTAGGTGGCGGCGATGAAGTCGACGTCACCGCGCTGGAGCATGGTCTCGCGGTCGGCGCTCTTCGCCTCCTTCCACTCGATCTGGTTGGCGTCGTAGCCCAGTTCCTTGGCGACGTACGTGGCGACGTCCACGTCGAAGCCGGAGTAGCCCTGTGGCGTCTTCTGGCCCAGGCCCGGCTGGTCGAACTTGATACCAATGGTGATCTTGTCGCCGCCACCGGAGCCCGAACCGCTCTCATCTCCGCCGTCGTCGCCCCCACAGGCCGTCGCGGTCAGGGAGAGGACGAGGGCGGCAGCGGCCGCGGCGGTGGCCTTGCGGAGCTTCATAGTGAACATCCTTTGTGTGATGGGAAGCCGTCGTTGCGGGTGACGCGGCTCGTCGCGGAGGTGACTGGCCCGGTCAGTGGTGCAGGATCTTCGACAGGAAGTCCTTGGCGCGGTCGCTACGCGGGTTGCTGAAGAACTGGTCGGGCGCAGCCTCTTCGACGATGCGGCCGTCCGCCATGAACACCACGCGGTTTGCTGCCGATCGCGCGAATCCCATTTCGTGGGTGACCACGATCATGGTCATGCCCTCACGGGCGAGCTGCTGCATGACCTCCAGGACCTCGTTGATCATCTCCGGGTCGAGAGCCGACGTCGGCTCGTCGAAGAGCATGACCTTGGGGCCCATGGCCAGAGCCCGCGCGATGGCGACACGCTGCTGCTGGCCGCCGGAGAGCTGCGCGGGGTACTTGTCCGCCTGCGCCGCCACGCCGACCCGGTCCAGCAGGGCGCGCGCCTTCTCCTCGGCCTGCTTCTTGTCCGCCTTGCGGACCTTGATCTGGCCGAGCATCACGTTCTCGAGCACGGTCTTGTGCGCGAAGAGGTTGAAGGACTGGAACACCATCCCGACGTCGGCGCGCAGCCGGGCCAGCTCCTTGCCTTCCTGGGGCAGCGGCTTGCCGTCGATCGTGATCGTGCCGGAGTCGATCGTCTCGAGGCGGTTGATGGTGCGGCACAGGGTGGACTTCCCGGACCCGGAGGGCCCGATGACCACGACGACCTCGCCGCGGGCGATCGTGAGATCGATGTCCTGGAGTACGTGCAACGCGCCGAAGTGCTTGTTGACGCTCTTCAGGACGACCAGTTCGCCGGTCGCGGCCGAACCTTCCTTGGCCACCGATACTTCGGTCATCGCTTGCTGGCTCCGTCCTCCTCGGGTTTCGGAGGACACTAATAACCCTACGCGACCTGCGTCATTACATCTGAGGGGAATCTGAGCATCACGATCCGATAGCAATCGGACACCTGTCGTAGCACTTGTGACCTGCGCGCGTATCGGCCGGATAACTTCGGGGCCGCACAACCGGAACCCTCTTGACGCCGTCGTCATCCATCGGCGTGACTGCCTTGGTGCACCCGCGCGCGTGCACGCGTTTGTACCCGCGCGATCCGTCCAGCCGATGAACCGAAGGGGGCCGGGATGAGACTGCTCCTCGTCGAGGACGACAACCATGTCGCCACCGCGCTGTCCGCGGTCCTCGCGCGGCACGGCTTCGACGTCACGCACGCGCGCAGCGGTGAGGAGGCACTGCAGGCCCTGGTGCCCGAGGGCCCCGGCTTCGGCGTCGTCCTGCTCGACCTCGGCCTGCCCGACCAGGACGGCTACGAGGTGTGCAGCAAGATCCGCAAGCGCACCGCCACACCGGTGATCATGGTCACCGCGCGGTCCGACGTCCGCTCCCGCATCCACGGCCTCAACCTCGGGGCCGACGACTACGTGGTCAAGCCGTACGACACCGGGGAACTGCTCGCGCGGATCCACGCGGTGAGCCGGCGCACCGTCCACGAGGACGCCACCGGCCCCGTCGAGACCGCCGTCCACCTGGGCCCCGTCCGCATCGACCTGCCCACCCGCCAGGTCAGCGTGGACGGCTCGGCCGTCCAGCTGACCCGCAAGGAGTTCGACCTCCTCGCCCTGCTGGCGCAGCGCCCGGGCGTGGTCTTCCGGCGGGAACAGATCATCAGCGAGGTCTGGCGGACCAGCTGGGAGGGGACCGGCCGCACCCTGGAGGTGCACGTCGCGTCCCTGCGGGCCAAGCTGCGCATGCCGGCGCTGATCGAGACCGTGCGCGGCGTCGGCTACCGGCTCGTCGCCCCGGACGCGTAGCGGGGCAGGGTGCGCACACGTCTTCTGCCGCTGCTCATCGTCCTGATGGCGGCCGTGCTGCTGGCGCTCGGCGTCCCGCTCGCCGTCAGTCTCGCGGCGGCCCAGCAGCAGAAGGTCGTCGTCGACCGGATCGACGACACCGCGCGGTTCGCGGCCCTCGCCCAGTTCGTCACCGCCGACCCCACGGTGCGCGACGAGCGCCGCGAGACACTGAGACGCGAACTGATCAGCTACCACAAGGTCTACGGCATTCGTGCCGGTGTCTTCTACCACGACGACATCCCCATGGCTCATGCGCCCGACGACTGGCTGCTCCCTCGGTCGGGTGAGGTGCGGGCCGCCGTCGACGAGGCGTTCCTGAGCCGCCGCAGCCACGACCCGAAGCAGGTGTGGCCCTGGCAGCGGCACCGTCTGGTCGTCGCCTCGCCGGTGATCCGGGACGGCGACGTCGTCGCCGTGGTGGTCACCGACTCGCCGACCGGCCAGATGAGGTCGCGGATCCTGCGCGGCTGGCTGGTCATCGCCGCGGGCGAGACCGCCGCGATGCTGCTGGCCGTGGGCGCCGCGCTCCGGCTCACCGGCTGGGTGCTCAGGCCCGTCCGCGTCCTGGACGCCACCACCCACGACATCGCCACCGGGCGGCTGAAGTCGAGGGTGGCCGTGGCCAGCGGGCCGCCGGAGCTGAGACGGCTGGCCCGGTCGTTCAACGAGATGGCCGACAACGTCGAGAACGTCCTGGAGCAGCAGCGCGCCTTCGTCGCCGACGCCTCCCACCAACTGCGCAACCCCCTCGCGGCACTGCTGCTGCGCATCGAGCTGCTGGCGCTCGAACTGCCCGAGGGCAACGAGGAGATCGCCTCCGTCCAGGCCGAGGGCAAGCGCCTCGCACAGGTCCTGGACGACCTGCTCGACCTGGCGCTCGCCGAGCACGCCGAGGCCAATCTGGGCCTCACCGACATCGGCGCGCTCACCGCCGAGCGCGTCGCCGCCTGGGCGCCGACCGCCGAGGCGAAGGGCGTACGGCTGGTGGCCGACTGCCCGGCCACCACCGCCTGGGCCGACGCGGTCACCCTCTCCAGCGCGCTGGACGCGGTGATCGACAACGCGCTGAAGTTCACCCCGGCGGGCGAGCTGGTGGAGGTCCGCGTCGCGTCCCACGGCGACACCTCGACCGTCGTGGTCGCGGACCGCGGCCCCGGCCTCACCGACGAGGAACTGACCCGCGTGGGAGACCGTTTCTGGCGCAGCAACCGCCATCAGAACGTCAAGGGCTCCGGCCTCGGCCTGTCCATCAGCCGGGCGCTGCTCGCCTCGGCGGGCGGTGCGATCACGTACGACCACCACGAGCCGCACGGGCTGAAGGTGACGGTGACCGTGCCCAGGAGCGGGCCGGCGGCGTGAAAAAGGGGGCACCGCGCGGGCGCTCCGCCGAGGCTCTTACGGCTTCACCGAGCGGTAGTAGCGCCGCGCGCCCTCGTGCAGGGTCAGCGGGTCGGTGTAGATGCCGTCGACCAGCTCGGGCCGGGCGGCCAGCACGCGCGCGTGGTCGGCGGGGTCGACGGCCTGGGCGAGGTAGCGCCCGCCGGGGAGCGCGGGGATGCCGTGCTCGCCGAGGAACTCGACGGTGGCCAGCACGTCGGGGCCGGGCGGCAGCAGCCCGCCGGCGCCGAGCGCGCCGAGGATGCGGGCGGCGTCGGCGGCGGCGGTGCGCAGGTCGACCAGCTGGGCGGAGTGCACGTGCGCGCCGATGCGGTCGCGGCTCTTGATGACGGTCCGGGTCAGCCACTCGGTCAGCCGGGGATCCATGTCCGTGCGGGTGATGAGCAGGTTGGACACCGCGAGCGTCGGCACGGCCTGACCCATCTGGATGGTCGGGTACGCCGACTCGGGCATGTTCGTGGCGCGGTAGTACCGCGTGGCGGCGCGCTGCTTGTGCAGCTTGGCGACCAGATCGGGAGCGATCGGGATGAACCGGAACGAATCGGTCCTGGTGAGCTTGCGCAGTCCGTCCGTCGGCAGTCCGCCCGACCAGAAGAACGCGTCGAGCTTCGTGCCCAGCTTCCTCGGACCGGTGTCGATGCCGTCCGGGTACGGCGTGATGTCCTTCTCGGGATCGATGCCGGCTGCCTTGAGCAGCCGAGTCGCGATCAGCCGCACCCCCGAGTCGGGGAGCCCTATGGCGACCCGCTTGCCGCGCAGGTCCGCCACGGACTCGATCTCCGAGTGCGGCGGGACGACGAGCTGCACGTAGTCGTCGTACAGACGAGCGACCCCGCGCAGCCGGTCGGCGCCCTCGCCGCCGAGCTTGTACGTCTCCACCGCGTCGGCCGCGGCGATGGTGAAGTCCGCCTTGCCGGTGGCCACGCGGGCGACGTTCTCCTGCGAGCCGTCACTGGTGAGCAGCTCCACCTTGAGGCCCGGCATGTCCTTGGCGAGTTCCTTGCGCAGCCGGTCGCCGTACTCGTAATAGACGCCCGCGCGGGTGCCCGTGCTGAACGTGACCGTCCCGCGCGGTGGCTCCTCCTCCAGCGGCAGCAGCCACCACAGCAGCAGCCCGAGAGCCACGACACCGACGGCCGCGCTCTGCAGGAGGCGGCGCCGGCCGGTGCGGGGGAACAGCTTGGACATGCGGGCGATCCTGCCAGCCCGCAGCCCGCCTGACCAGGGCCGGAATCACAGGCGGTGGTGTCGGAGGCAGCCGCTACAGTCGACGCATGAGTTCCTCGCCCGCCGACCTGGTCCGTGAGTTCCACCTCGCCTTCGGCCTCGACGCCCGTACGACACCGACCGCGGTCTCACCGGAACTGGCCGCGCAGAGAGGGGCGCTGCTCGCCGAGGAGGCCGCGGAGGTCGCCGAGGTCGCGGTCGACGGCCCGCTCGACCGGCTCGCGCACGAACTGGCGGACGTCGTCTACGTGGCGTACGGCACCGCCCTCGTCCACGGCATCGACCTCGACCAGGTGATCGCCGAGATCCACCGCTCCAACATGACCAAGCTGGGCCCCGACGGCACCGTCGTCCGCAGGGCCGACGGCAAGGTCCTCAAGGGGGAGCACTACGAGAAGCCCGACGTGGCGGCGGTACTGCGGCGCCAGGGGTGGCGGGCGCAGGGGGCCTGAGAGCTTCCGTCCGTCCGCCTGTTGAGTCATCCCCAGCGTCGAGGGAGCCCTATCGGCCCGCTCGGGGGTGGACGCCTCGCAGTCGTCCACCCGCCGAGGGGGAGTCGTCTCAGTCGCCGACCGGCGCCTGCGCCCGCTGTTCCTCGTCCGCAGGCCGGACGGCCGCCGCGGTCCGCGCGCGGGCCGCGCGGCGGCGGGTCCACCACATCGCCACCGGCTCGGTGTACCGCGCGGTGAGCGGTCCGAGGACGACCAGCAGCAGGACGTACGCGGTGGCCAGCGGGCCCAGCGCCGGTTCGATGCCCGCGGTGACCGCCAGCCCGGCGATGACGATCGAGAACTCTCCGCGCGCCACCAGCGCGCCGCCCGTCCGCCACCGTCCCTTGACGGAGATCCCGGCCCGCCGGGCCGCCCAGTAGCCGGTGGCGATCTTCGTCAGGGCGGTGACGACGGCCAGCGCGAGCGCGGGCAGCAGCACCGGGGGAATGCTCGCCGGATCGGTGTGCAGCCCGAAGAAGACGAAGAACACCGCGGCGAACAGGTCCCGCAGCGGGCTCAACAGGGTGTGCGCGCCCTCCGCGACCTCCCCGGACAGCGCGATGCCGACCAGGAAGGCGCCCACGGCCGCGGACACCTGGAGCTGCTGGGCGACCCCGGCGACCAGGATCGTCAGACCGAGCACCACCAGCAGCAGCTTCTCCGGGTCGTCGCTGGAGACGAACCGCGAGATCACCCGCCCGTAGCGCACGGCCGCGAAGAGCACCAGCCCCGCGACGCCCAGCGCGATGGCCAGCGTCACGCTCCCGGCGGCGAGGCCGACGCCGGCGACCAGCGCGGTGACGATCGGCAGGTACACGGCCATCGCCAGGTCCTCCAGGACCAGCACGCTGAGGATGACCGGCGTCTCCCGGTTGCCGATCCGCCCCAGCTCGCCGAGCACCTTGGCGATGACCCCGGAGGAGGAGATCCAGGTGACCCCGGCGAGCACGACGGCGGCGACCGGTCCCCAGCCGAGGAGCAGCGCCGCCGCGGCGCCCGGCAGCGCGTTGAGCGCGCAGTCCACCAGACCGGCCGGGTAGTGCGCCTTGAGGTTGGAGACGAGGTCGCTCGCCGTGTACTCCAGGCCGAGCATCAGCAGCAGCAGGATCACGCCGATCTCGGCGCCCGTGGCGATGAACTCCTCGCTCGCGCCGAGCGGCAGCAGCCCGCCCTCGCCGAAGGCCAGACCCGCCAGCAGATACAGCGGTATGGGGGAGAATCGGAACCGAGCGGCGACCCGGCCGAGCAGGCCGAGCCCCAGGATGATGGAACCGAACTCGATCAACAGGACTGCGGAGTGCACGCGCTCACTCCCGTCCGAGTATCGCGGCGGCCGCGTCGACGCCCTCCCGCGTGCCGATGACGATCAGGATGTCACCGCCCGCCAGCCGGAAGTCCGGCGCCGGGGACGGGATCGCCTCCGCCCGCCGCAGCACCGCCACCACGGAGGCGCCCGTCTCGGTCCGCACCCGGGTCTCGCCGAGCACCCGCCCGTTCCAGTGCGAGGTCGCGGCCACCTCGATCCGCTCGGCCACCAGGCCCAGGTCGGTGGTGTAGAGCAGGCTGGTGCTGTGGTGCGCCGGCATCAGCGCGTCGATCAGCGCGCCCGCCTCGGCACCGGTCAGCCGCAGCGACTGGGCGCACGAGTCGGGGTCGTCCGCGCGGTACACGGCGACCGTCCGGGCGCCGTCCCGGTGCGCGACCACGGACAGATGGCGCTGTTCACGCGTGACGAGGTCGTACTGGACCCCGATACCCGGCAGCGGCGTCGCCTTCAGGCGTGGAGCGGACACGTTTCTTCCCTCTTGTTTCGCTGGGCCCGTGCGCCGTACTCGCCGCGCTCGGCGGCCGGCCCCGGACCTCGCTCGGCGGTACGACCCGGAGTCCCCCGTTCGTGACGGGGGACTCCCGCCGGTCATGCTGTCACCCGGCCGTACGGTGACGACATGGGTGTTGTCACGGATATACGCGGGCTGCGGGCGGCGGCAAGGCTGGACCGGGCACGGCCGGACGGAGGGGGACCGGACGGAGGGGGACCGGACGGAGCGGGAAGCGTGTCGCTGTTCTGGCGGATCTTCTCCCTCAACTCCGTCGGCCTGGCCATGGCCGCCGCGCTGCTCCTCGGCCCGGTCACCGTGTCCACGCCCGTCCTGCCCGGCGAGGCGCTGGTGGTCCTCGTCGGCCTCGCGGCGCTGCTGGCCGGGAACGCGGTCGTGCTCCGCATCGGACTCGCCCCCCCCTGCAACGGCTGGGCCGGGCCATGGCGGCGGCGGACCTGCTGCGGCCGGGGGCCCGCGCGGTCGTCGCCGGGCCCGCCGAGACCGCCGGGCTGATCACCACGTACAACACGATGCTCGACCGCCTGGAGGCCGAGCGCGCCACCAGCGCGGCCCGCGCCCTGTCCGCACAGGAACGCGAACGCCGTCGCGTCGCGCGGGAACTGCACGACGAGGTCGGCCAGACCCTCACCGCCGTGCTGCTCCAGCTCAAGCGGGTCGCCGACCGCGCGCCCGAGGACCTGCGCCAGGAGGTGGGGCAGGCCCAGGAGGTCACCCGCGCGGGACTGGACGAGGTACGCCGGATCGCGCGTCGGCTGCGCCCCGGCGTCCTGGAGGAGCTGGGCCTCGCCAGCGCCCTGCGCGCGCTCGCCGGCGAGTTCACCGCGCAGGGACTGACCGTGCGGCACAAGGTGCGCGGCGGACTGCCCCCGCTGACCGAGGAAACCGAACTCGTGATCTACCGGGTGGTCCAGGAAGGGCTCACCAACACCGCCCGGCACTCCGGCGCCGACCGCGCGGAACTGCGCCTGGCGCCCGCTCCCGACGGCGTCGAACTCCTCGTCCGCGACAACGGCAAGGGCCTGCCGGCGGACGTTCGGGAGGGCGCGGGCATCGGCGGCATGCGAGAGCGTGCCCTGCTGATCGGGGCGGAACTGAGCCTCGGACCCGCGCCCGGAGCCGGTACGCAGATGCGGATCCCCTGCCGTACCCCGGAAGCCCGATGACCACGCCGGCGCGCGTCCTGCTCGCCGACGACCACACCCTCGTACGCCGTGGCGTACGTCTCATCCTCGACGCCCAGCCGGACCTGACGGTCGTCGCGGAGGCCGGGGACGGCGCGGAGGCCGTGGCACGCGCGCGTGCGGGCGACGTCGACCTGGCCGTCCTGGACGTCGCCATGCCCCGGATGACCGGCCCCCAGGCGGCCCGCGAGCTGTCGCGCCGGCTGCCCGGACTGCGCATCCTCATCCTGACGATGTACGACAACGAGCAGTACTTCTTCGAGGCCCTGAAGGCCGGGGCCTGCGGTTACGTGTTGAAGTCCGTCGCCGACCGCGACCTGGTCGAGGCGTGCCGCGCGGCCATGCGCGACGAGCCGTTCGTCTACCCGGGCGCCGAGCGCGCCCTCGTCCGCGCCTACCTGGACCGCCTCCACCGCGGGGACGGCCGGCTGCCACGGCGGCCCGTCACCGAGCGCGAGGAGGAGATCCTGAAGCTGGTCGCCGAGGGCCACACCTCCAAGGAGATCGCCGAGCTGCTGTTCATCAGTGCCAGGACCGTCGAACGCCACCGCGCGAACCTGCTGCACAAGCTGGGCCTGCGCGACCGCCTGGAACTGACCCGCTACGCGATACGCGCGGGCCTGATCGAGCCGTGAGGCGACCGGTCGTCTGGCTCGGCGCGCGTGAGCGGACGACCGCGGCCTCGCCGGGCGAGTGGCCACGGCCCCCGCCGACCGGGTGACCGGCGCCTCCCCGGCCGGTTGTCCACAGGCGGCCCGAGCCACGTCCGCCGACCGCCTACCCTTGTCCCATGAGCAGCATCGACCAGAGCCAGACCGTGGGCGTCCGCACATACGAAGTACGCACCTACGGGTGCCAGATGAACGTCCATGATTCCGAGCGACTGGCCGGTCTGCTGGAAGACGCGGGCTACGTGCGCGCGCCCGAGGGTTCGGACGGCGACGCGGACGTCGTCGTCTTCAACACCTGCGCGGTCCGGGAGAACGCCGACAACCGGCTGTACGGCAACCTGGGCCACCTCGCCCCGAAGAAGGCCAAGCGGCCGGGCATGCAGATCGCGGTCGGCGGCTGTCTCGCCCAGAAGGACCGCGACACCATCGTGAAGAAGGCGCCCTGGGTGGACGTCGTCTTCGGCACGCACAACATCGGCAAGCTGCCGGTCCTGCTGGAACGCGCGCGCGTGCAGGAGGAGGCGCAGGTCGAGATCGCCGAGTCGCTGGAGGCGTTCCCCTCCACGCTGCCGACCCGGCGCGAGAGCGCGTACGCCGCGTGGGTGTCGATCTCCGTCGGCTGCAACAACACCTGCACCTTCTGCATCGTCCCGGCGCTGCGCGGCAAGGAGAAGGACCGCCGCCCCGGCGACATCCTCGCCGAGGTCGAGGCCCTGGTCGCCGAGGGCGTCTCCGAGATCACGCTGCTCGGCCAGAACGTGAACGCGTACGGCTCCGACATCGGCGACCGCGAGGCCTTCAGCAAGCTGCTGCGGGCCTGCGGCCGGATCGAGGGCCTGGAGCGGGTGCGCTTCACCTCCCCGCACCCGCGCGACTTCACCGACGACGTCATCGCCGCCATGGCCGAGACGCCGAACGTGATGCCCCAGCTCCACATGCCGCTCCAGTCCGGCTCGGACACCATCCTGAAGGCCATGCGCCGCTCCTACCGCCAGGAGCGCTACCTCGGCATCATCGAGAAGGTCCGCGCGGCCATCCCGCACGCCGCGATCACCACCGACATCATCGTGGGCTTCCCCGGCGAGACCGAGGAGGACTTCGAGCAGACCCTGCACGTGGTGCGCGAGGCCCGCTTCGCCCAGGCCTTCACCTTCCAGTACTCCAAGCGCCCGGGCACCCCGGCCGCCGAGATGGACAACCAGATCCCCAAGGAGGTCGTCCAGGCGCGCTACGAGCGGCTGGTGGCCCTCCAGGAGGAGATCTCCTGGGAGGAGAACAAGAAGCAGGTCGGCCGCACCCTGGAGCTGATGGTCGCCGAGGGCGAGGGCCGCAAGGACGGCGCCACGCACCGCCTCTCCGGCCGCGCCCCCGACAACCGCCTGGTCCACTTCACCAAGCCGGACGAGGAGGTGCGCCCCGGCGACGTGGTCACCGTCGAGGTCACCTACGCCGCCCCGCACCACCTCCTCGCCGAAGGCCCCGTCCTCGCCGTGCGCCGCACCCGCGCGGGGGACGCCTGGGAGAAGCGTAACGCCGCGCAGGCCGCCAAGCCGGCGGGCGTGATGCTGGGCCTGCCGAAGATCGGCGTGCCGCAGCCGCTGCCGGCCGCCACGGCAGGCGCCTGCGGCTGCGACTGACGATCCGTCCGGACGGTCGTCGACCGCGCGGACGGACGCGGTGAGCCGCCGCGGCGCGCGGGGGTTACGCTGCCGATCATGCTTGTCGCCGCCGCAGTATGCCCCTGCCCGCCGCTGCTGGTGCCCGCGGTCGCCGCGGGTGCCGCGCCCGAACTGGACGCCGCGCGTGCCGCCTGCACGGACGCCCTCGGGGTGCTCGCCGCCGCCCGGCCCGACCGGCTGGTGGTGGTCGGGCCCGCCGGAGACGGCCACCGCGGCCCGGACCCCGGGGCCGGTGGACCGCACGCGCCGGCCGAGGGGCCGTACACGGGGTCCGCGACGCCGTACGCGGGAGTCCGGTCGTTCCCGGAGGGCACGCCGGGGTCCTTCCGTGGCTTCGGTGTCGATCTCGGCGTACGCCTGGGCCGGGAGCAGGCCGCCGCGCCCGAGCGCGAGCTGCCGGCGTCGCTGGCGGTCGCCGCTTGGCTGCTGGAGCGCACCGGGTGGTCCGATGCCCCGATCGAGGGACTGGCGGTGGCGGAACCGCTCGACGCCGAGCGGTGTATCCACATCGGAAGGGACATCGCGGGGCAGGCCGGGAGAGTGGCGCTGCTGGTGATGGGCGACGCCAGCGCGTGCCGGACGGTCAAGGCGCCGGGCTATCTGGACGAGCGGGCGGCGCCCTTCGACGCGGAGGTCGCGCGTGCGCTGGGGGCGGCGGACGTCGCGGCGCTCAAGGCGCTCGACACCGGGCTGGCCCGAGAACTGAAGGCCTCGGGGCGCGCGCCGTGGCAGGTGCTCGCGGGCGCCGCCGAGGACGCGGGGCTCAGCGGCGCGCTGCTGTACGAGGACGCGCCGTACGGCGTGGGCTATCTGGTGGCCGCCTGGTCGTAGGCCGCGTGCGGTTCCGCAAACGGCGGACGGCCGGGAGCCTGCTGCTCCGCGGCCGTCCGCCGTATGCGTTGTCGTGCCTGTCCTGCTTGTACTGCGGGTAGTGCGGCCAATCGGCCACTGCGGGTCGCGCGCCCTCGTGTGGCCCGCGTCGTCCCGCTCGGTCGTGCGGTGTTCCGTCGTGCGGTGACGCCGACTGCCTCAGGAGGCCGGCGGCGGGGTGCTGGGCGGAGTGCCCGGCGGAGTGTCGGGCGGAGTGGCCGGCGGTGTGCCGGTGGTGCCTCCGGGCCCGGTGTCGTCCTTGTGGGCGAGCCGGTCCATGGCGTGCTTGGCCTTGCCGGAGCCGGACTGGATCCGGTCGCTGTACTTGCCCTTGGTGCGCTCGTCGACGACCTTGGCGGCACGGTCGATACCGTGCTGGATCTTGTCCCCGTGCTGTTGCGCGAGGCCGGAGACCTTGTCCTTGGCCGGGCTGATCTTGGCTTTGAGATTGTCGAACAGACCCATGGGTCCACCTTCCCTCGCGGGCAGTCTACGTGCGGGTGCCCTTGTCGGCCTCGCTGTCGGCCGCCTCCACCGCGGACTGCTGCTTGGGGATCCCGACGGCGTCGGACGCGCCGGAGCCGGAGTCACCGGCCTCCGGCGTGGGCGCGTCGGCACCCGTGCCGGTGGCCTCGCCCGTGCCCGTGCCCTTGTCCGTCGTCGGGTCCGTCGTCGTCTCGGTCGCGGCGTCGCCGCCGGCATCGGCTCCCGCGTCGGCCGATCCCTTCGCCTCCCCGGACTTGTCGGACTCCTTCGGTTCGGAGCCTGCCGACGACGTGCCGACAGACGACGTGCCGGCCTGCGCCTCGGCGGCCGACGCCCCCTCGGTCGCTTTCGATCGCCGAAGAAGTCGCGCAAAAACGCCCATATCCACTCCATACGTTACTCGTGCGGGCGAAATCCCGCGTCGCCCGGTGCGTTCGATTGCGACGCCCGGGTCACCGCCCCTGTGAACCGGCGGCGAGAACCTCGCAACGGGCAACGAACCCGGTTGCCGGCCGTCACGTAACTCGTTCGAGGCGGGGGTGAGAGGTTTGCGAGACTGGTGCGGTGAGCAGTGCAGCCCCCACCCCCCGCGTCATCGCCGTCGTCGGTCCTACCGCGGCCGGAAAGTCCGATCTGGGCGTGTTTCTCGCCCAGCAGCTCGGTGGGGAGGTCGTCAACGCCGACTCCATGCAGCTCTACCGGGGGATGGACATCGGCACCGCCAAGCTGACGCCCGAGGAACGCGGCGGCGTACCGCACCACCTCCTCGACATCTGGGACGTGACCGTCACGGCCTCCGTCGCCGAGTACCAGCGGCTCGCCCGTGAGCGGATCGACGCACTGCTCGCCGACGGGCGCTGGCCGATCCTGGTCGGCGGCTCCGGCCTCTACGTGCGCGGGGCCGTGGACAACCTGGAGTTCCCCGGCACCGACCCCGAGGTGCGGGCCCGCCTGGAGGACGAGCTGGCCCTGCGCGGCTCCGGCGCGCTGCACGCCCGCCTCGCCGCCGCCGACCCGGAGGCCGCGCGGGCGATCCTGCCGAGCAACGGCCGCCGTATCGTCCGGGCCCTGGAAGTGATCGAGATCACCGGCCGGCCCTTCACCGCCAACCTCCCCGGCCACGACTCGGTCTACGACACCGTGCAGATCGGCGTCGACGTGGCCCGCCCGGAACTCGACGAGCGCATCGCACGCCGGGTCGACCGCATGTGGGAGGCGGGACTGGTCGAGGAAGTGCGCGCACTGGAGGCGCAAGGGCTGCGCGAGGGGCGTACGGCGTCGCGCGCCCTCGGCTACCAGCAGGTGCTCGCGGCGCTCGCCGGCGAGTGCACGCTGGAGGAGGCGCGGGCCGAGACCATCCGTGCCACCAAGCGCTTCGCGCGCCGTCAGGATTCATGGTTCAGGCGCGATCCGCGGGTGCATTGGCTCAGTGGGGCCGCGGCGGATCTCCGGGAACTTCCGCGGCTCGCCCTGGCGTTGGTCGAACGACCGGTTACAGCCTGATCACGTCATGGCATCGGGACGCTCCGGCCGTCATCGGGGCCTCCGGCGCCGTGCCATCATCGAGCTTCGATCGACCAGTGGAGTCCTAGTTGGGAGGGCGCGTGGCGATGGAGGCCGGCCCTCGCGACACCGCACAAGGCGCCGAGCACGCCACCACCGGAAGTGGTGCTGCGGAGCGGGACGACGACCGTCTGAGCCCTGACGGGCCGGAAGAGACCCAGGGCGGGGTGACCGACGACGGTCCGGAGCCGGACGAGATGTTCGTCGGCGGCCCCGAGGTCGAGGTGGAACTGCGCCCCCAGCGGCGGCTGCGGCTGTGGCAGCTCGCCCCCATCGTGGGCCTGGGCGCGATCGGTTCGCTGATGTTCGCCTTCCCGCTCGCCTTCGACTTCGGCGACAGCGGAGCCATGATCGCCATGCTCGGCCTGCTCATCTGCTCCTGCGCGGCGGGCTGGGGCATGATGGCCGCCCGCAAGGTCGGACACACCTGGCCCGGACTGCCCCAGCGGGGCTCCGGGAGGCGGCCGGACTGGCGGGTCGTGATCGCGTACGTCGTCGTGGTCGCCGCGGCGGTCGTGCTGGCCGTGTGGCGCGTGGCCAGACTGCGCTGACGCCCCACGGACGGCCCGCTGTCGTACCCACCCCGTACGATCGAGGAATGAGCACGCGGATCGCCTTCCTCAAGGGGCACGGCACCGAGAACGACTTCCTGATCGTCCCGGACCCCGAGAACGTCATCGACCTGCCTCCGGCCGCCGTCGCCGCGCTGTGCGACCGCCGCGCGGGCATCGGCGGTGACGGGCTGCTGCACGTGGTGCGGTCCGCCGCCCACCCCGAGGCCGCGGCGATGGCGGCCGAGGCCGAGTGGTTCATGGACTACCGCAACGGCGACGGGTCGATCGCCGAGATGTGCGGCAACGGCGTCCGGGTGTTCGCGCGCTACCTCCAGTACGCCGGGCTGGTGACCGAGGGCGACCTCGCCGTCGCCACGCGCGCGGGCGTGAAGACCGTGCACATCGCCAAGGACGGCGACGTCACCGTGGGCATGGGCAAGGCGCGGCTCCCCGAGGGCGAGGTCACCGTGAGCGTCGGCGAGCACAGCTGGCCCGCGCGGAACGTGAACATGGGCAACCCCCACGCGGTCGCCTTCGTCGACGACCTCGCCGACGCCGGGAGCCTGCTGACCCCGCCGCCGTTCAGCCCGGCCACCGCCTACCCGGACGGTGTGAACGTGGAGTTCGTGGTCGACCGCGGCCCCCGGCACGTCGCCATGCGGGTGCACGAGCGCGGCTCCGGCGAGACCCGCTCGTGCGGCACGGGCGCGTGCGCCGTGGCCGTGGCCACCGCCCGCAGGGACGGCACCGACCCCGCCGTCACCGGCACCCCCGTCACGTACACCGTGGACGTCCCGGGCGGCCGCCTGGTGATCACCGAACGGCCCGACGGGGAGATCGAGATGACCGGCCCCGCGGTGATCGTCGCCGAAGGCGAGATCGACGGGGAGTGGCTGGCGAACGCGACGCGCTGACCGCGTGACGCGGTTCCGCGCGATGCACCCCACGCGACGCGCTGACCACGCGGTGCACCGCACGCGATGCGCTGACCGCTCGGTGCGCGAACGCGGCGCGCGGCCGAGTGGTGCGGCTCCGCGCGGTGCCGTGCCACGCGGGCGCCCGCGGCGCACGCCGGGCGGATCCCGTCGGCATACGTCACGCGATGGGCGCTCGGGCGCACGCCGGGCGCCTCCCGCGGGCGTACCACCGGGTTCGCCGTGAACCTCAAACCTCGCCACCGTCGCTCGAATGGGTGATCCGTTTCACGCTCGGCGAGAGCCGGTCAGCCGGGCGTGGTGGGCTCGGTAGCATCAAGCACCGGCCCGGACGGGGGACACATCGCCATCCCTGAGCCGTGTCCGCCCTGGGGCACCCCGTCCGCCGGTCCACGCAGCCGGAGGTGCCCATGAGTGCGGAGGCCACGAACCCTGCGAGTCCAGGTGCTGTGACAGACCCTGTGACCAGCACCGTCGCGCCCGCGGCGGCCGCCGTCGCGCGCAAGAGAACCCGGCCCAGGATCGACCTGCGCCGCCTCGGACGCGCCGCCCTGCTCGGTCCCGCCGCCCGTGGCCGGCTGCCCGACGCCATCAGCCACGTCGTCGACGCCCACCGCGCCCACCACCCCGACGCCGACCTCGAACCGCTGCGCCGCGCCTACGTCCTGGCCGAGTCCTCGCACCGCGGCCAGATGCGCAAGAGCGGCGAGCCGTACATCACCCACCCCCTCGCGGTGACCCTGATCCTCGCCGAACTCGGCGCGGAGACCACCACGTTGACCGCGTCCCTGCTCCACGACACCGTCGAGGACACGGAAGTGACGCTGGACCAGGTCGGCGAGCAGTTCGGCGAGGAGGTGCGCTACCTCGTCGACGGCGTCACCAAGCTGGAGAAGGTCGACTACGGCGCCGCCGCCGAACCCGAGACGTTCCGCAAGATGCTCGTCGCCACCGGCAACGACGTCCGGGTGATGTCCATCAAACTCGCCGACCGGCTGCACAACATGCGCACCGTCGGCGTGATGCGCCCCGAGAAACAGGTCCGGATCGCCAAGGTCACCCGGGACGTCCTCATCCCGCTCGCCGAACGGCTCGGCGTCCAGGCGCTCAAGACCGAGCTGGAGGACCTCGTCTTCGCGATCCTCCACCCCGAGGAGTACGAGCGCACCCGGAAGCTGATCGCCGAGAACGCGACCCGCGCCGACGACCCGCTCGCCGGGATCGCCGACGAGATGCGCACGGTGCTGCGCGAGGCGGGCATCCCGGCCGAAGTCCTCATCCGGCCCCGCCACTTCGTCTCCGTGCACCGCGTCTCCCGCAAGCGCGGCCGGCTGCGCGGCGCCGACTTCGGCCGGATCCTGGTCCTGGTGCACGAGGACGCCGACTGCTACGGCGTGCTGGGCGAGCTGCACACCTGTATGACGCCCGTGGTCTCCGAGTTCAAGGACTTCATCGCCGTACCGAAGTTCAACCTGTACCAGTCGCTGCACACCGCCGTCGCCCGCCCGGACGGACAGATCGCCGAAGTCCTCATCCGCACCCACCGGATGCACAAGGTCGCCGAGGCGGGCGTGATCGCGCTCGGCAACCCCTACGCGCCGCCCTCCGAGGAACAGGCGGCGGACGGCGAGCGCGTCGACCCCACCCGGCCCGGCTGGCTCTCCCGCCTCCTCGAATGGCAGCGGGCCGCACCCGACCCCGACACCTTCTGGTCGACCCTGCGCGAGGACCTGGCCCAGGACCGCGAGATCACCGTCTTCCGGCCCGACGGCGGCGCGCTCGGCCTGCCCGAGGGGGCCACCTGTGTGGACGCCGCCTACGCGCAGTACGGCGAGGACGCGCACGCGTGCATCGGCGCCCGCGTCAACGGCCGGCTCGCGACGCTGAGCACGGTGCTGCGCGACGGCGACACCGTCCAGCTGCTCATGGGGCAGGACCCGGCGTCCGAACCCTCACGGGAGTGGCTGGAGCACGCCCACACGCCGGCCGCGCGGATCGCCATCCAGCGGTGGCTGGCGACGCACCCGGTGAGTGAGGGGGAAAGGGAGGGGAGTGAGGCCAACGTGGCCGAGGGGGTCGCTGAGCCGACTCGGGGCCCCGCCACGACGCCTAGGGACGAGCCAGCCGGCACCGCTCCGGAGGCCTCCGCGCCCGAGACGGTCTCCGGCACCACCGTCGCCGCGGTGCCCGTCATCGCCGACCGCCCCGGCGCCGCCGTACGGCTCGCCGGCTGCTGTACGCCCGTACCGCCCGACGAGATCACCGGGTTCGCGGTGCGCAGGGGAGTGGTGACCGTGCACCGGGTCGGGTGCGCGGCCGTGGCGCGCATGAAGGGCGCGGGGCGCGCGGAGGTCGGCGTGCGCTGGGGCGAGGCCGCCGGGAGCGAGGTCACGGGGTGCCGGGTCACCCTGGTCGCTGAATCGTTCGGCCGCCCCCACCTCCTGGCGGACCTCACGGAGGCCATCGCCCTCGAAGGCGCCGAGATCGTCTCGGCCACCGTGGAACCCCCGAGCCAGCAGCGGGTGCGCCACACCTACACCCTGCACCTCCCCGAGGCGGCCCGGCTGCCCGCGCTGATGCGCGCCATGCGCAACGTCCCCGGCGTGTTCGACGTGAGCCGGGCGCAGCACACCGCTTCGGCGCATTGAGGGAACCCGCCCGGACCCCGCCGGGGAGGCCGTTCGAGTGCGCCCGGCGCGCGTCTGCGCCGTGCGCCGGGCGCACGCTGGTAGCGGTGGGGCATGCCGCTCACCCCCTGCACCCGCGCCCCCCGACGGCTGAAGGCGGCGCTGCTCGCCTCCGCCGTCACCGTCTGCCTCGTCGCCGCCGGCACCCCGCCGGCCCCGCTGGGCGTCGGGGACCGCCTCTTCCCGTACCTGGGGAACCCCGGCTACGACGTCGTGTCGTACGACCTGTCCCTGGCCTACTCCGGCGCCAACGACAAGCCGCTGAAGGCGGTCACCACGATCGACGCCTGGACCACCGAGGACCTGGACCACGTCAACCTCGACTTCGCGCGCGGCACCGTCGAGTCCGTGAGGATCGACGGCGAGGCCGCCGCGTACGCCACGGCCGGCGAGGACCTGGTGATCACGCCGGAGGACCCGCTGCCCGCCGGACAGTGGCTGCGCATCGTCGTACGGCACACCAGCGAGCCCGTGGGCCGGCCGGACCGCGAGGGCGGCTGGCTGCGGACCGCGGACGGCCTCGTCATGGCGAACCAGGCCGACGCCGCGCACCTGGTGTTCCCCTGCAACGACCACCCCTCGGACAAGGCCATGTTCACCTTCCGGGTGACCGCGCCCGAGGGGTACACGGCCGTCGCCAACGGGCTCCCGGCCGACGTCGAGCGCGCCGACACCGCGACCACCTGGACGTACCGCACCCACCACCCCATGGCCACCGAACTCGCCCAGGTCTCCATCGGCCGCTCCGCGGTGCTGCACCGCACCGGCCCGCGCGGGCTGCCGGTCCGGGACGTCGTCCCGAGCGCGCACCGCGAGCAGCTCGAACCGTGGCTGGCGAAGACGCCGGACCAGATCGCCTGGATGGAGCGCAAGGTCGGCCGGTACCCCTTCGAGACGTACGGCTTGCTTTTGGCCGACGCCTCCACCGGCTTCGCCCTGGAGACCCAGACGCTCTCCCTGTTCGAGAGGGAGCTGTTCACCGACCCCGCGTTCCCCGCGTGGTACGTCGAGTCGATCATGGTCCATGAGCTGGCGCACCAGTGGTTCGGCGACAGCGTCACCCCGCGCGACTGGTCCGACCTGTGGCTCAACGAGGGGCACGCGACCTGGTACGAGGCGCTGTACGCGGAGGAGAAGGCGGAGCGCCCCCTTCAGGACCGTATGAAGGCCGCCTACCGCGCCTCCGACCGCTGGCGCGCGGCCGGCGGGCCGCCCGCCGCACCCAAGGCGCCCAGGCCCGGCAGCCGCCTCGGCATCTTCCGCCCCAACGTCTACGACGGCGCCGCGCTGATCCTCTACGCCCTGCGCCAGGAGATCGGCCGTCCCGCCTTCGAGCGGCTGGAGCGGGTGTGGGTGACCCGGCACCGGGACGCCACGGCCGGCACGGCCGACTTCGTCCGGCTGGCCTCGGACATCGCCGGCCGCGACCTCACCGGCTTCTTCCAGGGCTGGCTCTACGGCGAGAAGACCCCGCCGATGCCCGGGCACCCGGACTGGACGTCGCAGGCTCCGGAGGGGGCGGGCGGGAAGTAAGGGGAGGTCCAGGGGGGTGGTCCGGCCGGTCCCCAGGGGGAGGGGCGGGGCGGGAGTCGGCTGGTCGCCGGCCGGGGAACATGGTCCGGGCGGCCGGGAAATAACACGGTGACGAGACGGGGCGTTGCGTGCGACCATCTTCTGACAGCAACGGCACGGGACACGGGAATCTCCCGGGGTACTCGTGCGTTGTAAGCGGTGACGGACCAGTTCCGCCCGCCGGAACCCCCAACGACGTAAGGACCCAATGACCTCCTCTTCTTCCCCTTCCCAGGACACCCCGCGCAAGCGCCTTGCGCACGACTACCCCGAGGGTCTTCGGGCCGATGCCCTGATGGAAGAGGACGTCGCCTGGAGCCCCGAGATCGACGGAGAGCGGGACGGCGACCAGTTCGACCGCTCCGAGCGCGCGGCTCTGCGCCGCGTCGCCGGCCTCTCCACCGAGCTCGAGGACGTCACCGAGGTCGAGTACCGCCAGCTCCGCCTGGAGCGGGTCGTGCTCGTCGGCGTCTGGACTTCGGGGACCGTGCAGGACGCGGAGAACTCCCTCGCGGAGCTGGCCGCCCTCGCCGAGACCGCGGGCGCGCTCGTGCTCGACGGCGTGATCCAGCGCCGCGACAAGCCCGACGCCGCCACCTACATCGGCTCCGGCAAGGCCGAGGAGCTGCGCGAGATCGTGCTCGAGACGGGCGCGGACACCGTCATCTGCGACGGTGAGCTCAGCCCCGGCCAGCTCATCCACCTCGAAGACGTCGTCAAGGTCAAGGTCATCGACCGTACGGCCCTGATCCTCGACATCTTCGCCCAGCACGCCAAGTCCCGAGAGGGCAAGGCGCAGGTCGCCCTCGCGCAGATGCAGTACATGCTGCCGCGGCTGCGCGGCTGGGGTCAGTCGCTGTCCCGGCAGATGGGCGGCGGCAAGGGCGGCGGACTCGCCACCCGTGGTCCCGGTGAAACCAAGATCGAGACGGACCGGCGGCGGATCCGCGAGAAGATGGCGAAGATGCGCCGGGAGATCGCGGAGATGAAGACCGGGCGCGACATCAAGCGCCAGGAGCGCCGGCGCCACAAGGTGCCCTCCGTCGCGATCGCGGGCTACACCAACGCCGGCAAGTCCTCGCTGCTCAACCGCCTCACCGGCGCGGGCGTCCTGGTCGAGAACGCCCTGTTCGCGACCCTGGACCCGACCGTGCGCCGGGCCGAGACCCCGAGCGGCCGGCTGTACACGCTGGCCGACACCGTCGGCTTCGTCCGGCACCTGCCGCACCACCTGGTCGAGGCGTTCCGCTCCACGATGGAGGAGGTCGGCGACTCCGACCTGATCCTGCACGTGGTGGACGGTTCGCACCCGACCCCGGAGGAGCAGCTGGCCGCCGTGCGCGAGGTGATCAGGGACGTCGGCGCCACCGGCGTACCCGAGATCGTCGTGATCAACAAGGCCGACGCGGCGGACCCGCTGACGCTCCAGCGGCTGCTGCGGGTCGAGAAGCGTTCCATCGCGGTCTCCGCCCGCACCGGCCAGGGCATCAAGGAGCTGCTGGCACTGATCGACGCCGAGCTGCCGCGCCCCGCGGTCGAGATCGAGGCGCTGGTGCCGTACACCCACGGCAAGCTGGTTGCCCGCGCCCACGACGAGGGCGAGGTGATCTCCGAGGAGCACACCGCGGAGGGCACCCTGCTCAAGGTCCGGGTGCACGAGGAACTGGCGGCGGAGCTGTCGCCGTACGCTCCGGCTCCGGCGCTCTGACCCATCACCGGCGCCGCTTCCGAGGCGCACCGTGACGGCCCGAAGGCCCGCCCCCGCGATACGCGGGGACGGGCCTTCGGCGTGCGAGGACGTGCGAGGACGTTCCGGCGGCGTCACCGGCCGCCGTAGGCCTCGCTCATGTTCTCGTACAGCGCCCGGGCGTCCGCGCCGAGCTGCGGGCCCGCCAGCCAGCTGTGGTCGGCCGGACCGATCGAGGTGTTGGAGACCAGCTGGGTCTCGCCGTCCACCACCCGGAACCAGCCGCCGCCGGACGAGCCGCCGGTCATGGTGCAGCCGATGCGGTACATCGTCGGCAGGGACGGGCTCAGCGAGACGCGGCCCGGCTGGTCGACGCATTTGAACATCTTCAGCCCGTTGTACGGCGCCGCCGCCGGGTATCCCCAGGCGCCCATCTTCCCGGCATCGGCCGCGGCCGGCGCGGAGAAGTCGACGTCCAGGGCCGCGCCGACGGTCTCCTCCAGCGACTTCGAGCCGTGCTCCGGCTTCACGTGCAGCACGGCGTAGTCGTACGCCGCGCCCGCGCCGCCGGTTTGCGAGCCGCCCTCGATCCAGCCGTTCGAGGTGGACGCCCAGTCCGCCCACCAGTTGCCGTACGGCGCGATCTCGACCGGGTCGGCGTTGTTCAGCTGGGCCTCGGACTTGCCGAGGTCGTTGAAGGCCGGGACGAAGACGATGTTCCGGTACCAGCCGCCGTTCTGGCCGGCGTGCACGCAGTGGCCGGCCGTCCAGACCAGGTTGGACTTGCCCGGGTGGTTGACGTCCTTGATCACCGTGCCGGAGCAGACCATCGAGCCCTCGGGGGAGTCGAAGAAGATCTTGCCGACCGGTGCGGCGTTCTTGTGGTACGGCGTCTTCTCCGGCGAGGCCTGGACCGGCGCGGGCGCCGGGTCGCTGACGCCCTGGCCGGCGGACGTGTCCTTCGTCGTGAGCGTCTTGTCGGCCTCCTTCGCCGTCCGCATCCGCTCGGGCTTCCAGAGCCCTTCGATCACGGGGTTGACGAAGTCCTTGGCCTCACTGAGCCACTGGTCTCTGTCCCAGTTCTTCCAGCCGCCGTTCTTCCAGTTGTCGACGTCGATGCCGTGCTTCTTGAGCCGGTCGGCGATGTCGGTCGGGATGGTGATCTTGCCGTCACCGCCGTCACCGCCGCCGTCACCGCCGCCGTTGGCGCCGTCCGCGGCGCTGTCGGCGGCCTGCGAGGTGGTGGCGCCCGGCCGGTCGGCCGCCTCGTCCTCGCCGGAGCCGTTGCAGGCGGTCGCGGTGAGCGCCAGGGCGGCGACGAGACCGGTGCCGGCGAGCACGGTGCGCCGGCGCCGGCGCTGGCGTCGCTGGGTGATTGCGGGCGTGCGTATGGGACGCATGGTGCGATGACCCCCGTAGGAACGCGTGAATGTCCGGTGCTTGTGGTGTCTGGCTGTGTGGTGTGGTGCGGCGTGGCTGATGTCGCGCTGTGTAGGGCCGCATCGTGTCATGAGCCTGCCATGACAAGGTGAGAGGTCCGGGACGGAAACGATCTCGGGTGCGACACCCCACTATGCCCGTGGGACAGAGGGTGAACGGCGGCGGGACGGTGAAGGTTTCCCCACGAGCCCCGCCGCCGTGTCCGGCCACCTGGCCGGGTCACCCGGCCGTCACCGGCCGGTGGACCACCCGGCCGTCACCGGCCGGTGGACCGCCCGGCCGTCACCGGCCGGTCGACCACCCGGCCGTCACCGGCCGGTGGACCGCCCGGCCGTCACTGGCCGGCGAACTTGCCGCTCACCTCGTCGAAGACGGCCTTGGCCTCCTTGCCGAGCCGCGGGCCCGCCAGCCAGCCGGCCGTGACCGGGCCGATCGAGGTGTTGGACACCAGCGCGGGCTTGCCGTCCGAGCCCGTCGCCACCCAGCCGCCGCCGGACGAGCCGCCGGTCATGGTGCAGCCGATGCGGTACATCGTCGGGTCCGTGGTGTTCAGCGACAGCCGGCCCGGCTTGTCCTGGCACTGGTACATCGTCTGGCCGTCGTAGGGCGGCGCCGCCGGGTACCCGGTCGCCGTCATGCTGTCGATCTTCGGTACGGCCGGGGCGTTGAAGTCCACCGGCAGCGCCGAACCGACCATCTCCTCCAGCGACTTGCCGCCGCTGCCCTCCTCCGGCGTCACGTGGATGACGGCGAAGTCGTACGGGGCGCCGTCACCGCCGGTGGCGCCGCCCTGCTCGATCCACTGGTCCGAGGTCTGCACCCAGTCGCCCCACCAGACGCCGTACGGAGCGACCTCCTCCTGCGTGGCGTCCTGCAGCTCCGCGGCCGACTTGCCGGCGTCGTTGTACGACGGCACGAACGCGATGTTGCGGTACCAGCCGCCGCTCTTGCCGGCGTGCACGCAGTGGCCCGCCGTCCACACCAGGTTCGACTTGCCGGGGTGGGCCGGGTCCTTCACGACCGTCGCCGAGCAGACCATCGTGCCCTCGGGGGCGTCGAAGAACACCTTGCCCGCCTCCGGGGCGTTGGCGTGGTACGAGGCCGGCACGGCCTCCGCCTGCACCGGAGCGGGCTCCGGGTCGGTCACGCCCTGATCACCGGAGATGTCGCTGTCGTCGACCTCCTGGTCGGGCTCCTCAGCCTCGCGCATCCGGTCCGGGTTCCACAGGTCCTCGATGATCGGGTTGACGAAGTCCTCGGCCTCGCGCAGCCAGTCGTCCTTGTCCCAGTTCTTCCAGGCGCCGTCCCGCCACTTGTCGATGTCGATCCCGTGCTCCTTGAGCCGGTCCTTGATGTCGTCCGGGATCGTGATCTTGCCGTCGCCCGCGGCGGCGGAGGCCGTCGCCTCGCCGCCCGCCCCGGTGTCGCCCGACTCACAGGCGGTCGCGGTGAGCGCGAGCACCGAGGCCAGGGCCACAGCGGTCAGTACGGGGAAGGTTCGGCGGCGCCCGCTCCTCTCCCGGCGAGCGGCGAACGACGGACGTGTGGATCGCATGGTGGTACTCCCCCTGGGACGGACTGTTACGGAACTCGGGCCGCTCTCACGGCCTGCCGGGAACGGCACCCCACACTAAGGGCTCGCGGCGAGGGACTTCCGACGGAACGGCAACGGTTCCGCTACAGGCTGACCAGCCGGGCAACCAGGCAATTCGTCGCGGGGCAGGACCGGTTGCCGGGGGACGGGCCGCTCGGGGCGAGTCGGCGGCCGGGCGGCGACCGGGTCGACGGGAGGGTCGTAAACGGTCATTCGCGGCTGATAAACGATCGTTGAGCGAAGCTGTGGCGGCACGTAGAGTGCGGACTGCGCAAGAGACCGTCAATCTACGGAAGCCCAGGGAGCGCATCGGTGACGGCGCCTCGTCAACTGGCTCAGACGTTGAGGCGGTTGGACGCACTCATCCGGGAGAAGGACCTCGACCGGTCCGTACTCCTCGACCCGCGGGAACTCGCAGCCGGCACCGCACTGCCCGAGCCCGTCGTTCGCGCGCTGCTCGAAGGGGAGCCGCCGCCCGACGACACCGTCACCGAACGGTTCTCGGCGCGCATCCGCGTGCTGGCCGAAGCCGACCTGCGGCGCACCGGCAGGAAGATGGCGGCACTCGCGGCCGAGGTGGGCGCCGCCCTGCACGTCTCCGACGTCTGGGCCCGCCTGATCCTCGAAGGCAGGAAGACGCCCAACATCGAGCACCTGCACAAACTCGCGGACTTCTTCGGCCTGGAAGCCGGCGAGGCGTTCTTCACCGCTCCCGCCGACAAGGCGCTCAACCGCGCTCTCACACCGATCCTGGCCCAGCTGGAGAACCCGCAGACGGACCCCGTCGAGGCTCTGCTCAGCAAGTACGGAGTCCGCGCGGCGGACCTGCGCCGGCACGGCTCCATGACGCCCGAGGCGCTGGACCGGCTCCTCGAGGGAGTGATCCGTTCGGTGCTGCCCAGGAAGGAGGACACCGACCAGTGAGCACGAGAGCGATGAAGGCGCTCCTTGCCGACCTCGGCAGGCAGGCGTCCGGGATCATCCAGCGTCCCGCCGACCCCTCCACGGTCATGCACGGCTTCTGCCAGGCGATGAGCGTCCGCCGCGACCGGCCCATCCAACTGGCTTTCCGCGCCTTCCCCGACGACATCCCGGTCTCGGGCATGCGCCTGGACTGCGGCGACCGCTCCATCATCGTCGTCGAGGAACGCGCCGTCCCCGAAGCACAGCTCGTCATCCTCGGCCACGAGTTATGGCACGAGGAGCAGGGGGAGTGCGGCAACCACGTTCCCGGCCTGCCCGCCGCCCGGGCCCTCACCTCCCACCAGCCGCCCGACGTCCTGCGGCGAGCCGCCGAGGAGATCCTCGCCGCCCAGGAAGTGCCGCGTCAGGCACTGCTCACCATCGCCGGCCGCGCCGTGTCCGACGACGATCACGAGGCGGACGCCGAGACGTTCGGCCTGCTCTTCGGCCGCGAGGTCCGTGCCTGGATGACCGGTCCGCACGCCCGGGGCCCGGTCAGCCCCGCGACGGTGGAAGGCCGTATCAACCTCTCCCTCAGCCCAAGGGGCGGACAGATACTCGGATGAACCTCGCCGATCTGCACCTGCTCTACGCCCTCCCCACCGCCTTGCTGCTGGCCGGGCTGGCCGCCAAGTTCCCCACGTTCCTGAGGTCCTGGCGCGACCCCGACGCGCGGGGGACGTGGGTGGTGCTGCTGTGGGCCCTGTGCGTCTTCGTCTCCGTGACGCCCGCGTCCATCCACGAGATCAACACGGTGACGGGCGTACCGAACATCGCCGCGCCGTGGAGCTACTCGCTGCTCACCGGCTTCTCCGGGGCCTGCCTCGCCATGATCATCACGTGGCGGGACGAGCCGTCGCCCCGGCGCCGCCGCCGCGTCCGCGCCGTCTGGGTGATCCACGCCGGCACCATCACCGCCCTGTGGGTCACCTTCCTCCTGGCCGACGTGCCCGAGGAACGCATCTACGACCTCGACACCTACTACGCCACCACACCGTGGATGCGCGAGCACATCCTGCTCTACCTCCTCGCCTTCCTCATCTCCACCCTCGTCGCCGCCTCCATGATCAGGTCCTGGATCCCGCAGGTCAGCGCCCGCTGGCTGCGGGCGGGCCTGCGCTTCCTCCAGACCGGATACGCCTTCGGTGTCCTCTACGCCGTGGCGAAGCTGACCGCGATGGGAGCACGCTGGGCGGGAACCGACTGGGACGGTCTGAGCACCTACGCCGCCCCGCCCTGTGCCATCTTCGGCGCCACGCTCATGGCCATCGGCTTCCTCCTCCCCGTCATCGGGCCCTTCCTGCAGACGTGGCCGCGGGAACAACTCGCCCACTGGCGGCTGCGCCCCCTCGCGCGGGTCATCGACGCCGTGGTCCCGGCGACCGCCCGGGCCCGCGTCAGCAGATTCGCCCCGCTCGACCTGCGTCTGCTCCAGCGGCAGCAGCACATCCACGACGGCCTGCTGCGCCTGGCTCCCCACTTCGACCACGACCTCCACCGGCTGGCCTACCGGGCGGCGTCCGCCGCGCACGACGACGCGAAGGCCCGCGGCCTCGCCGGCGCCGTGGCGCTCCAGGCGGCGCTCGACTCCTACAGCAGCGGCATCCGGCGTGAGACGAGCGGACAGCCCTCCCACATCGGCAGCGACGTCACCGACCACCTGGAGGCCATCTCCCGCGGCCTCACCCGCCCCCGCGTCCTGGCGGACCTCCGCAGACGAGCGCTGACGGCCGGGCCATCGGTGCACGAGTCTCCGGGGAATGGGGCTTCGGCGCCTGGGGCTTCGGCATCTGGGATTGCGGCGCCGGGGATTGCGCCCTCTGAGGCTTCGGCAGCTGGGGCTTCGGCCGCCCCTGGGACTGCGGGGAGCGCGCCGCCGGGGACCGCGCCACTCGGAACCGAGCCTCTGGGGAGCAGCTCTCCGGGGACCCAGCCTCTGACGGCCGGCGGCCGCCGCGCTCCAGGCCCGCACAGTAGTCACCATCCGCCTGCGGGTGGCCGTACAGAAAGCATGAACGCAGATGACTGAAAGATCCGCCACCCGCCGGCCCACCGCGGTCGTTCTCGGGGCCGGCGCCGCCGGACTCTTCGCCGCGGCGGCACTCGCCGAGTCCGCCGACGTCACCGTCGTCGAACGCGACACCCTCCCGGCCTCGCCCGAGCCCCGCCGTGGCGTCCCTCAGTCCCGCCACGCCCACCTGATCTGGAGCGGAGGCGTCCGCGCCTTCGAGGACCTGCTTCCCGGCGTCGTCGACGAGGTCGTGGCCGACGGAGCCCGACTGGTGCACATCATGGGCGACATGGTGTCCCGGGCCCCCAACGAGGTCTGGTTCCGGCGGTTCACCGCCACCCATCACCGCAACCTCGTCTGCTCCCGCCCGCTCCTCGACGCGCGGCTCACCACCCGCGTCCTGAGCGACGACCGGATCAGCCTCCTTCCCGAGGCCACCGCCCTCGGACTGCTCGGCGACGCCACCCGCGTGACCGGCGTCCGCGTCCAGGTCGACGGCGAAGAGCGCTCCCTCTCCGCCGACCTCGTCGTGGACGCCACCGGCCGCGGCTCCCGAACCCCCCGCTGGCTCACCGCGCTCGGACTCCCGCCGGTCACCGAACGCGAGGTCAACGCCGGCGTCGCCTACGCCACCCGCCTGTACCGCGCACCCGGATCCACCGCCGATGTCTCCTTCCCGCTCGTCAACGTGCAGGCCAACCCGGCGAAGGCACCTGGCCGGGGCGGCATCATCCTGCCCATCGAGAACGGCCGGTGGATCGTCACCCTCTCCGGCAGCCGCGGCGGCGAACCCACCGGCGACCCGGACGCCTTCATCGACTTCGCCCTCGGCCTGGGCGACCCCGTCATCGGCGAACTCCTCAAGAACGCCGAGCCGATAGGCGGAGTCGCCACCACCCGCAGCACCGCCAACCACCGCCGCTACTACGAGAAGACGGCCCGCTGGCCCGATGGCTTCACCGTCCTCGGCGACGCCATCGCCGGCTACAACCCGGTTTACGGCCACGGCCTCACGGTCGCCGCGCAGTGCGCCCTCGCCGTGCGCGACGTCCTGCGCACCACCGACCTCACCGCTCCGGGGACAGCCCGCCGGCTCCAGCGCGCCGTCGCCCGCCCCGTGGCCGCGGCCTGGGACCTCGCGGTGGGCCAGGACGCCTTCTACCCCGGCGCCACCGACACCGCCCCCACCCCCGTCGAACGGCTCCTCGCCCGCTACGTCGACCGCTGCGTGGAAACCGGGGCGAACAACCCCCGCGCCATGGCCGCCCTGCTGGACGTGATGAGCCTGGAGAAGCCCGCCACCCGCCTGTTCTCGCCCGACATGCTCCTCCCCATGCTCCTCGGCCCCAGGAAGTCCTTCCTCCAGGGTCCGCCCCTGACCGAACGGGAACGAGAAGCGGCTCTCGGCTGACCGCGAGCGCCACCACGCCTCCACGCGCGACGGGACTCGCTCACCCATCGATCCTGCGACCTCCCGCCCCCAGCCGATCACGCAGCACCGATCTGGCCGTAACCCGTAACCCGGTGCCGGGTGCGGGGTTGGTAGCGGTGGGATCCGCCCGGTCGGGCCCGGGGCGAGGCAGCCCGGACCCCTGACCCGGTGGACGTGAGTCGGTGCTGAGGAAGCGGCGCGGCGGGCAAAGGGCGGGCGGGGCGACGCGAGCGGCCAACTCCTCGGCGGACAGCGGAAGGACGTGGGGCCGTGGCCGTGACAGAGGAGATCCTGCGACGCCCGCCGGCGCGAGAACCGGCGGCACGCACCTATCCGCAGGCCCTGCCCGTCGTCCCGGTGCGGGCACGGGGACTGACCGTCGAAGGCGCCGACGGCCGCCGCTACCTGGACTGCCTCTCCGGCGCGGGCACCCTCGCCCTCGGCCACAACCACCCCGTCGTACTCGACGCGATCCGCAAGGTCCTCGACTCCGGCGCACCACTGAACGTGCCCGACCTCACCACCCCCGTCGAGGAAACCTTCGTCACGGAGCTGCTGCGCACCCTTCCGCCCGGACTGCGCGACCGGGCCCGCGTACGGTTCTGCGGACCCGCAGCCACCGACGCGGTGGCCGCCGCCCGCGCCCTGGTGCGAGCGGCTACCGGCCGCACCGCGATGCTCGGTCTCACCGGAAGCGGCCACAGCGTCAGCGCGGATGCCGTGAACGCCTCCGACTCGACGCAGCTCACCGGCCTGACCGCCCCGTCGGGCCGTCCACTGCCCTTCCCACCGGAATACCGAAGCCCTTCCGGCGTGGCCGGCCCGTACGGCGCCGAACTCGCGGCCCGGTGGGCCCAGGCCGCGCTGGACGACGGCGGTACGGACGCGCAGTCGTCGGTACCGATCACGGTGGCGGGACCCGGGCAGCCGCCCTCGCCTGAGCCGAGTGCGGACGCCGGTAACCCCACCCCACCGGCCGGAGTCATCCTCGAACCCGTCCAGGACGAGGGAGGGGTGATCCCCGCACCGGACGCGTGGATGCGCCGGATGCGGCACATCACGGCCGCCCGGTCCATCCCGCTGATCGTCGACGAGTCGCAGACCGGCGTGGGCAGAACCGGTGCCTTCTGGGCCGTCGAACACAGCGGGGTGACGCCCGACGTCATGATCGTGTCCAGGGCCATCGGCGGCAGCCTCCCCCTGGCCGTCGTCGTCCACCGCGACGACCTGCTCGGTGCGGGCGAACCCACCTCTCCCACCGGCCCCTACCGGGGCAACCAACTGGCCATGGCCGCCGGTGCCGCGACCCTCGCCCACGTACGGCATCACCGTCTCGCCGAACGGTCGGCCGAGCTCGGCTCCCGGCTCCTCCGTCAACTGCGCTCGCTGGCCGACGACTTCACCTGCGTCGGAGCGGTACGCGGCCGCGGCCTCATGATCGGCGTGGAACTCGTGGACCCCGAGGCGCGCTCCGACCAGGGACCGGACGGGGCAGGCCACGGGCCCACCGTCCGGCCGCCTCACCCGTCCGCACCCCGACTCGCCACGGCCGTGCAGCGTGAGTGCCTGCGGCGAGGACTGATCGTCGGCGTCGGCGGTGGCCACCCCGGTGTCGTACGGCTGCTGCCGCCGCTGACGATCACCGACGAACAGGCCGACGCCGTACTGGACCGACTCGCCGACGCGCTCACGGCGGTGGCCCGCCACGACCGCTTCGGCCACCTCACGGATCCGGCGCAGTAACCGGACCACCCTTGCGTGCACGCCCTTGCCACCCGGCGGACGTGCCGCTCCCCGGCCCACCCGGCCGCCCGAACGCTCAACTCTCCTGGAGCCCACCCATGTCCCTGACCTCACACCGATTACCTCCCGCCGATCCGCTCAACGCCCCGACCCGGCCCCTCCGCGCCTGCCCCTGCGGCAGCGCTGCCCGGCTCACCCTTCAAGAGCCGCATGACCTTCCAAGGAACCGCTTTGACCAGCAGCCCCACCGCCAACAACCACCCCTGCCCACCAGAGCAGGCCCTGCCCAAGGCTCAGCTCCCACCCGAGCCGGACGCCGCCCGCGACCTCCTCCAGCACCCCGACCCCTGGGTCGCGGCCGAGTCCGCCGCAGCCGAGAACCTGCTGCGCTGCTGGGTCCGCGAGGCCGGCATCCCCGTCCCCACCCACGGCACACTCCGCATCCCCCTCCCCGCCAGCGGCACCGCCCTCCTCGCCCCGGTCCACTACAGGTCCGCCACCGGCTGGCACCGCTTCGGACTCCCGCATCTGGCCGGCGCCCCGCATCCCTCCGCACCGGCCGACGCGGTCACCGTCGCCGCCCTGCTCGCCCGAGAGACATCGGGCAAAGCCCGCACCACTACCACCGCCGCACCGACCGCCACCCCTGCTGCCGCACCGACCGCCACCGCACCCCCTGCCGCCGAACCGCCCGCCGCCGTCCCCAGGGCCAGGACGGCCGAGCCGAACGACTCATTCACCGGCACCGCCACCAGCCCTGGTCCAGCCCTGGTGGCCCACGATCCGCTTCTGGTCGCCCACCACCCGGACCCCACCGCCCACGGCCCCGACCTCGTCGCCCGCGTCGCCGACTCCGTCCGCCGGATCGCCACCTTCCTCCGCGACCGCCGCGACACCCCCGGCCACGCCACCGACCTCTTCCTCACCGCCGAACAATCGCTGCTCTTCGGCCACCCTCTCCACCCCACCCCCAAGAGCCGCGAGGGCATCACCGCCGTCGAGTCACGGCACTACTCACCCGAACTGCGCGGCTCCTTCCCGCTCCACTGGCTGGCCGTCGCTGCCTCCCTCCTCGCCACCGACTCCGCCTGGACCGAACGTGGCCGGCTCGTCTCGGCGCCACGCCTCACCCACCTCCTTGCCGGACCCGAACTCCCGCTTCCGGAGGGCCATGCCGCACTTCCCCTCCACCCGTGGCAGTTCCGCGAGATCCGGCACAACCCCGAGGTCGCGGCTCTCATGGACGCGGGACTGCTGCGAGACCTCGGCGCCCATGGCCTCCCTTGGCACCCCACCTCCTCCGTGCGCACGGTGTACCGGTCCGGCGCCCCGGCCATGCTCAAACTCTCCCTGGGCCTGTGCATCACCAACTCCCGTCGGGAAAACCTCCGCAAGGAACTCCACCGGGGCGTGGAGGTCCACCGTCTGCTCCGCACCGGTCTGATCCGGCAGTGGCGCACCGCCCATCCGACGTTCGACATCGTCCGCGACCCCGCCTGGCTCGCCGTCGACGGGCCGGACGGCAACCCGGTCGCCGGATTGGACGTGCTGATCCGGCACAATCCGTTCACTGCGTCCGACGACGTCGCGTGCGTTGCCTCAGTCGTGGCACCCCGCGCACCGATGCGACCCGACCGGCCGGCGTCGTCCCGGCCCACAGCCTCCCTCCCCACAGCCTCCCTCCCCACAGCGTTCCGGCCGGCAGCGTCGCGGCTCCACGAGGTGATCACCGGTCTCACCGAACGGACCGGCCGACCACGCGCAGCCGTCGCCGCCGAGTGGTTCCTGCGCTACCTCGAACACGTCGTCCGACCCGTGCTGTGGCTGGACGGCGAGGCGGGCATCGCCCTGGAGGCCCACCAGCAGAACACCCTGCTCCTGCTGGACTCCCACGGGTGGCCCGCCGGCGGCCGCTACCGTGACAACCAGGGCTACTACTTCCGCGAGTCCCGTAGAGCGGAACTCGACGCCCGGCTGCCCGGTATCGGAGAGCACAGCGACACCTTCGTCTCCGACGAGGTCACGGACGAGCGCTTCGCCTACTACCTGGCGATCAACAACGTGTTCGGTCTCATCGGAGCCTTCGGATCCCAACGCCTCGTCGACGAGACGTTGCTGCTCGCCGCCTTCCGCCGCTTCCTCACCGGCGCCGCCTGCGGTCCCCGCCGGCTGCGCAGCCCCCTGCCGGCCCGGCTGCTCGACTCACCCGTCCTGCGGTGCAAGGCCAACCTCCTCACCCGGCTGCACGGTCTCGACGAGCTCGTCGGGCCCGTGGACACCCAGTCCGTCTACGTCACCATCGCCAACCCCCTCCATGTGTGATGTCTGCGCACTCCCGTCACTTCGAACGAACACGGCCCACTCGCCCTGAGAGGAGCCCCCTCATGTCGTTCACCGACGCGAGCCCCGGCCCCCGCATCAACGCCGAGACCACACCGCATCTCCGCCCCCCATCCGCACCGATCCCACCTTTCCCCGCCGCCGACCCGCTCGACGGTGTGGCCGACTGGGGCCCCATGGCCACCCCCGTCGGCACCTTCCAGCTCGTCCCCGTACAGGTCGACCGGGACCTCGCCCTCCTCAGCCGCTGGATGAACGACGCGGCCGTAGCCACGTACTGGCACCTCGCGGGTCCTGCGGAAGTCACCGAGCGGCACCTGCGTGCCCAGCTGACCGGCGACGGCCGCAGCGCTCCGTGCCTCGGCGTCCTCGACGGCAGGCCCATCGGATACTGGGAGATCTACCGGGCCGACCTCGACCCACTGGCCCGCCACTATCCCGCCCGCCCTCACGACACCGGCATCCACCTCCTCATCGGCGAAGCCGCCGACCGCGGGCGCGGTCTCGGCAGCACCCTGCTGGGAGCCCTCGCCCGCCTTGTCCTCGACAAGCGATCCGCCTGCACCCGCGTCATCGCGGAACCCGACCTTCGCAACACACCCTCCCTGTCCGCCTTCCTGCGCGCCGGCTTCCGCCTCTCCGCCGAGATCGACCTGCCCGACAGACGGGCCGCCCTCATGGTCCGGGAGCGGGGCCTGCACGAACCTCCGTAGCGCCCTGCGACGACATCGTCACTTCTGGTACACCGCTCACAGCACTCCGGTTCCCAGCGGAATCGACATCCCGCCGAGACCGGACCGCACCGAGACCGAACCTCACCCCTACCGAATCCCGCCCGAACCGAATTCACGCCCGCACTCCCCGTCCCGCCACCCTCACCGACCCGAGGACATCACCGTCTTGATCCACCCCGTCTCCCCGGCCGCGACCCCCCGTTTGTCAGTGCTGGGCCGTAGGGTTGTCGCGCTATGACAAAGCCCTCACTCCCCGAACTCCTGCATGCCGCCGTCGCCGCTGTCGGCGGCACGGAGCGTCCTGGCCAGGTGGCCATGGCCGAAGCCGTCGCCGAGGCGATCGACGACGGCTCCCATCTGCTCGTCCAGGCCGGCACCGGCACCGGAAAGTCACTCGGCTACCTCGTGCCCGCGCTCGCCCACGGGGAGCGAGTGGTCGTGGCGACCGCGACGCTCGCGCTCCAGCGCCAGCTGGTGGAGCGCGACCTGCCGCGCACGGTGGACGCGCTGCACCCGCTGCTGCGCCGCCGCCCGGAGTTCGCGATGCTGAAGGGCCGGTCGAACTACCTGTGCCTGCACCGTCTCCACGAAGGCGTCCCGCAGGACGAGGAAGAGGGACTGTTCGACCAGTTCGAGGCGGCCGCGCCCACCAGCAAGCTGGGCCAGGACCTGCTGCGCGTGCGCGACTGGGCGGACGAGACGGAGACCGGCGACCGTGACGACCTCACGCCCGGTGTCTCCGACCGCGCCTGGTCCCAGGTGTCGGTGTCGTCGCGGGAGTGCCTGGGCGCCACGAAGTGCGCCTACGGCGCGGAGTGCTTCGCCGAGATGGCCCGTGAGCGGGCCAAGCTCGCGGAGGTCATCGTCACCAACCACGCCCTGCTCGCGATCGACGCCATCGAGGGCGCCCCTGTCCTGCCGCAGCACGAGGTGCTGATCGTCGACGAGGCTCATGAGCTGGTCTCCCGGGTCACCGGCGTGGCCACCGGCGAGCTGACCCCCGGCCAGGTCAACCGCGCGGTGCGCCGCGCCGCGAAACTCGTCAACGAGAAGGCCGCCGACCAGCTGCAGACCGCCGCGGAGGGCTTCGAGCGGCTGATGGAGCTGGCGTTGCCCGGCCGCCTCGAGGAGATCCCGGAGGACCTCGACTACGCCCTGATGGCGCTGCGGGACGCCTGCCGCACGGTGATCTCGGCGATCGGCGCGACCCGCGACAAGTCCGTCCCGGACGAGGACGCGGTGCGCAAGCAGGCACTGGCCTCCGTGGAGACGATCCACGACGTGGCGGAGCGGATCACGAACGGCTCCGAGTGGGACGTCGTCTGGTACGAGCGCCACGACCGGTTCGGCGCCTCCCTGCGCGTCGCCCCCATGTCGGTCTCGGGCCTGCTGCGCGAGAAGCTGTTCGCGGACCGGTCCGTGATCCTCACCTCCGCGACGCTGAAACTCGGCGGCGACTTCAACGGTGTCGGCGCGTCCCTGGGACTCGGCCCGGAGGGCGTGGAGGGCGACGACCTCCCGCAGTGGAAGGGCGTCGACGTCGGTTCCCCGTTCGACTACCGCAAGCAGGGCATCCTCTACGTCGCCAAGCACTTGTCGCGCCCCGCGCGGGACGGCGACCGCGCGGACATGCTGGACGAGCTGACCGAGCTGATCCAGGCGGCCGGCGGCCGCACGCTCGGCCTGTTCTCGTCCATGCGGGCCGCCCAGCTGGCCGCCGAGGAGCTGCGCTCGCGCATCCCCGAGTTCCCGATCCTGCTCCAGGGCGAGGAAACCCTGGGCGAGCTGATCAAGAACTTCGCGGCAGATCCCCGGACCTGCCTGTTCGGCACGCTGTCGCTCTGGCAGGGCGTCGACGTGCCCGGCCCCAGCTGTCAGCTGGTCGTCATGGACAAGATCCCCTTCCCGCGTCCCGACGACCCCCTGATGAGCGCGCGCCAGAAGGCGGTGGAGGAGGCCGGGGGCAACGGCTTCATGGCCGTCGCCGCCACTCACGCGGCGCTGCTCATGGCCCAGGGCGCCGGCCGCCTGGTCCGCGCGACCGGCGACCGCGGCGTGGTCGCCGTACTCGACCAGCGGCTGGCGACGGCCCGCTACGGCAGCTTCCTCAAGGCGTCACTGCCCGACTTCTGGTACACCACGGACCGTAACCAGGTCCGCAAGTCGCTCGCGGCGATCGACGCGGCCGCGAAGCAGACAGAAGCGAAATGACCGTGGGGCCTGTCCGACAGCGGACAGGCCCCACGACGTGCTCACCCATCAAGGGAACGGCGTGCTCACCCGCAGAGGGGGGACACGACGTGCTCACTCTCGGAGGGACCGCCAGGGCCCTGCACAGCACAGGGCCCCGCACAGCACAGGGCCCCGGAACCGGCGCAGGGGTCCCGGGGCCCGGTCTGAGGGGCGGCTGCGAGCAGCCCGCCCGTCGCGGCCGTCATACGCGCCGCAGTACGGCCACCACCTTGCCCAGGATGGTCGCGTCGTCACCCGGAATGGGCTCGTACGCCGAGTTGTGCGGGAGGAGCCAGACGTGGCCGTCCTCGCGCTTGAAGCGCTTGACGGTGGCCTCGCCGTCGAGCATCGCGGCGACGATGTCGCCGTTCTCGGCGACGGGCTGGCGTCGGACCGTGACCCAGTCGCCGTCACAGATCGCGGCCTCGATCATGGAGTCGCCGACGACCTTCAGGACGAACAGCTCTCCGTCGCCGACGAGCTGCCGGGGCAGCGGGAAGACGTCCTCCACCGACTCCTCGGCGAGAATCGGGCCACCGGCGGCGATCCGGCCGACCAGCGGCACGTACGACGCGGCGGGCTTGCCGGCGGTGTCGGTGGGCGTCACCGACGCGGCCTGGTCGGAGCCGCGGACCTCGTAGGCGCGCGGGCGGTGCGGGTCACGGCGCAGGAAGCCCTTGCGCTCCAGTGCCATCAGCTGGTGTGCCACGGAGGACGTGCTGGACAGGCCGACCGCCTGGCCGATCTCCCGCATCGACGGCGGGTAGCCGCGCCGCTGGACGGAGTCCCTGATGACCTCGATCACGCGGCGTTGCCGGTCCGTGAGTCCCGAGCTGTCGGCCCGGATGCCTGGAGGTCGGCCCGGCAGGGAGCGCTTGGGCCCCTCGGGATTCGTGGCTTCGTTCATCGCATGCACCGGCTCGAGTCGGCCCTGGGAGCGGTCCTGGGCAGTGATGGTGGCACTGTCTGCGGTGGTGGTCACGTCGGCCCCTCTCGATGGTCTCCCTGCTGCACAACGGTAGTTGCTTTCGAAAGGTTGCGCCAAACACACGTTCGAGTGAAAAACCGCGTTTCACCTGTCGTGATCACGGGTCTCGGTGTATGGCTAACGCGGTGCCGTGCGGACAAATGCGCCCATTGTTGTACTCTTCACCGCCGGGGAAGCGCCCTTCTGGGGTGAGCCCACAGTCTGCCATCCGGGGTCCCGTCAACCGGGCACCGGCCCCCGTACGCGCACGAGTCCTCCGTCATCTCCGCGCGGCGGCCACGCTATCTCCCCAAGGTGTCCGCACGGCCCAATCGCGCGCGTGCGCTCCGCGCGGGCGACACGCGGCCTGTCCTGCGTCTCCGTGCCGATCCCCACATCTAGTGGTTGGATTGCGACAGTGGCCCAGAAGTTGTGGTCCCCCGGGTCATCGAGCCCGCCGCGATCGCCTATGCTGGTGGCTGCTTCGAGGGGCCCGTGAGGCCTACGAGGCTATTGAGTCTGCTGTGAGGAGGGTTGGAGTCCATGCACTGCCCCTTCTGCAGGCACCCCGACAGCCGCGTCGTCGACAGTCGTACGACCGACGACGGCACGTCGATCCGCAGGCGCCGCCAGTGTCCTGACTGCTCCCGTCGTTTCACGACGGTGGAGACGTGCTCGCTCATGGTGGTGAAGCGGTCCGGAGTCACCGAGCCATTCAGCCGTACCAAGGTCATCAACGGCGTGCGCAAGGCATGCCAGGGGCGGCCTGTCACCGAGGACGCGCTCGCCCAGCTCGGCCAGCGGGTCGAGGAGGCGGTGCGGGCCACCGGAAGTGCCGAGCTGACCACCCACGACGTGGGTCTGGCCATACTCGGCCCGCTGCAGGAGCTCGACCTCGTCGCCTATCTGCGCTTCGCGTCCGTCTACCGGGCGTTCGAGTCGCTGGAGGACTTCGAGGCGGCGATCGCAGAACTCAGGGAGCAGACGGGACACCGCGCGGCGGGCGACGAGGATGCCGGCGCGGGGAGCCGGGAAGACGACTGCGGGTCGGGAGGGGCCGTACAGGTCCCCGAGCCCGCGGGTGCCGCCGACTGACCGAGGGGCCGGGTCCGGACGCGCGTTCCGGATCCGGCAGGTCGGCGGCGATCGAAGACCTGTTGCGGGCGGCAGCGAGAGGTGCCCGCAACATCAGACAGAACATCGTGCTCCGGGAACAATGGAGCACTTCAGGGCGTTTTCGCCCGTACAGGGAGGCGGCATGACAGAGACGGCGAGCGGTCCGGCACGAGGTTCCCGGGTAAAGGGTGCCAAGACCGGCAAGGGCCTGCGCATCGAGCGCATCCACACCACCCCCGGCGTGCACCCGTACGACGAGGTGACCTGGGAGCGCCGTGACGTCGTCATGACCAACTGGCGCGACGGCTCGGTCAACTTCGAGCAGCGTGGCGTCGAGTTCCCCGACTTCTGGTCGGTGAACGCGGTCAACATCGTCACCAGCAAGTACTTCCGCGGTGCCGTCGGCACCCCGCAGCGCGAGACCAGCCTCAAGCAGCTGATCGACCGCATCGTGAAGACGTACCGGAAGGCCGGTGAGGACTACAAGTACTTCGCCTCGCCCGCCGACGCCGAGATCTTCGAGCACGAGCTGGCGTACGCCCTCCTGCACCAGATCTTCAGCTTCAACAGTCCCGTCTGGTTCAACGTCGGCACCCCGCAGCCCCAGCAGGTCTCCGCCTGCTTCATCCTGTCCGTCGACGACTCCATGGAGTCGATCCTCGACTGGTACAAGGAAGAGGGCATGATCTTCAAGGGCGGCTCCGGCGCCGGCCTGAACCTCTCCCGCATCCGCTCCTCCAAGGAGCTGCTGTCCTCGGGCGGCAACGCCTCCGGCCCGGTCTCCTTCATGCGCGGCGCCGACGCCTCCGCCGGAACGATCAAGTCCGGTGGCGCCACCCGCCGCGCGGCCAAGATGGTCATCCTCGACGTCGACCACCCCGACATCGAGGACTTCATCGAGACCAAGGTCAAGGAAGAGGAGAAGATCCGCGCCCTGCGCGACGCGGGCTTCGACATGGACCTGGGCGGTGACGACATCACGTCCGTCCAGTACCAGAACGCCAACAACTCGGTCCGCGTGAACGACGAGTTCATGAAGGCCGTCGAGAACGGCGAGAAGTTCGGCCTGCGGGCCCGCCTGACCGGCGAGGTCATCGAGGAGGTCGACGCCAAGGCCCTGTTCCGCAAGATGGCCGAGGCCGCCTGGGCGTGCGCCGACCCGGGCATCCAGTACGACGACACGATCAACCACTGGCACACCTGCCCGGAGTCCGGCCGGATCAACGGCTCGAACCCCTGCAGCGAGTACATGCACCTGGACAACACGTCCTGCAACCTGGCCTCGCTGAACCTGATGAAGTTCCTGAAGGACGACGGCAAGGGCAATCAGTCCTTCGAGGCCGAGCGGTTCCAGAAGGTCGTCGAGCTGGTCATCACCGCGATGGACATCTCGATCTGCTTCGCGGACTTCCCGACCGAGAAGATCGGCGAGAACACCCGCGCGTTCCGCCAGCTCGGCATCGGCTACGCCAACCTCGGCGCCCTGCTGATGGCCACCGGTCACGCGTACGACTCCGACGGCGGCCGCGCCCTCGCCGGTGCCGTCACCTCCCTGATGACCGGTACCGCCTACCGCCGCTCCGCGGAGCTGGCCGCGGTCGTCGGCCCGTACGACGGCTACGCCCGCAACGCCGACGCCCACAAGCGCGTCATGAAGCAGCACGCCGACGCCAACGACAAGGCCGTCCGCATGGACGACCTGGACACGCCGGTCTGGGCCGCCGCCACGGAGGCCTGGCAGGACGTGCTGCGCCTGGGCGAGAAGAACGGTTTCCGTAACTCGCAGGCGTCCGTCATCGCCCCGACCGGCACCATCGGTCTGGCGATGTCCTGCGACACCACCGGCCTCGAGCCCGACCTCGCGCTGGTCAAGTTCAAGAAGCTGGTCGGCGGCGGGTCGATGCAGATCGTGAACGGCACCGTCCCGCAGGCCCTGCGCCGCCTGGGCTACCAGGAGGAGCAGATCGAGGCGATCGTCGCCCACATCGCCGAGCACGGCAATGTGATCGACGCCCCCGGCCTCAAGCAGGAGCACTACGAGGTGTTCGACTGCGCGATGGGCGAGCGCGCCATCTCCCCGATGGGCCACGTCCGCATGATGGCCGCGATCCAGCCGTGGATCTCCGGCGCCCTGTCCAAGACGGTCAACATGCCGGAGACGGCGACCGTCGAGGAGGTCGAGGAGATCTACTTCGAGGCCTGGAAGATGGGCATCAAGGCCCTCGCCATCTACCGCGACAACTGCAAGGTCGGCCAGCCGCTGTCGGCCAAGAAGAAGGACGACGGCAAGAAGCCCGAGGTCAAGGCCGAGGAGGCCCCCGCCAAGGTCGAGAAGGTCGTCGAGTACCGCCCGGTCCGCAAGCGCCTCCCGAAGGGACGTCCCGGCATCACCACGTCCTTCACCGTCGGCGGCGCCGAGGGTTACATGACCGCCAACTCCTACCCGGACGACGGTCTCGGCGAGGTCTTCCTGAAGATGTCCAAGCAGGGCTCGACCCTCGCGGGCATGATGGACGCCTTCTCCATCGCGGTCTCCGTCGGCCTCCAGTACGGCGTGCCGCTGGAGACGTACGTCTCGAAGTTCACGAACATGCGCTTCGAGCCGGCCGGTATGACCGACGACCCGGACGTGCGGATGGCCCAGTCGATCGTCGACTACATCTTCCGCCGCCTGGCGCTGGACTTCCTGCCGTTCGAGACCCGCTCCGCGCTCGGCATCCACTCCGCCGAGGAGCGTCAGCGCCACCTGGAGACCGGCTCCTACGAGCCGCTGGACGACGAGGACGTCGACGTCGAGGGCCTGGCCCAGTCGGCGCCGCGCGCACAGGAGCTCAAGGCCGTCGCCACGCCGAAGGCGGAGGCCGAGGCGGCCAAGCCCGCCCCGAAGCAGGCCCACACCAGCGCCGAACTGGTGGAGATGCAGCTGGGCATCCAGGCCGACGCCCCGCTGTGCTTCTCCTGCGGCACCAAGATGCAGCGGGCCGGATCCTGCTACATCTGCGAGGGCTGCGGATCGACCAGCGGCTGCAGCTGACCGCTGAGAGATGAGTAGGGGCGCCGGCGACCAGCCGGCGCCCCTTCTTCACGTTCGCGAAGCAGTTACGGGATTCAGTCGCAGAGATCGGCTACGAGACCACCTGCGGATCCGCCAGGGAGATCAGGGGCGGCGGAGCGTGCCCATGACCCTCGCGAAGTCCGTGGGATCGTCCTCGAAGCCGGTCACCCCGGGATGGAAGTCCCACACGCCCGTCTCGTCCCGCCAAAACTCCGCGACTGTCGCCGCCGTGGCCCCGAGGACGCCGCCGAAGTCGTCCTGCGCGAGATCGGTGTACTCCTCACGGACACGCAGCGCCGGGTTGACCACGCTCACGAAGGTGCGCCGCGCGGGACGCTGCTGGACGACGACACCGACCACCACGCGCGCGTAGCGGGGATCGAGCCGGTAGAGCTCCACGGTCAGCACCTCGTCCCAGCCGAAGCCCTTGCCGTCCTTGCTGTCCCGGTTGAGGTAGATGGTCCCGTCGGGGGAGCGGCTGTCGAAGTGCACCACGTACGCCGGATCGCCGTACGGTTCGCTCGCCAGGTAGGTCGCCGCCACTATGTCGAGATCGGTGGGCGGCTGCCCCGCCGGGCTCGGGTCCCACTTCAGCGCGATCTCGGCCTTGCGGATGCCTTTGCTGATGCCGTTCACGAACGTCCCCCTTCCCCGATTGCCCGCAGTGCGAACTGCCGGGCGGTGACAGCAGGTTGCCCATCCTGCCACGCACGCCGGGGCGCCCGCGCGGGTTGGGTGCGCCGGAGGGCGACCGCCGCCACACCCCGTGGCCTTACCATGGCGCGGTGCTGGTCAAGTGGATTCGCTGCACCGTGGTGGACCGCCGAGGGTTCGAACGGGGACAGCGAAAGTGGGCGGGGCTGCTGGGTGAGCCGGGTTTCCGGGGACAGGGCGGGGGCTGGAGCCGTAGCCGGCCCTCGGTCGCCCATGTCTTCGCCTTCTGGGAGAGCAGGGCCTTCTACGACTCCTTCATGGCCCGCTCCCACGACCGGCTGGCGGCGTCCCAGTCGGGCACCTTCAAGGACGCGCAGGTCAGGCTGTTCGACCACCGGTTCGACGTGAAGACCGGCTTCGAGCCGCGGTTCACGGACGCCGATCTCCTCAGGGTCGCCCTGTGCCGGGTCCACGAGGACCGCGTCGAGAACTTCACCCTGCAGCAGGAGAAGGTCTGGAACCCGGCGATGGCCGGTTCGCCGGGCATGATCCGGGGCCTGTTCGCGGAGGCACCCGGCAACGAGTTCATGATTCTCTCCATGTGGCGGTCGGCCGCCGAGCACGGAAAGTACCGCACCGAGCGCGTGGAGCGGCTGGCCCTGCGCGCCCAGACCGAGGCGGACGTCGCCGCGCTCACCGGCGACATCGTCGACCTGGAGCCGGCCTGGACGGTCTGACCGCGTGGCCGCACGGCTCCCTGACGGGGCTCCTGTGTGGTGGCTCGCTACGGATTTGTGTGACGTACGCCGTACAGGACCGGTACGAGTGCTCGATCGGCCCTCACCCGATCTAGGGTTTTGGCATGGCACGACCACGGCGCATCGTCCTTGTCCGGCACGGCGAGTCAACGGGCAATGTTGATGACTCCGTGTACGAACGCGAACCCGATCATGCCCTGGCCCTGACGGAGCGGGGCTGGCGCCAGGCCGAGGAGACCGGCAAACGACTGCGGGAACTGTTCGGGCGGGAACGGGTCAGTGTCTACGTCTCCCCCTACCGCCGTACGCACGAGACCCTGCGCGCCTTCCACCTCGACCCCGAGCTGATACGGGTGCGCGAGGAGCCCCGGCTGCGCGAGCAGGACTGGGGAAACTGGCAGGACCGCGACGACGTACGGCTCCAGAAGGCCTACCGGGACGCCTACGGCCACTTCTTCTACCGCTTCGCCCAGGGGGAGAGCGGCGCCGACGTGTACGACCGGGTGGGCAACTTCCTGGAAAGCCTCTTCCGCAGCTTCGAGGACCCCGATCACCCGCCGAACGTGCTGCTGGTGACCCATGGCCTGGCCATGCGCCTGTTCTGCATGCGCTGGTTCCACTGGACGGTCGCCGAGTTCGAATCGCTGGCGAATCCGGGGAACGGCGATATGCGCATGCTCGTTCTGGGGGACAACGGCAAGTACACGCTGGACCGGCCGTTCGAACAATGGCGAGATCCGGAGCCCTACGGGATCACCGGATAGAGTGGCAGGGCGATGACCGCTGACTCCTCTTCCCACGGGCGCCTGGAGCGCGCCCTGGCCAGCCTGCGCGGACTGGCGGTGGGGGACGCGCTGGGCTCCCAGTTCTTCGTTCCGGTGAACTACCCCCTCCTGAAACGACGGGAGCTGCCGCCCGGCCCCTGGCAGTGGACCGACGACACCGAGATGGCCTGTTCCGTCGTCGCCGTCCTCGCCGCCCACCAACGCATCGACCAGGACGCCCTGGCCCACTCCTTCGCCCACCACCACGACTTCGACCGCGGCTACGGCCCCGCCGTGACCCGGTTGCTCCGCCTCGTCCGCGAGGGCGGCGACTGGCGTGAGCTGGCCGCCGGGCTCTTCAACGGACAGGGGTCGTGGGGCAACGGCGCCGCGATGCGCATCGCGCCCCTGGGCGCCTGGTACGCGGACGACCCCGAGCAGGCGACCCACCAGGCGGAGATCTCCGCCTACCCCACGCACCAGCACCGCGAGGCCGTCGTCGGCGCCATGGCCGTCGCCGCGGCAGCCTCGCTCGCTGCCGACCCCGCCGGCCCACCGACCGGGGAGGCGCTGCTCGACGGCGTCATCGCCCTCGTCCCCAAGAGCGCGGTCGGGGCGGGGCTGCGCCGTGCCCGCGACATGCTCGACTACGGCGACGCGGCCACGGTCGCGGCGGTACTGGGCTGCGGGCGGCGGAGGACGGCCCATGACACCGTGCCGTTCGCCCTCTGGTCCGCCGCGCGCTCGCTCGGCGACTACGAGCAGGCGTTCTGGACGACCGCGCAGGCCGGCGGTGACGTCGACACCACCTGCGCCATCGTGGGCGGGGTCGTCGCCTCCGGTACGGCGGGGGCGCCGCCCGCCGAGTGGGTGGCGCGGACGGAGGCGCTGCCGGACTGGACTCTGTCGGCTGTCTGACGGGCTGAGGCTCGCTCGGCGACGCGGGTGCGGTGGCGGTCCCGTTGGTCCCGTGGCGTACGGCGACCAGGTGGGAAATCAGGCGCTGGAAACTCTCTGTGCGTGCCGGGAACTCTCCGTGACCGGCCGTGCGTTGTCATGGTGTCGCGGAGCGCTGGACCTGCTTCGCGAAACCGTGGAAGGGCATCGCTTCGAGGTGGCGCAGGGGGTGGGGCATGGGGATGTCGTGGGTGCCGGCGGCGTTGCTCGCCGTGGTGGTCCTGTGCGGCGCCGCGGTCTTGGCGGCAGCGGGCCGGGGGGTGCGGGTGGCCGGGTCCGCGTCCTCGTCGCCGGTGTCCCGGACGCGGTCCCGCCATCCGCAGTCGCTCGCGGACCGGACGGCCGGCCGCGGGCGTACCCCCGTGACGCCCTTCGGCCGGCCGTCGCCTCCGGTCCGCGATGTTCTCGGGTCAGCCGACCATGGGCCCCGCGCCGCCGGACAGAGCGTCCAGATCGCTCTTGCGGACGCGTATCACCAGCCAGGCCGTGACCAGCGCCAGCACCGCCATCGCCGCGGCCGGGACGAACGCCGTCGAGATGCCCTGGGTGAGCACCTCGTGCCCCCACGGCGCGGGCAGCTGATGGGTCTGCGCGAACTCGGCCTTCTGCTCCGGCGAGCTCTCGGCCATGAAGCCCGGCAGCTGCTTCTCCGCCTCGTTCTTGCTGGCCGTGCCGAACACGGTGGTGAGGATGGACAGCCCCAGCGAACCGCCGACCTGCTGAGTGGCGTTGAGAAGCCCCGACGCCGCGCCCGCCTCGTGCGAGGCGACACCGGCGACCGCGGTCACCGTCGCCGTCACGAAGTTCAGGCCCATGCCGAAACCGAACACCAGCATCGGGCCGAGCACGCCGCCGGCGTAGGAGCTGTCGGGGCTGATGAAGGTCTGCCAGACGAGTCCGACGACCACGAGCGCGGAGCCGGCCAGCATGAACGGCTTCGGACCGAGCACCGGCAGGAACCGCTGCGACAGACCCACGCCGATCACGATCGCGACCGTGACGGGCAGGAAGGCCAGACCCGCCTTGATCGGGCTGTAGCCCAGCACGTTCTGTACGAACAGCACGATGTAGAAGAACATGCCGAACATCGCCGCGGCCAGACTCAGCATGATCACGTAAGTGCCCGCGCGGTTGCGGTCGGTGAACATCCTCAGCGGGGTGATCGGTTCCTTGGCCCGCATCTCGGTGAGCACGAAGGCGATCAGCAGGACCACGGCGACACCGAAGGACGTGAGCGTCACGCTGTCCCGCCAGCCCTCCTCGGCCGCGCGGATGAAGCCGTAGACCAGGGAGGCCATGCCTACCGTCGAGGTGAGCGCGCCCGCGATGTCGAAGCGGCCGGGGTGCCGTTCGGACTCGTTGATGTAGAGCGGTGTGAGGACGGCGATCAGCACACCGATCGGGACGTTGACGAAGAGCACCCAGCGCCAGTCCAGCCACTCGGTGAGCATGCCACCCGCCAGCAGGCCGATCGCGCCACCGCCCGCGGAGACCGCGGCGAAGACGCCGAAGGCGCGGTTGCGTTCCGGTCCTTCGGCGAAGGTGGTGGTGATGAGGGCCAGCGAGGTCGGCGACGCGATCGCGCCGCCCACGCCCTGCAGGGCGCGTGCCGCGAGCAGCTGCCAGGGCTCCTGGGCGAGACCGCCCAGCAGCGAGGCGAAGGTGAAGAGCAGGATGCCGGTCATGAAGACCCGGCGGCGGCCGAGGATGTCACCGGCGCGGGCACCGAGGAGCAGCAGACCGCCGAAGGTCAGGGTGTAGGCGCTGACCACCCAGGTGAGGTCGGTGGTGCTGAACTCGAGGGCGTCTTGAATATGCGGGAGCGCGATATTCACAATCGTCGCGTCGAGGACCACCATGAGCTGGCAGGCCGCGATGACGGTGAGCGCGATGCCGGGGCGGCCCTGCCGACGGGCCGCACCAGGGTTCTGATTTTTCGTCAACTGAGAGGTCGTCACTATGGGTCCCCCACGAGAACATTAGTGAACGCTCGCGTTCACTGTCGCGTCCACGGTAGTGAGTCCCCGCTAGTGAACGCAAGCGTTCACTCAACTCGTCGCCGTGTGCTGTGTGCCCTGCGTCGTGTGCTGCGCGGCGCGTGCCGCGTGCCGCGTGTCGCTCGCCGCGTGCTCGGCTGCTGCCAGGGTGAACGTCCCCTTCACCCCTTCTGTCCTCGATTCCCGTTCCTGTTGTTCGCTGGAGACATTCGGATGGTTACTTCGCGCTGGTCGGCCGCCCCCGCTCAGGCGGCCTCTCCCCGTCGGCGCGGCGCCGTGCTCGAACGCGCGATTCTCGATGCCGCGCTGGAGCAGCTCAGTACGGTCGGCTGGAGCGGCCTCACCATGGAAGGCGTGGCCGCCGGCGCCCAGACCGGCAAGGCCGCCGTCTACCGTCGCTGGCCCTCCAAGGAGGATCTGGTCGTCGACGCGCTCAAGGCGGGTCTGCCGCGGCTGGACGCGGCGGCCGATCTCGGGGACGTGCGCGAGGATCTGCTGGCGCTGGTCCGGCGGGCCCGGGACGCGATGTACTCGAGGCCGGGTTTCGCCCTGCGCTCCGTCATTCACGAATGCGACACCATGCAGGCGGAGCGCTTCCACTCCGTGATCGTCGAGGGGGTTGTAGAGCCGACGATAAGGCTGCTGCGCGAGGTCATCGACCGCGGAATTCGCCGCGGTGAGGTCCGTGCGGACGCCGCCAACGGGTATGTCTTCGACGCTGTCCCGGCGATGATGATGTACCGGTCGAAGATGTGCGGCTGCGAATGGACCGACCGGGAGATCGAGGAGATGGTCGACCAGCTGATGATGCCGCTGCTCCGGCCGTCGGGGGTGTGAGCGAGGCGCCCGGCCGTCCCGGTGCGGCTGGGGCAAACCGGGGTGTCGCGGCGGGTTCGTGGCGGCGTACGCTAAGGGCGCCATGCCGTACGAACCACCTACTCACACCGTCGAGCGCTCACTCCGCGCCACGACCGGAGCGAAGATCATTGCCGGTGTCGACGAGGTGGGGCGCGGCGCCTGGGCCGGCCCCGTCACCGTCTGCGCGGCGATCACCGGACTGCGCCGGCCCCCTGAGGGTCTCACCGACTCGAAGCTGCTGACCGTCAAGCGTCGCACCGCGCTCGCCGAGGAACTCCAGAAGTGGGTGACGTCGTACGCCCTCGGGCACGCGTCCCCGGAGGAGATCGACGACCTCGGCATGACGGCGGCGCTGCGGCTCGCCGCGGTCCGCGCCCTGGAGGGCCTGCCGGTCCGTCCCGACGCCGTGATCCTCGACGGCAAGCACGACTATCTCGGTGCGCCCTGGAAGGTCCGGACCGTGATCAAGGGCGACCGGTCGTGCGTGGCGGTGGCGGCGGCGTCGGTGATCGCCAAGGTTCAGCGCGACAAAATGATGGCCGAACTGGGTGTCGAACATGCAGACTTCGGTTTCGCGGACAACGCCGGGTATCCGTCGCCCGTGCACAAGGCCGCACTGGAGGTGCGGGGCCCCACTCCGTACCACCGTTTGTCGTGGGCGTATCTTGATGCGCTGCCACAGTGGCGGCACCTCAAGAAGGTCCGCAGCTGGGGGGACGGAAGCGTTCCGCAAATCGCGGGTCAGCTCGGCTTCGATTTCTGACGCCTTCCGGCGCACGTATGTGCGACCCACCCACGCGTGTCGCACCAATGTTTGATAAACATCAGGTCATGCCTCTCATCCCCGAGGAGCCTCAGATTCACGAGAGTGCCCAGGGTCCCCGCGCCACTCCGGCCAGTGGCCGTACCGCGCCGACCCCCCGCCCCGTACCCGGCCCCCGCCCCGCGGCTCCGCCGCGTCCTGGTCGTCCCGGCCCTCTCCGGCCCACCCCTCCGGTGCAGCGGACGCCGCGTGACGTGGCCGCGCCCAAGCCTGGGCCGGCTGCTCCGGCCGCCCCCGCCCCGACTCCGGCTCCGGCTCCGGCTTCGGCTTCGGTGAAGCCGCAGATCCAGCTGATCCCGGCTTCCGTCGAGGGAGCCCTCGACGCCGCCGAGGAGGCCGTGGACCTCCTGCTGGAATCGGGCCGCGCCCCCGGCGACGTGCTGGTGATCACCACGGGTGAGCCGCACCCGTGGGCCGCCCACGAGCTGTCGTTCGGTGAGGCCGCCTACTGGGCCCAGCACGACGCGCGCGACGACGTCTTCTACGCCGACGCCGCCGTCGCCGGACGTGCCGCCTCCCGCCCGGTGGTCGTCGTCGCCGTCAACGGCGGCACCGACTCCGTGGTCGCCACCGCCCTGCCGCTGGCCCTGAGCCGCGCCGGTGCCCTGCTGATCGTCTGCGGTGACCCGCAGCAGATCAACGCGGTGCTGGGCGTCGGCGTCTGAGCGGGCTCGAGTAGTCCCCGGTCCCTGGCGGGCGAGGCCGCGTGGCCTCGTGACGGGCGCCGTCGTGACGGCACCCGCGCGACGCGGCGGCTTCGGCGTGCCCGGACGGCCGGGGTTGACGGTGTCGGCCGACGAGGACTCAGGACTCGGTGAACCGCGTCTGCCGCGGTGAGGCTCCGTCTGCCGCGGTGAGGCTCCGTGAGGTGCGGTGAGGCTCCGTGAGGTGCGGTGAGGCTCCGGGACGTACGACGCCGAGGCGGTCGAGCGGGCTGGCACCTGCGTGCTCGCCGCGCCTGCCGTGTGACGTGTCCGCGCCACCGGGGAACTCCGGGCGGGGCGTGCGGATGGTCGTACGGCCTACGGGGCCAACGTGGCCGGCGCGACTGCGGCCCCAGGGTGGCGCGGAGACCCGCTGAGGACCTTGGCGGGTCCGGACCGGCGGTCGGTATCAGGACGGGTGTCAGCGTGCCGCCGCGCGGCGGAGCACTTCCGAGGCGGCGCCACCAGTGCGCGGCGGTGGGGGTGGCGCCTCGGATATGGCGAAGGGTTCGGGTGCGGAACGCGCGCTCGGGCGGCGTCCGCCGCGTCCCTCGCCGAGGACCTGCCAGCCGTCCCGGGTCAGGGTGATGTACGCGCCGCAGCGCAGCCCGTGCAGCGTGCAGGCGTCGCGCAGCCCCCACATCCAGGCTCCGTCCTCCTCCGTCCAACGCGCCTCGCCCTCACGGCAGTAGAGCAGCACGGCCGTGCGCACGGGGGTGCGGCGGCGCAGGTCGTGCGGGATCACCCGGCGCAGCTGGGCGAGGAGTGCGTTGCGGAACATCCAGCCATCGGCCGGGGCCGGGCGGCGGACGAAGGACGCGCTCGCGCGCAGCCGTTCGTCCGGGTCGAGCACGGCCACGATCGCCGTGGCCGGCTGCGGCCGGTGCCGCGCGTGCAACCCGCTGACCACCTCGCGCGGGTTGCGCAGAAGGGGGATGCCCGCGGCGGCCCACTCCGCGGGTTCGAGCATGCGGGCCACAGGGGTGGCGGATGCGGCGGACAGGCCGGCGGACGTCGGCGTGGATGCCGCGGATGGAGCGAATCCGAAGGTCACGATCCTCCCTTCGGCTACGCGCCCACACTGCGGGCGGGGGTTGGATTCGGGGGAGCGCACACCGCAGCGGAGCCCTGCCTGATCACGGTCGGGCCGTGCGGGGAGCGGACTTCAATTCTTCCTGTCGAACCTGGAAGCGGCAACGAGCAATTGGTGCCACCAACCCTTATCGGGTGGTGCGTGGCTTATATCCCTACCCACCGGTCTGCCGGGCGACGCCCCAGGCCGACGATACGACGCTCGCCCGCCTCTCAAACAGCCACTCCGACCAGGTCACACGGACGGTCGGGGCGCGCCGCCGGGGCGGGCCGTGGGCACCGCGTCCGAGGCGCCGGCGGTGCCGTGCCCGGCGTCAGCCCTGTACCGCCAGGACCAACGGCAACACCCCTTGCGCACCCGCCTGCCGGAGCATGCGGGTCACGACCGCGAGGGTCCATCCCGTCTCCGTGAAGTCGTCCACGAGCAGCACGGGACCGCGGGCCTCCGCCAGCGCGGCGGCGAGCGGGGGCGGCACGGTCAGCGCTCCGTCGAGGACCTTCAGCCGCTGCGCGCTGTTGCTCCGGGGGACCGGGCCGCTGTCCGCCGTGTACTCCACCGAGCCCAGCAGCGGCAGCCGGCCGACCCGCGCGATGTGCTCGCCCAGGGAGCCGATCAGCCGCGGCCGGGTACGGGAGGCGACGGTGACGACCCCGACCGGGCGCGGCTGGGCGTCCGGGACCCCCGGCGCCCAGCCCCCGGGGCCCTTCGCCCAGTCCGCGAGCACGTCCACGACGGCCTTCGCCACGTCGTCCGGCACGGGACCGTCCGGCGCCTGCGGCGCGAACATCGGCCGCAGCCGGTTGCCCCAGCCGATGTCCGACAACCGGCCCAAAGCCCGCCCGGGCGCGGCCTGTTCACCAGCCGGGATACGGCCCTTGAGGTCGAGACCGATGGCCGGCAGGCCGGTCGGCCACATACGGCGGGGCTCCACCTCGACGCCCGCCCGCCCGAGGTCGGCGCGCGCGGCGTCCACGGCGGCCGCGGACGTGTCCGCGCTGAAGCGAGGGCCCGCACAGTTGTCGCAGCGGCCGCAGGGCTTGGCGCCCTCGTCGTCCAGCTGCCGCTGCAGAAACTCCATGCGGCAGCCGCTGGTCGAGGCGTACTCGCGCATCGCCTGCTGCTCGGCCTTCCGCTGCCGGGCCACCCACGCGTACCGCTCGGTGTCGTACGTCCAGGGCCGCCCCGTCGCGACCCAGCCGCCCTTGACCCGCCGTACCGCCCCGTCCACGTCCAGAACCTTGAGCATCGTCTCCAGCCGGGAGCGGCGCAGCTCCACCAGGGGCTCCAGGGCGGGCAGGGACACCGGGCCGTCCGCGCGGGCGAGGACGTCGAGGGTGCGGCGCACCAGGTCCTCCGACGGGAAGGCGAGCGAGGCGAAGTACTCCCAGATCGCCTCGTCCTCCTGGCCCGGAAGCAACAGGACCTCGGCGTGTGCGACGCCGCGTCCGGCGCGGCCGACCTGCTGGTAGTAGGCGATGGGGGAGGAGGGCGAGCCGAGGTGCACCACGAATCCGAGGTCCGGCTTGTCGAATCCCATGCCGAGGGCGGACGTGGCGATCAGGGCCTTCACCTTGTTGGCGAGCAGGTCCTCCTCCGCCTGCTGCCGTTCGGCGTTCTCCGTCTTGCCGGTGTACGAGGCGACGGTGTGTCCGCGCTGCCGGAGGAAGGCGGTGACTTCCTCGGCGGCGGCCACGGTCAGCGTGTACACGATCCCCGAGCCCGGCAGTTCGTCGAGGTGGTCGGCGAGCCAGGCCATCCGGTGTGCGGCGTCCGGCAGCCGCAGCACGTTCAGGCTCAGGCTCTCGCGGTCGAGGGGGCCGCGCAGCACCAGTGCGTCCGAGGAGCCGCCGGTGCCGAGCTGGTCGGCGACATCCGCGGTCACCCGCGCGTTGGCCGTGGCGGTGGTGGCGAGGACCGGCACGCCCGCGGGAAGGTCGGCGAGCATGGTGCGCAGGCGGCGGTAGTCCGGGCGGAAGTCGTGACCCCAGTCGGAGATGCAGTGCGCCTCGTCCACGACGAGCAGTCCTGTCGCCGCCGCCAGCCGGGGCAGCACCTGGTCGCGGAAGTCCGGGTTGTTCAGCCGCTCGGGGCTGACCAGCAGGACGTCGACCGCACCGGTCGCGATCTCCTCCTGGATGGCGTCCCACTCCTCCGTGTTCGAGGAGTTGATCGTGCGGGCGTGGATGCCCGCCCGCGCCGCGGACTCGACCTGGTTGCGCATGAGCGCGAGCAGCGGCGAGACGATGACGGTGGGACCGCTGCCGCGGGCGCGCAGCAGCGAGGTCGCCACGAAGTACACGGCCGACTTGCCCCATCCCGTGCGCTGCACGACCAGGGCCCGGCGTCGCTCGGCGACCAGCGCCTCGATGGCCCGCCACTGGTCCTCGCGCAGCCGTGCCGCGCCACCCGTGGCGTCCCCGACGAGGCGGGCGAGGACCGCGTCGGCCTCGGCTCGCAGATCCGCGTTGCTCGTGTGCTCCATGTCTTCCATCCAACAGGACGGCACTGACAAACGGGGTCCGGTGAGGGGGGAGGCGGCATCGGTGCCAGTGCCAGTGCCAGTGCCACTGCCGGTGCCGGTGCCAGTGCCAGTGCCAGTGCGGGGGGCGGGGGCGGGGGCGGTGCCAGTGCCGGTGCCGGTGCGGGGGCCTGCGAGGAGCGGTCGGAAAGGAGCTGGTGACGTGTCCCTGATCGGAGTTATCCACAGCCTCAAGCGGAAGCTCGCAATTCGCGAGATCGTCTCCGCATGACGCATCACGGCGAAAACACCGGTTCCTTCGACAACGACGACATCACGGGACGGGAAGGACAGTTCGGCCCGGACGCCGACCGCACCCCCGAGAACAGCCACACCTCCGACAGCCTCCGCACCCCCGTCACCGGCCACACCCCCGACGCCGCCCCGCAGGTCACGGCGCCCACCGACGCCGACGTCCTCACCGGACAGCTCGACACCCACCAGGTCACCCTGCGCACCCCGGCCGAACTGGCGGACGCGCTGCCGTATCTGCTCGGGTACCGGCCCGAGGACAGCGTGGTGCTCGTCGCCCTGCACGACTGGGGCGGACGCGGCAGGTTCGGCGGCCGGGCCCGGCTGGGCATCCCGGCCAACCCCGACGACTGGAAAGCGGTCGCGAGGGAATTGACGCGCGGCCTGGTGACCGGCAGCGCCCGCCGCCGCGGCCGACCGGAGCGGACGGTGGCCTACCTCTGCCAGGAGCCAGGCGTCGGCGAAACGGGCCGGCAGGTCATGGAACGGCTCCAGCCACTCGCGGCGGAGCTGGAGAAGCAGTGCAGCTCGGCCGGCGCGCCGATCGTCGAGGCGCTGTGCATCTCGGGCGGACGCTTCTGGTCGTACTGCTGTGACAAGGGCTGCTGCCCAGCCGAGGGCGAGCCGATGGGCCTGCCCGGCACGTCGGTGCTGGCGGCAGCCGCCACCTACGCCGGGATCCAGGTGCGCGGCAGCCTGCGCGAGCTGCGTGCCCGGCTCCTGCCCTGGGAGACCGCCGCCGCCCTGGCACAGGAGGTCGCGCTGGACGCCGCGGGCATGGCGCTCGTCCCCAGGATCCTCGACGGCACCGGCCGCGCGGAGGTGAGGGACGAGACGATCGCGCTGGCGGAGCGGCTCATCGGACGACTGGCCGCGGCCCCTCCGGTGACCGGAGCCCTTCCGCAGGACCTGCGCGACGACGAGCTGATCGCGCACGACGAAGCCGCCGCCCTGATCCTCGGCCTCCAGGACCGCATCACCCGTGACCGCGCGGCGGAGTGGATGGAGGGCGACGAGGCCGGGCCCGCCCTGCGGCTCTGGCGGTCACTGGCCCGCCGCTGCGTCGGCCCCTACGGCGAACACGCCGCCGCACCTCTCACCCTCGCCGGCTGGGTCGCCTGGTCGACCGGCGACGAACTCGAAGCGCGCGAGGCCCTGGCCATGGCCCTGGGTGCGGACACCGACTACCTCTTCGCCCGCCTGCTCCACCAAGCGATCAACGAGGGACTCGACCCGGAGTCGGTCCGCCGCTGCCTGCGCGCGGAGCGGGACGACCGGGCGACCGGCACGGGCGAGGACCAGCCGGTGACGCAAGCACCTGGCGACGCCCGCCACGGAGACCACCCCGTGTCCCCGGACGACAGCGCGTCCCCGCTCACACCGCCGACGGCCCCACCTGTGCGTCGCCGTGGACTGACGCGGGCGCTCCCGTCAGGAAGGAGGTCGACGCGCGACACGGCCAAGAGGGCGTCGAGGTCACGCAGGACGACAGCCGGCACGCACCCGGGGGCGGGACGGATCGGCGGCACCCGGCCGCGCTCCGCGGACGGCCCGGCACGGCGGCGGGTCAACTGCGCGGAAGACCCGCAGCCCGGCACCGGACCCGGACCTGGCACGGGGGCGACCGGCAGCGGCGGAACGCAGGAGGACACGTGAGCGCACGGGTGCGGCGCTGGTGCCACCGGCCGGCGAACACCGTCCGGGGACGGTCGGCGCGCCGCCCGCGGACGACCAGGACAGCGGCCCGCCTCCCGCACCACCATTCGGTGACGCGGGCCGATTACGGCCGTGACCCCGACGAGTCCCGTTCCGTTCACCTGAGTGGCGGAACGCCTGTACAGGCCGTGTCGCCGCACCGCCCCTGTCCTGCCGGAAACCCTCAACCGGCGCCGGCCTCACCCGAGGCGTACAGCGTGCAGAGGAAGTCGCTCGCGATGCACCAGCCGACTCCACCCCGGCCCGACGCTCTCCGTGAGCCCTCGGCATGGGGTGCCACCCGCCGCGACCGCGCGGCCACCCGGGACACAGAACGGATCACTTCGCCCGGTGGGTGGAGAGACCAGCTGGTGCCGGCGACGACCGAGTACCGCGCCCGTATCGGAATCCTGCAAGCACGTGAGCCCTCCGAGATGGAGAGAAGGGACTGGAGGGCCGGTGCGCGCGGCAGCGCCAGGGCGGACGCGGGGGCCGTTCCCGGCGGGCAGACGCGCCGCCCCGGCACGGCCGCCGCCCCGACCGTCGCCCCGGCGGCCGCCTCCGCACCGCCAGCGTCCTCACGCCACCCCGGGGAACTGCCCCCCACCCACACCGCCCTGATCTGCGTCGCCCTGCCAGGCCTCGCCGTCTCCCCGGAATCCGGACAGCTGACCGGCCGAGGCCTGGAAGGGATCTACCGCGCGGGTCGGCGTCTGCTCTCCCGCTGCCAGGTCAGGGTGGCCGGGCGGGAGCCGCTCGCCGTGCAGGCCCGGATGAGCGGAGCGGACCAGGCCCGCTTCGTGGGCACACTGCGCCTGTCCCCTCAGGTCGGGCCGGACCCGGACGTGGTCGTCGAGCGCGTCCGGCACGCGGACGGCACGGAGCGGATCACCCTCCGCAGCGCCGCTTCCCGGCCCCTGCGCCTGCCCGTGGAGGTGGCACTGGGCACCGACCTGGCCGCGCTCGGGGCGATCGCCTCCGGCACCCCCGGCCCGGAAGTGCCCGCCAGCGTCCACGACTGCGGTCTGCGCTGGGCCGGCCCCACCGGCTCGTCGTCCGTCTCCGCCGAGCCACCGCCCGCGGACGCGCTGGCCTCCGCCGGGCTGCTGCGCTGGGAGTTCGAGCTGCCCCCCGGAGGCAGCGCGAGCCTCGAACTGCGGGTACGCCTGGACGGGGCGGCACCGATACGGAGCGTGGGCCGCGCGGCCACCAGCCCTCTCGCTTCCGCGGGTGCGACGGGCGACGACCCGCGCGTCACGGCGCTGCTGCGAAGCAGTGTCGACGACCTCCAGGCCCTGCTGCTGCGCGACCCCGAGCACCCCGCCGACACCCACGCCGCGGCCGGTGCGCCCTGGCGCTGCGGCCCGGCGCCCGCCGAAGCGCTCGCCGCGGCCCGGATGGCGCTCCCTCTCGGTACCAGGCTCGCGGCCGGCACGCTGCGCATCCTCGCCCGCACCCAGCTCGCCGGCCCAGGCCCCCAGGCGGGCCTGATCCCCGGGCCGCGCCGGGACGCCGGAGCCCACCTTCCGCCGGGCTGCACCGCCACCGAGGCCACCCTGCTCTTCCCCGTCCTCCTCGCGGAAGCCCGCCGCTGGGGCCTGCCGGACCACGAGACGGAGGAGCTGCTGCCGGCCGCCGAGCGCTGTCTGACCTGGCTGCGGACGACCGTGGGCGACGGCGTGTACCTGTGCGATCCCCAGCCGGGGGGCCCTGACCGCTGCGAGACACAGGCCCACGCGCACCGGGCCGCCCTGCTCGGCGCCGATCTGCTCGACGCGTGCGGCAGACCCGGCGGCGCCGGACTGCGGGAGTGGGCACGTGCCCTTCGATCGGCGTTCCGGAAGGACTTCTGGATCGACGACCCCGGCGGCGGTCGCCCGGCCGCCGCCCGGACACCGGACGGCCGCCCCGTCCCGCTCCTCGGGGCGACCGCGGCGCACCTCCTGGACACCGGACTGCTCGGCGGCGGCGAGCACGCCCCCGGCCTGCTCGACCGCGTCCAGACCGAACAACTCGCCCGGCTGCTCGGCAGCCCCGCGATGGACTCCGGCTGGGGACTGCGCACACTCGGCACCAGAGAACCGGGGCACAATCCGTTCGGCCACCGCAGCGGCGCCGTGCGAGTCCACGAGACGGCGGTCGCAATCGCCGGACTGGCCGCCGCAGGGTACGAGAAGGAGGCGACCTCCCTGCTGCGCGGCGTCCTGGCGGCCGCCGACGCCTTCGGTCACCGGCTGCCCGAGATGTACGCGGGGGAGCAGCGCACCGAAGGTGGCGCGCCACTGCCCCACCCGGCCGCCTGCCGCCCCGCCGCCACCGCCGCGGCCGCCGGGACTCTGCTGCTGACCACCCTCGCCGGCATCCGCCCCGACGCCCCGGCCCGCACGGTCACGCTGCGGCCCGTACGCACCGCCCCTCTCGGTGAGCTCTGCTTGACCGGGCTACGAGTCGCCGGCGCGCCCTTCTCGGTACGGGTGAGCCGCCTGGGCCTCGCCATGGTCGAGGAGGCCGCCGACGGACTGCAACTGGGAGTATGACACGACGACCGACGTCCTGCCGCGCTCGCCGAGCGGGGGCCGGCGCCGGACGGAGCGCAGGTAAGGACCCGGCCAGGAGCCACCACGGTCCGGCGAAGCGACCGGCGAAGGGAGTGTTTATCGTCAGGCAGACGACTATGATCGCGGCATGCCCTACGACCCGTCAGCCTTTCCGCCCTTCGCCGTCACCGTGGACCTGGTCGTGCTGACCGTGCGCCGCCATGCCCTGTGCGCGCTGGCGGTCCGCCGGGGCGAGCCGCCGTTCCAGGGGCGCTGGGCGCTGCCCGGCGGCTTCGTACGGGCCGACGAGGACCTGGCGCAGGCGGCGGCACGCGAACTGGCCGAGGAGACCGGACTGCGCGTCCACGATCCCGCGGCTCCGGCCCAGGACAACGGCGCCCACCTGGAACAGCTGGCGACCTACGGCGACCCCAAGCGCGACCCGCGCATGCGGGTGGTCAGCGTCGCCCACCTCGCTCTCGCCCCCGACCTGCCCGCACCCCGCGCGGGCGGCGACGCCAGCAACGCCCGCTGGGCGCCGGTCGAGGAACTCCTCCAGCAGGGCGGGTACGGACGTGACGGCGAACCCCTGGCACCGCTCGCCTTCGACCACGCGCAAATCCTCGCCGACGGGGTCGAACGCGCCCGCTCCAAGATCGAATACTCCTCGCTGGCCACCGCGTTCTGCCCACCCGAGTTCACCGTCGGAGAGCTGCGCCGCGTCTACGAGGCGGTGTGGGGCGTGGCGCTCGACCCGCGCAACTTCCACCGCAAGGTGACGGGCACACCCGGCTTCCTCGTCCCCACCGGCGGCACCACCACCCGCCAGGGCGGACGCCCCGCCCAGCTCTTCCGCGCCGGCGGAGCCACCCTCCTCAACCCGCCGATGCTGCGCCCCGAAGTCTGAGCGGTATCGCGACCGACGGCTGAACCCGGCTTCGGCGAGGGGCGAACCGGGCTCCGGCGACGACTGGGCTTTGGCGGTGGACGGACCGGGCTCCGGCGACGGACGGATCGCAACCGGACACCGAGTTCGGCGGTTCTCGGCCGCGAACGGGCCGTTCGGTGCCCGAAAAACCGTATATAGCGCGCTAAATTGCTGCAGGTGATCCAGGCCTTCGGACTGACCAGCAACCCCCGCAAGGACCTTCCGCCCGTCGTCGACGACGTCTCCTTCGACGCGCGCGCGGGACACGTCACCGCCCTGCTCGGCGCCGCCGGCACGGGCAAGACGACGGTGCTCAGGCTCATGCTCGAACTCCAACAGGGCCGTGGCCTCACGCACTTCCGCGGGCGCCCACTGCACCGCATCGCCCACCCGTCGCGCGAAGTGGGCGTACTCCTGGGCGACGTGCCCGGCCACCCGAAACGCACCGTCCGCGGGCACCTGCGCATGCTGTGCGCCGCTGCCGGAGTTCCCGTCCGGCGGGCGGACGAAGTCCTCGAAGCCGTCGGTCTCGTCAGCCTGCGCGACGAACGTCTCGGCACCCTCTCCCGCGGCATGGACCGCCGTCTCGGACTGGCCTGCGCCCTGCTCGCCGATCCCCACACCCTCGTCCTCGACGACCCCGCCGGCGGACTCACCGCACGGGAGAACCGCTGGCTCCACGGCATGCTGCGTGCCCACGCCGTGCACGGCGGCACCGTCCTGTTCACCACGGCCGACCCCAAGGAGGCCGCCCGTTTCGCCGACCGGGTCGTCACCCTCGATGCCGGCAGAGTCGTCGCCGACCAGGACGTGGCCGACTTCGCCCGCACCCGGCTGCGTCCGCGCGTCGCCGTCCGCACCCCGCACGCCGCCCGCCTCGCCGCCGCCCTCACCAAGGAGGCCCGCACCGGACGGTGCTCCGTGGAAGTCGTACGCGAGGGCGGCAACCGGTTGTTCGTCTACGGCAGTACGTGCGCCGACGTGGGCGACACGGCCTTCCGGCACGGCATCCTCGTCCACCAACTCGCGGACGAGGTCGGTGACATGGGGCCAGGCGCAGTTGAACCCCCGCTGACCCCGCAACCGGCCCCGCCCGTGCCAGCCCTTGAGCCGACTCCGCCCGTGCCCGCGTCCGAGCCGGCCCCGCCCACCCCCGCGTCGTCCCCGGCCGCCCAGGAGCCGCTCAAGCACGTGCCCGAGCCGACAGTTCCCGAGCCCGAAACGATCCCGCCCGATACGGTCCCGTCCACGCCCGAGGCAGCCTCAGGCCGCCTTCCCGCACAGACCGGCCCCGAGGACGCGGACAAAGCGGCTGAGGCGGACATCTCAGGAGACCGTGCCACGGCGGAACCCACGCCTCCGAACCCCGCACACCACGATTCGACAACAGCCGACACGAGGACAGCCGACACGGCACTCCAGGACTCGACGCCCGCCGACACCACTCCCGCCGAACAGCCCTCGGCACCCGCCGACCACACCGCAGAGACCGAACCCCTCACGGAGTACCCCGCCCCCAGCCCCCTGCGGCCGCTCCGCTACGAGCTGCGGCGGGCCACCGGGGTCGGTGCCGGGTTCCTCACGGGGGCCGCCGTGCTGGTGGTCTCGGCGTTCACCGCTGTGGTGGCGGCCCGTGTCGGGCACACCCCGCAGGCGCGGCTGCTCGCCGCCTGGCCGCGGGAGCTGCCGCTGCCGCCCGCGGCGCTGGGGGCGGGGCTGCTGGGGGCGCTGGCGTTCGGGGACGAGTTCCGCCACCCCGCGCTGGCGGCGGACCGCGGGACCGTGCCCCGCCGGCTGGGGCTGCTGGCCGCGAAGCTGCTCGTCTCGGCGGTCACCGGGCTGGTGCTGGCGGTGCTGACCGTGGGGTGTGACGCGGAGGTGCTGTATCTGTTCTACGGACGCGAGGTCGCGAGGGTTCCCGCGGAGTGGCTGTCGCTCGGCGTGAGTTGGGTGGGGCTGGTGATCGGCTGCGCGTGGGCCGGGGTGCTGGCGGCCGGGGTGTTCCGGTCCACCTCGGGCGGGTTCGCCGCGGTGCTCGCGGTGCCGGTGGTGGTCGTACCGGCCGTGGAGAAGGTGCTGGCGGGACCCTCCGTGCGGAGTGCGGCGGGGTTTCCGCTGCGGTTGCGGGAGGTGCTGCTCGCGCAGTGGCCTTTCGGTGGCGAACGGTATCTGGCCGGCCTGGCCCGCGTGATCGGTCAACCCGTGGGCAGTGCGCTGGCGTTGTCGCTGGCCACCCTGGTGTGCGCGTACCTGCTGACGACCTTGCGGAGCCGGGCCAGATGACGACTGTCCGCATGATTCCGGTCACGCTCGTGCACAACTCCCTCACAGAAAGCCCGTTTCTTTTCGGTAAGGCGTCAATTTCGGCGGGGTGAGCGATCACCCTTTCGTGTGCTTTTCACCAAAGACCTCAAGGGAGTTGAGGGCGGCGCCGACAAAGGATCCGTGAGTACCCTTGCGCACACCATGATGACCCCCGCCCGCTCCGCAGACTCCGGCCTCGCCGGCCCGGGCGACCTCGACCGCTACCCCTACGCAGAGTCCGCCGCCGCGGACCGCGTCGGGGCCCCCGCCTGGGAGGGCGCGGACCCCGAGCTGGGCCGGGTGGGCCGGCGCGCCGCGGGCAGCCGCGGACGCGGCCTGCACGGCCAACTCGTCCAGCAGCTCGGCCAGATGATCGTCTCCGGCGACCTGGGTGCCGACCGCCCGCTGGTCCCGGAGGAGATCGGCCAGCGGTTCGAGGTGTCCCGCACCGTCGTCCGTGAGTCACTGCGTGTCCTGGAGGCCAAAGGCCTGGTCAGTGCCCGTCCCAACGTCGGCACGCGGGTGCGGCCCGTCAGCGACTGGAACCTCCTGGACCCGGACATCATCGAGTGGCGGGCCTTCGGGCCGCAGCGGGACGACCAGCGCCGGGAGCTCAGCGAGCTGCGCTGGACGATCGAGCCGCTCGCCGCGCGGCTGGCGGCCGGGCACGGGCGCGAGGACGTCCAGCAGCGGCTGTCCGACATGGTCGAGATCATGGGCCACGCCATGGGGCAGGGCGACGCGCTCACCTTCTCCCGCGCGGACACCGAGTTCCACTCGCTGCTCATCCAGGTCGCCGGCAACCGCATGCTGGAGCACCTGTCCGGCATCGTCTCGGCGGCCCTCCAGGTGTCCGGCGGCCCCGTCACGGGCTGTGACCGGCCGAACGAGGCGAGCCTGGCCCACCACGGCCGGATCGTCGACGCCCTCGCCGCGGGGGACGGCGCGGCGGCCGAGGCGGCCATGCGTCAACTGCTCAGCGTCCATCCGGAGGTGGAGCGGGTGGTTCCCGCGCCGCGCGAGCACTGAGCGACACCGCGGACGTCGCGGCCGGAGGGCTTTCCCCTTCCCTCTCTCCGGCGTCGCCCGGTCCGGCGAGCCGCGTGCCGTCGGACCCCGCAGGATCCTTGGGGATCTGCGGGGTCCGACAGCGCGACGGGCGCCGATCGGACCGCGAGTGACCTGGTCTGCCCACGTCTGACCGCTTTTGCATGCTTACGGGGTGTGACTCGGGCCACGCAGATTGGGCGTAACGCTCGTGGAAACAACGCGATGACCTAAGAGGTGACAGCCGCGGAGGGAATACGGACGCCGTTCAAGGCGCTGTGCATCTTCCCGGCCCCCGCCCGCGCCGTCGGCCCATCCCCAAGCCGGCGGTCGGCTCCTGTCCGCAGTGGACGGGGCCGGAAGTCGTTTTCCAACGTTCCGAGAGGTTGTTCGTGTCGGCCAGCACATCCCGTACGCTCCCGCCGGAGATCGCCGAGTCCGTCTCTGTCATGGCGCTCATTGAGCGGGGAAAGGCTGAGGGGCAGATCGCCGGCGATGACGTGCGTCGGGCCTTCGAAGCTGACCAGATTCCGGCCACTCAGTGGAAGAACGTACTGCGCAGCCTCAATCAGATCCTCGAGGAAGAGGGTGTGACGCTGATGGTCAGTGCCGCAGAACCCAAGCGCACCCGAAAGAGCGTCGCAGCGAAGAGCCCGGCCAAGCGCACCGCCACCAAGACGGTGGCGGCGAAGACGGTGACCACCCGGAAGGCCACCGCCTCCACCGCCGCTCCGGCCGCGCCCGCCGACCCCGCCGTCGGTCCCGCCGAGGAAGCCGCGCCCGCCAAGAAGGCAGCTGCCAAGAAGACGACCGCCAAGAAGGCGGCCGCGAAGAAGACCACCGCCAAGAAGACGGCGGCCAAGAAGACCACCGCCAAGAAGGACGACGTCGAGCTGCTCGACGAGGAAGTCCTCGAGGACACCAAGGTCGCCGACGAGCCCGAAGGCGCCGAGAGCGCCGGTTTCGTGCTCTCCGACGAGGACGAGGACGACGCCCCCGCGCAGCAGGTCGCCGCGGCCGGCGCCACCGCCGACCCCGTCAAGGACTACCTCAAGCAGATCGGCAAGGTCCCCCTGCTCAACGCCGAGCAGGAGGTCGAGCTGGCCAAGCGCATCGAGGCGGGCCTGTTCGCCGAGGACAAGCTGGCCAACGCCGACAAGCTCGCCCCGAAGCTCAAGCGCGAGCTGGAGATCATCGCCGAGGACGGCCGCCGCGCCAAGAACCACCTGCTGGAGGCCAACCTCCGCCTCGTGGTCTCCCTGGCCAAGCGCTACACCGGCCGCGGCATGCTCTTCCTGGACCTCATCCAGGAGGGCAACCTCGGTCTGATCCGCGCGGTCGAGAAGTTCGACTACACCAAGGGCTACAAGTTCTCCACGTACGCCACCTGGTGGATCCGTCAGGCGATCACCCGCGCGATGGCCGACCAGGCCCGCACCATCCGTATCCCGGTGCACATGGTCGAGGTCATCAACAAGCTCGCGCGCGTGCAGCGCCAGATGCTCCAGGACCTGGGCCGTGAGCCCACCCCGGAGGAGCTGGCCAAGGAGCTCGACATGACCCCGGAGAAGGTCATCGAGGTCCAGAAGTACGGTCGCGAGCCGATCTCCCTGCACACCCCGCTCGGCGAGGACGGCGACAGCGAGTTCGGTGACCTCATCGAGGACTCCGAGGCCGTCGTCCCGGCCGACGCGGTCAGCTTCACGCTCCTCCAGGAGCAGCTGCACTCCGTGCTCGACACCCTCTCCGAGCGCGAGGCGGGCGTCGTCTCCATGCGTTTCGGTCTCACCGACGGTCAGCCGAAGACCCTCGACGAGATCGGCAAGGTGTACGGCGTGACGCGCGAGCGCATCCGCCAGATCGAGTCCAAGACCATGTCGAAGCTGCGCCACCCGTCGCGTTCGCAGGTGCTGCGCGACTACCTCGACTAGGTCGCGGCCGTACGACAGAGAAGGCCCGGTCACCGCGTCAGCGGGGCCGGGCCTTCGTTGCGCGCGGGTGCGGGCCGCGCCGCTCTGGATCACTCTGGGTGTCCCACAAACGTCACAGAGTGAGGAGTTCGTATGCGTCGCCTCCTTGTCCGGGCGCTGGCCCGACCGTTGGCCCTGGTGGCAGCCGCTGCCGCGATACCGCTGGCACCGCTCGCCTACGCCGCGCCCGCGGCGGCGGACGGCATAGTCGTGGGCGGCTTCCCGGTCGACGTCTCCCAGGCCCCGTGGACGGTGGCGCTCTCCAGCCGTGACCAGTTCGGGCGTACGCGATCCGGGCAGTTCTGCGGCGGAGTGGCGATCGCCCCGACCGCCGTGCTCACGGCCGCCCACTGCCTCGACAGAGACGTCCTCGGGGCGCCGCCCGACCAGGTGCGCGACCTGAAGGTCATCGCCGGCCGCACGGACCTGCGCACCGACCAGGGGCAGGAGATCGCGGTGCGCGAGAGCTGGGTGAACCCGTACTACGACGACGCGACCAACGCGGGGGACTTCGCGGTGCTCACCCTCGCCGAGCCGCTGCCGCAGAACGCGATCATCGCGATGGCCGGCACCGGGGACCCGGCGTACACCGCGGGCACGGGCGCCCTGGTCTACGGCTGGGGCGATGTCTCGGGGGCCGGGGACTACGCGGACGCGCTGCGTGCCGCGCGGGTGCAGGTGCTGCCCGACGCCCTGTGTGAGCGGGCGTATCCGAGCGGCGGTGACGGCGCCTACGTCGCCTCGGCCATGGTGTGCGCCGGGGAGTGGCAGGGTGGCCCGGACGCCTGCCAGGGGGACAGCGGAGGGCCGCTGGTGGCCCAGGGCCGCCTCATCGGACTGGTGTCGTGGGGGAACGGCTGCGCACGGCCGGGCAACCCGGGCGTCTACACCCGGATCTCCGACATGCTCCGCAAGCTGGGCTGGGAGCGCCCGCGCGGTGGCGCCGCGTGACGGCCTCCCACGCGGGCCGCGTCACGGGGGCGCGCAGCGCCACCGACGAAGCCTGAGGCGCCGGTCCGGCCGGGGCGACGAGCGGTAGGACGACGGGCGGCCGATCCTGGGTGCAGGATCGGCCGCCCGTTCACCGGCCTGTGCCGGAGCTGGCTCGTCGTGTACGCGAGATGTCAGCGATCTTCGTCGGAGGCGTTGTTGGGAACGGACGTCAGCCGCTCCGTCTCGTCCTGTATCTCAGCGGCGATCTTCTTGAGTTCCGGCTCGAACTTGCGACCGTGGTGGGCGCAGAAGAGCAGTTCTCCGCCGCTGAGCAGCACAACGCGCAGGTATGCCTGGGCGCCGCAGCGGTCGCAGCGATCAGCGGCCGTCAGCGGGCTCGCGGGGGTCAGAACAGTAGTCACGTCGCCTCTTCTCTAGCTCGACGAGCTGTCGTACCAGGGTCAACATCCAACCAGCCCCAAAACGTTCCCGCTCGCGGCTTTTCCTCGAAAGATTTTTTCCGAGGCGGCTGGCTGCTGCCGGTTGGCGGCGAATGTGCCGTAGTGCGTGTCTGTGTGTCGTACGGTTTCGCGCTGTCGTATCGGTCTTGTCCTCCCGGCGGGGTTGCCGGTTGTTCATGAGGACGTGCCCGGAGCCTAAATGGTTCATGCCTCCGAGGGAACGTGATATGTACTTCACCCCATCGAGGGATCGAACACCCATGCGATCGTGGACTAGTCTGCGTTCATGACGAGGGTGGCGTTACAACGGCTCTACCAGGCCTCGGTACCCTCTGAGCGGCAACCGAAGCCGTGGCCTTACCCCGATGGGCCCCATCTGAAATTCAGCGAGGAGCGAACCGCGTGACCGCCGAGACGTCCGTGCCGTCCACAGCGCTGCTGGCAGGAGCAGACCGGGACGGTTCCAACTACACCGCTCGGCACCTGCTCGTCCTGGAGGGGCTGGAGGCCGTCCGCAAGCGCCCGGGCATGTACATCGGCTCGACCGACAGCCGCGGCCTGATGCACTGCCTCTGGGAGATCATCGACAACTCCGTCGACGAGGCCCTGGGCGGCTACTGCGACCACATCGAGGTGATCCTCCACGACGACGGCTCGGTCGAGGTGCGCGACAACGGCCGCGGCATCCCGGTCGACGTCGAGCCCAAGACCGGTCTGTCCGGTGTCGAGGTCGTGATGACCAAGCTGCACGCCGGCGGCAAGTTCGGCGGCGGCTCCTACGCGGCCTCCGGCGGTCTGCACGGCGTCGGCGCCTCCGTGGTGAACGCGCTGTCCGCGCGGCTGGACGTCGAGGTCGACCGGGCGGGCCACACCCACGCGATCAGCTTCCGGCGCGGCGTCCCCGGCGCCTTCGCCGGAAACGGGCCGGACGCCAAGTTCGAGGCCAAGAGCGGCCTGCGCAAGGCCAAGAAGATCCCCAAGACCCGCACCGGCACCCGCGTGCGCTACTGGGCCGACCGCCAGATCTTCCTCAAGGACGCCAAGCTCGCCCTGGAGAACCTGCACCAGCGCGCCCGCCAGACCGCCTTCCTGGTGCCCGGACTGACCATCGTCGTCCGCGACGAGTACGGCCTCGGCGAGGGCGGCAGCAAGGGCGAGGAGTCGTTCCGCTTCGACGGCGGCATCAGCGAGTTCTGCGAGTTCCTCGCCTCCGACAAGCCGATCTGCGACGTACTCCGCTTCACCGGCCAGGGCACCTTCAAGGAGACCGTCCCGGTCCTCGACGAGCACGGCCAGATGACGCCCACCGAGGTCACCCGCGAGCTCGGCGTCGACGTCGCCCTGCGCTGGGGCACCGGCTACGAGACGACCGTGAAGTCGTTCGTCAACATCATCGCCACCCCCAAGGGCGGTACCCACGTCGCCGGCTTCGAGCAGGCGGTCGCCAAGACGATGAACGAGGTGCTGCGCGCCAAGAAGCTGCTGCGCGTCGCCGAGGACGACATCGTCAAGGACGACGCCCTCGAAGGGCTGACCGCGGTCGTCACCGTACGGCTCGCCGAGCCGCAGTTCGAGGGGCAGACCAAGGAGGTGCTCGGCACCTCCGCGGCCCGCCGGATCGTGAACAACGTGGTCTCCAAGGAACTGAAGGCGTTCCTGACGGCCACGAAGCGTGACGCCGCGCAGCAGGCCCGCGTGGTCATGGAAAAGGTCGTCGCCGCCGCGCGGACCCGCATCGCCGCCCGCCAGCACAAGGACGCGCAGCGCCGCAAGACGGCCCTGGAGTCCTCCTCGCTGCCCGCCAAGCTCGCCGACTGCCGCAGCGACGACGTGGACCGCAGCGAGCTGTTCATCGTCGAGGGAGACTCCGCGCTCGGCACCGCCAAGCTCGCCCGGAACAGCGAGTTCCAGGCGCTGCTGCCGATCCGCGGCAAGATCCTCAACGTCCAGAAGTCGTCCGTGACCGACATGCTCAAGAACGCCGAGTGCGGCGCGATCATCCAGGTCATAGGAGCGGGCTCGGGCCGGACCTTCGACATCGACGCGGCCCGCTACGGCAAGATCATCATGATGACCGACGCCGACGTCGACGGCTCGCACATCCGGACGCTGCTGCTCACGCTGTTCCACCGCTACATGCGGCCCATGGTCGAGGCCGGCCGTGTGTTCGCCGCGGTCCCGCCGCTGCACCGCATCGAGCTGATCCAGCCCAAGAAGGGTCAGGACAAGTACGTCTACACGTACTCGGACCGGGAACTGCGGGACAAGCTCATGGAGTTCCAGAGCAAGGGCATCCGCTACAAGGACTCCATCCAGCGCTACAAGGGCCTCGGCGAGATGGACGCCGACCAGCTGGCCGAGACCACCATGGACCCGCGCCACCGCACCCTGCGCCGGATCAACCTCTCCGACCTGGACGCCGCCGAGCAGGTCTTCGACCTGCTGATGGGCAACGACGTGGCGCCCCGCAAGGAGTTCATCTCCAGCTCGGCGGCGACGCTGGACCGCTCGCGCATCGACGCGTAGGGCGCCAGGACGCGCAGGCGCAGCGCCGGGCCCGGGCGGCTGTCCGCTCGGGCCCGGCGCGGTGCTGTGCGACGCGGCTCGACGCGACGCGACGCGTCCCTGCTCGGAGCGTGCATTGCCCGCGCGGTCACCTGATGGGGTGAAGGCCGTCCCGAAGAGGAACCGGGGATCCTTCCGCTCTGTCCATGCTGGGGCATGCACTCAAGTGACGGTCGTCGCCGTGACGTCAGAAGCGTGCGGTGCGACGATCCCTGGTATGCCGCCCTCGCCTCCGGCTGGGGCGAAGCGGACCACGTCCCCGCGCGCGTGCCCGCCGCGGGCACCGACTGGTCCGGGCCGGCCGAGCCGACGGAAGCCCGCAACGGCGCGCTGAGCGCCGCGGACGTCTACCTCGAGGTGCAGCGCAGCCCCGCCTTCCAGGAGGTGCGCAGCCGCTACCGCCGCTTCGTCGTCCCCGCGTGCGCCGTTTTCCTCGCCTGGTACGTCGGCTACGTCGTCGCCGCCACCACCACACCCGAGTTCATGGCCCGGCCCGTGGCCGGCGCGGTCAACGTGGCCATGCTGGCCGGGCTCGGACAGTTCCTCTCCACCTTCCTGCTCACCTGGGCGTACGCCCGGCACGCCCGGCTGCGCAGGGACCGCGCGGCGCTCGAACTGCGCTGGGACACCCAGGAGCTGACGCGCGGCGTCCTTGGGGGCGGTGCCCGGTGACCGGTGAGCATCAGACGCTGGCCCTGGTGCTGTTCAGCGGGTTCGTCGCCGTGACGCTCGCGATCACCACCTGGGTGAGCCGCAACCGGCACGGCTCGGCCGAGGAGTTCTACGCCGGCGGGCGCCTGTTCTCCCCGATGGAGAACGGTTTTGCCATCGCCGGTGACTACATGTCCGCCGCGTCCTTCCTCGGGATCTCCGGCCTCATCGCGCTCTACGGCTACGACGGACTGCTGTACTCCGTCGGGTTCCTGGTGGCCTGGCTGGTGGTGCTGTTCCTCGTCGCCGAACTGGTCCGCAACTGCGGCCGGTTCACCCTCGCCGACGTCGTCACCGCGCGGATGCGGGAACGGCCGGTGCGGATCGCGGCGGGAACTTCCTCGGTCACCGTGTCCGTTCTGTACCTGGTGGCGCAGATGGTCGGGGCGGGCAGCCTGGTCGCGCTGCTGCTGGGCGGGACGAGCGAGGCCGCGCGCACCTGGACGGTCATCGGGGTCGGCGCGCTCATGGTCCTCTATGTGACGTGGGGAGGGATGCGCGCCACCACCTGGATCCAGATCGTGAAGGCGGTCCTGCTCATGGGCGGGGCGCTCGCCCTGACCGTGCTCGTGCTGACGCGGTTCCACGGTGACTTCGACCGGCTGCTGCGCACCGCGGCCGACCGCAGCGGCCACGGCGCGGCCTTCCTGGCGCCCGGCCTGAAGTACGGCGGGGACTGGACCGCCCGCTTCGACTTCATCAGCCTCGGACTCGCGCTGGTGCTGGGCACGGCCGGGCTGCCGCACATCCTCTCCCGCTTCTACACCGTGCCCACGGCCCGCGCGGCCCGCCGCTCGGTGGTCTGGTCGATCGGGCTCATCGGCGGCTTCTACCTGATGACGATCGTGCTCGGCTTCGGTGCCGCCGCCCTCGTGGGCCCGGACGCCGTGCGCGGCTCGAACGCGGCCGGGAACACGGCGGTCCCGCTGCTGGCACTCGACCTGGGCGGCGGCGCCGACTCCACCGGCGGAACGGTTCTCTTCGCGATCGTCGCCGCCGTGGCCTTCGCCACGATCCTCGCCGTGGTCGCCGGGATCACGCTCGCCTCCTCGGCATCCGTCGCCCACGACCTGTACGCCTCGCTGCGCCGCGAGCGGTCCGCGCCGCGCGGCGAGGTGGCCGTCGCGCGGGTCGCGGCGGCCGGCGTCGGCGCCGTCGCGATCGTCCTCGGACTGCTCGCCCGCGACCTCAACGTCGCCTTCCTGGTGGGCCTCGCCTTCGCCGTCGCCGCCTCCGCGAACCTCCCGGTGCTGCTCTACTCGCTGTTCTGGCGCGACTTCACCACCCGCGGCGCCGTGTGGGCCGTCTACGGCGGGCTGATCCCGGCCGTGGTGCTGGTGCTGCTGTCGCCCGTCGTGTCGGGCGGCCCCGACGCGCTCTTCCCGCACCTCGACTTCCAGGTGTTCCCGTTGCAGAACCCCGGCCTCGTCTCCATCCCGCTGGGCTTCCTCGCGGGCTGGCTCGGCACCGTCACCTCGGCCGAGGAGCCGGACCGGGCCCGGCACGCGGAGACGGAGGTGCGGTCGCTGACGGGGGCGGGAGCGGCGTAGGGCCACCTCGTCGGACGCTCGCCGACGCCACGCCGGCGGGCGTCTAGAGGCCTGCGCCATAGGTTCGGCGGGCGTCGAGAAGACGGCGGACCGTTTCCGTACCCCAGGCAGGGCACGGTTCTTCCCCCGCCCCGGGATTCGTGCCTCAGGCGCGGGTCGCCCACACGTAACGGTGCTCCGGGCGGCCCGCGTCGCCGTACTTCAGGGTCAGCGTGGCCCGTCCTGTGCGCTCCAGCAGCTTCAGATAGCGCTGGGCGGTCTGCCGGCTCACGCCCGTCCGCTCGGCGATCTCCTGGGCCGACAGCGGCCCGTCCGCGCTCATCAGGCACTGCCGTACCAGCTCGGCCGTGGTGGGGGAGTGCCCCTTCGGCAGATCCGGCTCCGAGGGCGCGGACAGCGCGCCGAAGATCCGGTCCACCTCGGCCTGTTCGGCCTCGCCGCCGCCGTCGAGGGTGCGGCGCAGCTGCGCGTACGCCTCCAGCTTGGCGCGCAGGCCCGCGAACGCGAACGGCTTGACCAGGTACTGCAGCGCGCCGTGCCGCATCGCCGCCTGCACCGTCGACACGTCCCGCGCGGCCGTCACCATGATCACGTCGGTCTGGTGGCCGCGGCGGCGCATCTCCTGGACCACCGCGAGGCCCGTGCCGTCCGGCAGGTAGTGGTCCAGCAGCACGAGGTCCACGTGCGGCAGCGTCTCCAGCAGCCGCAGCGCCTCCGCCGCCTGGTGCGCCTGCCCGGCGACGTGGAAGCCCGGCACCTTCTCGACGTAGGCGGCGTTCACCCGGGCGACCCTGGTGTCGTCGTCCACGACCAGGACCTCGATCATCGCGTCTCCTCCTCGGTGGACCGCGCGGCGGACGGCATGGTGGTGGCGCTCGGCGCGGTGGTGGTACCGGATGCGCTCTGCGCGTCCGGCAGGCAAAGGGTGCCCCCGGTCTCGGCCTCGGGCTCAGCCCTCCGCTCAGCCCCCGGCCCCGCCAGCGCCTCCGGCAGGACGACGGTGAACTCCGCGCCCCCGCCCGGCGCCTCGCCCACGGTCACGGTGCCGCCCTGCCGCTCGGCCAGCCGGCGCACCAGGGACAGCCCGATGCCGCGCTTGCGGTGGGCGGGCGGTTCCTTCGTCGACCAGCCCTCGGTGAAGACCAGTTCCCGCCGCTCCTCGGGGATGCCGGGCCCCGTGTCCCGTACCGCGAGCACGGCGGTGCGGCCCTCGGCCTGCAATTCGACCTCCACGCGCGCGTGCGGGGTGCCCGCCACGGCGTCGAGCGCGTTGTCGACCAGGTTCCCGACGATCGTGACCAGCCCGCGGGCGTCGACCAGCCGGTCCGGCAGCCGGGTGCGGCCGGAGAGCCGCAGCGCCACCCCGCGCTCGGCGGCGACGGTCGCCTTGCCGACCAGCAGGGCGGCGAGCAGCGGATCCTCGATCTTCTCGGTGATCTGCTCCGCCGTGGCCCGGTGGTCACCGACCACCTCGCCGACGAACTCGACGGCGTCGTCGTACATCTCCAGTTCGAGCAGTCCGAGCAGGGTGTGCATCCGGTTGGCGTGTTCGTGGTCCTGAGCGCGCAGGGCGTCGATCAGACCGCGCGTGGAGTCCAGTTCACGCCCCAGCTGCTCCAGCTCGGTGCGGTCGCGCAGGGTGGCGACCGCGCCCCCGTCGTCGGTGGGCATCCGGTTGGCGACCAGCACCCGCTGCCCACGCACGGTGAGCAGGTCCGTGCCGGTCACCCGGCCGGCCAGCACATCGGCCGTACGGCCCGCGCCCAGTGCCTCGTCGGGGGAGCGGCCCACGGCCTCGTCGCCGATGCCGAGCAGGCGCTGCGCCTCGTCGTTGAGCAGGCGGAGCCGCCCCGCGCGGTCCAGGGCGACGACGCCCTCGCGGATGCCGTGCAGCATGGCCTCCCGCTCCGCCAGCAGGGCCGCGATGTCGGAGAAGGCCAGGTCCCGCGTCTGGCGCTGCACCCGGCGGGAGATCAGCCAGGCGGCCAGCGCGCCCACGGCGAGGGCGCCGCCCGCATACGCGAGGAGCTCCGGGATCGCGTGGACGAGCCGCGCGCGGACACTGTCGTAGGCGATACCGACCGACACCGCCCCCACGATGTCCCCGTCGCCGTCGCGCAGTGGCACCTTGCCGCGCGCGGAACGGCCCAGGGTGCCCTCGTCGATCTCCATGACCTCCCGGCCGGCCAGCGCCTGGCTGGGGTCGGTGGAGACATGCCGGCCGATCTCCGCGGGCTCGGTGTGGGACCAGCGCACCCCGCGCGTGTCCATGATCACGACGTACTCGGCACGCGTGGCCCGCCGGATCCGCTCCGCCTCCCGCTGCACGGGCCCGTCCGGGCTCGGCGGGGTGCCGACGACGTCCTCGGCGAGCCGCGGCTGGGCCGCCGTGGTCTGCGCGATCGCCAGCGCGCGGCGCATCGCCTGGTCGTCCAGCTGATCGCTGAGCGGCGCGAGGAACAGTCCGGTGGCGAGCACCGCGACTCCCGCGGCGATCGCCACCTGCATCAGCAGCACCTGCGAGAACATCCGGCGCGGCAGACCGAGACGCAGGCGGCGGGCGGGGGAGGTGGGGCGCATACCCACGACGGTACGTGGGCGGCTGGGCCTGGCCGTAGGGGAGTGGCGGGGATCTCCCGGAGACCGTGGCCTGGCCGTGGGCCTCGTGAAGGGCGGGGGCGTCAGCCGGCCAGGGCCGCCGGGGTCAGTTCGCGCACCGCCAGGACGTCCATCCGCGCGGGGGCGCCCAGGACCGAGGTGCCGCAGCTCTCGGGGCGTGGCGGCTCGGACGCCCCCTGGGCGACGAGGACGCGCCAGCAGCGGCCGTCCACGTGAGCGACGGTCACCTCCCAGCGCGCGGCCGCGCCGTGCGTCCGTACGGCGTTCTCGGTGCGTACGACGCTCAGGGCGTCCGCCGCGTACTCGCCCGCCTCCCTGCGCACGGCCAGCTCGGCCGCCTGGCCGGGCCGCTCCCACGCGGAGCTGCCCCGGCAGCCGGTGACGACGATCCGGCCCTCCTGGACGGCGTGCAGGACCTCCTTGACGCCGTGGGCCTCGGCCCGGCCGTACGCGTAGCCGTACGGCAGGACGAGCAGCGTCGGTGAGAAGCGGTGTCCGCCCAGGTGGGTGACCTCCCAGACGCCCTCCACGCCGGACGAGGCCAGCTCGGCGGCGAGGGGGCGGCCCAGCAGGGCGCAGCAGCGGTCGCGCTTGCCGTTGGTGCAGACGAGGGCGAGGGGGGCGCCGGTGTGGGGCCGCCCCTGGAGCACGGTGCCGAAGGAGCGGTGGTCGCCCCGGCCGAGGGCGGCGAAGTCCAGGTCCAGGAGCCGGCGGGGGTCGGTGACCGTGGCGGTGTGCAGCCAGGCGTTGCCGGGGACGGTGTGAGCCACGTACACCCGGCGCACCGCGGGCATACGGGAGTCCGCGTGGCGGCCGGGGCGGCGGATGAGCGCGATGCGCACGCCGGTGTGTTTCGCGGCGGCTTCCAGGGCGCGGCCCAGCGCGGGGTCCAGGTGGCTCGAGGTGAGCGCCCTGGCGCCCCACGGGCCCGGCTGCTCCACCAGCAGCCAGGTCCTGGCAGTGGCCGCGGTACCGGAAATCGGCTCGTCGAGGCTCCGGGAGACGGTCGCGCACGTACTCACAGAGGTGAGCCTAACCTGACTTGGTCATCACATGCCTCCCGTCACAGTGTTGTCCTGGTGCATCAGGATGTGCGACGCCTGGTCCGAGCTGCTTGGACAGTACATGTGGAGATCATGTGATTTTCGGTCAGTCAGTCGTTCATGGGCGGTTTCGTCCCGGTCGGCAGGGTTCACCGCGCGGGTGATCAGCGGGGCGGGCGGGCTCGTATTCTGAGGGCCGCAGTCCGTTCTCGTCTGCGCGCCGGCCGGGAGCCGCGGCGCGCGTCGGTGTCAGGAAGGTCGCACGTTGGGGCAGAGCCCGAAGCCGCAGCCGCAGATCCCGGTCGTCGTCCTCGCCGGATTCCTGGGTTCCGGCAAGACGACACTCCTCAACCACCTGCTGCACCGCAGCGGAGGCAGCCGGATCGGCGCCGTGGTGAACGACTTCGGCGCCATCGAGATCGACGCGATGGCCGTGGCCGGCGCGCTCGGCGACTCCACGGTCTCACTCGGCAACGGCTGCCTGTGCTGCGCGGTCGACGCGAGCGAACTCGACGTCTACCTCGACCGGCTCGCCCGCCCGGGGACCGGCATCGACGTCATCGTGATCGAGGCCAGCGGGCTCGCCGAGCCGCAGGAACTGGTCCGCATGGTGCTGGCGAGCGAGAACCGGCGAGTGGTCTACGGCGGTCTCGTCGAGGTCGTCGACGCCGCGGAGTTCGACGCGACCCGCGCCAGGCATCCCGAGATCGACCGGCACCTCGCCATCGCCGACCTGGTGGTGGTCAACAAGCTCGACCGCGCGCCCGACGCCGAACGCGTCCTCGGGCTGGTCCGCGGCCTCACCGACGGGGCGGCCGTCGTGCCCGCGACCTACGGACGGATCGACCCCGAGTTCCTCTTCGACTGCCGGCCGAGCGAGGAGCGCGTCGGGCAGCTGTCCTTCGACGACCTGCACGAGGAAGAGCACTCCGGTCCCGACGACGAGGCCCACGGCCACGCCGTGCACCTCCACAGCGGCTACGACAGCCTGTCCTTCGTCTCCGACCGCCCCCTCGATCCGCGCCGGCTGATGCGGTTCCTCGACAGCCGGCCGGAAGGGCTGTACCGGATCAAGGGCTACGTCGACTTCGGCGCCCACGACCCCGCCAACCGCTACTCCGTCCACGCCGTCGGACGCTTCCTGCGGTTCTACCCGGAGCCGTGGGAGCCCGGCGCCGAGCGGCTGACCCAGCTCGTCCTGATCGGCTCCGGCATCGACACCCCCCTCCTCGGCAAGGAGCTGGAGGCGTGCCGTAGCGACGCCCCGCACACCGCCGACGAGCACGGCATGTGGGGCGTCCTGCGCTACGTCCAGGACCCGGAGGAGCCGGGGCCCGACCCGGCGACCGGGCCGGGCTCCGACCCGGATATCGACCCGGACTTCGCTCCGGACATCGACCCGGGGTTCGACCCGGAGACTCACCCCGGCTTCGACCCGGACCACGACCAGGCGCCCTAGGCAGGCGCAAGCCTGACCCGCTGGACCCCGGCCGGGGGTCCAGCGGACGGAGGACGTGACCGGACCGGCGGTCGCCACCGGACCGCGGTAGCCACCGGACCGGCGGACGTGCAGTCCGGCGGTCCGGCAGTCCGGCAGTCCGGCGGCGACCGGCGACTCACCGCTACACAACCCCGCCGCTACACCGGCCCCGCCACCGCCGAGATCGTCTTGGTCAGCGACACGCCCGAGCCGTCGCGGCGCGGGTCGAGCTCCGGGAGTTCGGCCGGGGTGCCGTTCTTCTGCGCGGCACGGGCGGGCGCCGGGCCGGCCCAGGCGAAGGACAGGCAGTCCTCGCCCTTCAGGAACCGCTGGCAGCGCACACCGCCGGTGGCGCGCCCCTTGCGCGGGAACTGGTCGAACGGGGTCAGCTTGGCGGTCGTCTGCACCGAGTCGTCCAGCGTGCCGCGCGAGCCGGCCACCGTGAAGACGAGCGCGTCCGACGCGGGGTCGACCGCCGTGAACGAGATGACCTTGGCGCCCTCGGCGAGCTTGATGCCGGTCATGCCGCCCGCCGGCCGGCCCTGCGGGCGGACCTGGGACGCCTGGTAGCGCAGCAGCTGGGCGTCGTCCGTGATGAAGACCAGGTCCTCCTCACCGGTGCGCAGCTCCACCGCGCCGACGATCCGGTCACCCTCCTTGAGGGTGATCACCTCCAGCTCGTCCTTGTTGGCCGGGTAGTCGGGCACGACCCGCTTGACGACGCCCTGTTCCGTGCCCAGCGCCAGGCCGGGGGAGGACTCGTCGAGGGTGGTCAGGCAGACCACCGTCTCGTCGTCCTCCAGCGACACGAACTCCGCCAGCGGCGCGCCGCCCGACAGCGTCGGCGCCGTCGCGGTGTCCGGCAGCTGGGGCAGGTCGACGACGTTGATCCGCAGCAGCCGGCCGTACGACGTCACCGCGCCGACCTCGCCGCGCGTCGTGGCCGGCACCGCGGAGACGATCACGTCGTGCTTGGCGCGCCGGGCGTCGGCGTCCTGCGCGAACGGCTCCGCGTTCGCCGTACGGGCCAGCAGGCCGGTCGAGGACAGCAGCACCCGGCACGGGTCGTCCGCGACCTGGAGCGGCACGGTGGCGGCCGTGGTCGCCGCGGACTCCAGCAGGACCGTCCGGCGCGGGGTGCCGAACTTCTTGGCGACCGCGGCGAGTTCCGAGGAGACCAGCTTGCGCAGCTCCGCGTCCGACTCCAGGATCCGGGTCAGCTCCTCGATCTCGGCGTTGAGCCGCTCCTTCTCCGCCTCCAGCTCGATCCGGTCGTACTTGGTGAGCCGGCGCAGCGGCGTGTCCAGGATGTACTGGGTCTGCGTCTCGCTCAGCGAGAAGCGCTCCATCAGGCGCTCCTTGGCCTGCGCCGAGTTCTCGCTGGAGCGGATCAGCCGGATGACCTCGTCGATGTCGACCAGCGCCGTCAGCAGGCCCTCGACCAGGTGCAGACGGTCGCGCCGCTTGCCGCGGCGGAACTCCGAGCGGCGGCGCACGACCTCGAAGCGGTGGTCGAGGTAGACCTCCAGCAGCTCCTTCAGGCCCAGCGTCAGCGGCTGGCCGTCCACCAGCGCGACGTTGTTGATGCCGAAGGACTCCTCCATCGGCGTCAGCTTGTACAGCTGCTCCAGGACCGCCTCCGGCACGAAGCCGTTCTTGATCTCGATGACCAGGCGCAGCCCGTGCTCGCGGTCGGTGAGGTCCTTGACGTCGGCGATGCCCTGGAGCTTCTTCGCGCCGACCAGGTCCTTGATCTTGGCGATGACCTTCTCGGGGCCGACCGTGAAGGGCAGCTCGGTGACGACCAGGCCCTTGCGGCGGGCGGTGACGTTCTCGACGGAGACCGTCGCGCGCATCTTGAAGGTGCCGCGGCCCGTCTCGTAGGCGTCGCGGATCCCGGACAGGCCGACGATCCGGCCGCCGGTGGGCAGGTCGGGGCCAGGGACGTGCTTCATCAGGGCGTCGAGGTCGGCGTTCGGGTGCCGGATCAGGTGGCGGGCCGCCGCGATGACCTCGCTCAGATTGTGCGGCGGCATGTTCGTGGCCATGCCGACCGCGATGCCGGAGGCGCCGTTCACCAGCAGGTTCGGGAACGCGGCGGGCAGCGCGACCGGCTCGCGCTCCTGGCCGTCGTAGTTCGGCGCGAAGTCGACCGTGTCCTCGTCGATGGACTCGGTCATCAGACCCGTCGCCGCGGCCATCCGGCACTCCGTGTACCGCATGGCGGCCGGCGGGTCGTCGTTGCCCAGCGAGCCGAAGTTGCCGTGGCCGTCCACCAGCGGCACGCGCATCGAGAAGGGCTGCGCCATGCGGACCAGGGCGTCGTAGATCGACGCGTCGCCGTGCGGGTGCAGCTTGCCCATGACCTCGCCGACCACGCGGGCGCACTTCACATAGCCGCGCTCCGGGCGCAGGCCCATCTCGTTCATCTGGTAGACGATGCGGCGGTGCACCGGCTTCAGGCCGTCGCGCGCGTCCGGCAGGGCTCGGGAGTAGATGACCGAGTACGCGTACTCGAGGAAGGAGCCCTGCATCTCGTCGACGACGTCGATGTCGAGGATCCGCTCCTCGTACGCGTCGTCGGGCGGCGGGGTCTTCGTGCTGCGGCGGGCCATCGCTGCCTGGCTCCTTGCTGAAGCGTGGTGAACAGGATCTGACGCGGACCATTGTGGACCGCGGCACTGACAACGCGGAGCGGGACCCGGCGTCGGCCGTCCGGCCCTCCGCTGCGGGCAGGCTACGCCCGTCGGCCGCCCGGCCCCCCACTCCGCGGGAGGCCACGCCCGTCGGACCGGCCCCCGCTGGGCGCAGGTTACGCCCCGCGGCCCGGCCACCCGCTCCGGGGAGGCTACGCCCTCCGGTCCGTCCCTGCCGCGCGCAGGCCCGGGTCCTTCGTTCCGTCCCTCGCCGCGCGGCGGTTCAGGGCTCTCGGCCCGACCCTCACCGCGCGCAGGTCCAAGCCCCCCGGCTCGACCTTCACCGCACACAGGCCCAGGCTCTCGCTCCGGCCCTCGCCGCGCGGTAGACCCACCCCTGCGATCCGCCCGCTGCCGGGCGCGGGTCCCGCCCCTCGGTTCGGCCCGCCCTCGCCGAGCCCGAATCCCGCCCTCGGCCCGGCCCCGCCCGCCCTCGGCGCACGCCCTCAACGGCCCGGCCCCCGGCCCGCAGATCACGCCCTCTCCCCGGTTGACCGTTTCTCGCTCTCGGCGTACGGCGTCCGGGAACTTCGCGGACCGTCCGCGCGCTTGCATACAGTGGCAGGACCGGCACGAACAGAGCGGTCTCAGCCACCGCATCCGCGATCGAAGGGACGTACATGCCCATGGGTCACACGGCCACAGCCGAGGCAGGCTCCGGCGGCCTGAAAGCGACCGAGCACCGCCTGGCCAACGGCCTGCGCGTGGTGCTCTCCGAGGATCACCTGACCCCGGTCGCGGCGGTGTGCCTCTGGTACGACGTCGGCTCCCGCCACGAAGTCAAGGGGCGTACCGGCCTGGCTCACCTTTTCGAGCACCTGATGTTCCAGGGCTCCGCCCAGGTGAAGGGCAACGGTCACTTCGAGCTGGTGCAGGGCGCCGGCGGCTCACTGAACGGCACCACCAGCTTCGAGCGCACCAACTACTTCGAGACCATGCCCGCCCACCAGCTGGAGCTCGCCCTCTGGCTGGAGGCCGACCGCATGGGCTCCCTGCTGGCCGCCCTGGACGAGGAGTCCATGGAGAACCAGCGGGACGTCGTCAAGAACGAGCGCCGCCAGCGCTACGACAACGTCCCCTACGGCACCGCCTTCGAGAAGCTGACCGCCCTGGCGTACCCGGAGGGCCACCCGTACCACCACACGCCGATCGGCTCGATGGCCGACCTGGACGCGGCGACCCTGGAGGACGCGCGGGAGTTCTTCCGCACCTACTACGCGCCCAACAACGCGGTCCTGTCGGTCGTCGGCGACATCGACCCCGAGCAGACCCTCGCCTGGATCGAGAAGTACTTCGGCTCCATCCCCTCCCACGACGGCAAGCCCGCCCCGCGTGACGGCACGCTGCCCGACATCATCGGCGAGCAGCTGCGCGAGGTCGTCGAGGAGGAGGTCCCCGCGCGCGCCCTGATGGCCGCCTACCGGCTCCCGCACGACGGCACGCGCGCGTGCGACGCGGCCGACCTGGCGCTGACCATCCTCGGCGGCGGCGAGTCCTCCCGCCTGTACAACCGGCTGGTCCGCCGGGACCGTACGGCCGTCGCGGCCGGCTTCGGGCTGCTCCGGCTGGCCGGGGCGCCCTCCCTGGGCTGGCTGGACGTGAAGACCTCCGGCGACGTGGAGGTGCCGGTCATCGAGACCGCCATCGACGAGGAGCTCGCCCGGTTCGCCGAGGAGGGCCCCACCGCCGAGGAGATGGAGCGCGCCCAGGCCCAGTTGGAGCGCGAGTGGCTGGACCGGCTCGGCACGGTCGCCGGCCGCGCCGACGAACTGTGCCGGTACGCCGTGCTGTTCGGTGACCCGCAGCTCGCCCTCACCGCCGTGCAGCGGGTGCTGGAGGTGACGCCCGAGGAGGTCCAGGAGATCGCCAAGGCCCGCCTGCGGCCCGACAACCGCGCGGTGCTCGTCTACGAGCCGATCACCCCCGAGCAGCCCGAGGACGTCGAGGGCACCGAGGACCCGGAATCCGCGGCGACCGTGGAAGCCGCCGACGCCACCGAGGAGGCGGCCAAGTGACCGAGCTGACCACCATGGACTTCCACCCCCAGCCGCAGCCCGGCGAGGCCAGGCCGTGGGCGTTCCCGGCCCCCACGCGCGGGACCCTCGACAACGGCCTGACGGTGCTGCGCTGCCACCGCCCCGGCCAGAAGGTCGTCGCCGTCGAGGTCCTCCTCGACGCCCCGCTGGACGCCGAGCCCGCCGGCCTGGACGGCGTCGCCACGATCATGGCGCGCGCCTTCTCCGAGGGCACCGACAAGCACTCCGCCGAGGAGTTCGCCGCCGAGCTGGAGCGCTGCGGCGCCACCCTCGACGCGCACGCCGACCACCCGGGCGTGCGGCTCAGCCTGGAGGTCCCGGCCTCCCGCCTGGCCAAGGGCCTCGGCCTGCTCGCCGACGCGCTGCGGGCGCCCGCCTTCGCCGACAGCGAGGTCGAGCGGCTGGTGCGCAACCGCCTGGACGAGATCCCGCACGAGCTGGCCAACCCCTCCCGGCGGGCCGCCAAGGAGCTGTCCCGGCAGCTGTTCCCGGCGACCTCGCGCATGTCGCGCCCGCGCCAGGGCACCGAGGAAACGGTCGCGAAGATCGACTCGGCGGCCGTGCGCACCTTCTACGAGCGGCACGTCCGCCCGGCCACGGCCACCGCCGTGGTGGTCGGCGACCTCACCGGCATCGACCTGGACGACCTGCTCGGCGACACCCTCGGCTCCTGGACCGGCACGCCCGGCGAGCCCCGGCCGGTGCCGCCGGTGACCGCCGACGACACCGGGCGCGTGGTCATCGTCGACCGCCCCGGCGCCGTCCAGACGCAGCTGCTCATCGGCCGTATCGGCCCCGACCGGCACGACCGCGTGTGGCCCGCGCAGGTGCTCGGGACGTACTGCCTGGGCGGCACCCTCACCTCCCGCCTGGACCGCGTGCTGCGCGAGGAGAAGGGCTACACCTACGGCGTGCGGGCGTTCGGCCAGGTGCTGCGGTCCGCGCCGGACGGCACGGGCGCCTCGATGCTCGCCATCAGCGGCTCGGTGGACACCCCGAACACCGGTCCGGCCCTGAAGGACCTCTGGACGGTGCTGCGCACGCTCGCCGCGGAGGGCCTGACCGACGCCGAGCGGGACGTCGCCGTGCAGAACCTGGTCGGCGTGGCGCCGCTGAAGTACGAGACGGCGGCGGCCGTCGCGAGCACGCTGGCCGACCAGGTCGAGCAGCACCTGCCCGACGACTACCAGGCGACGCTGTACCGGCAGCTGGCCGCGACCGGCACCGTCGAGGCCACCGCCGCGGTCGTCAACGCCTTCCCGGTGGACCGTCTGGTGACCGTCCTCGTCGGTGACGCGGCGCAGATCAAGGAGCCCGTGGAGGCCCTGGGCATCGGCGAAGTCACCGTCGTGACCGCCGAGTAGACGCCGCGGCGGCACACCCACGCCGAGCGCCGCGGCACATCCGCGCGGAGGGGCCCTGGTGACCGAAGCGTCACCGGGGCCCCTTGATGTCCGAATTGGGGCGGAGGTTGCCTGTCTGGCCTGTGGGATGCGCTACAAAACACCGCATCGGTTTGGCCTTTGGAGGCCGGCCGTCTTAGCGTCGTCCGGGCTGTTCGTCAGGCAGTGCGCCGCACCCGCGGCACCGGACAGTCATCGCCGAGTCCCCGTACGGCGCGAGCCAGGGGAGCCGGGGACCCAACCACGCAGTCCCTGGGGTGAATCGGACGCCCGCGCATCCGCGAGGGGGTCCGTAGGAGACCTTCCTGCTCCGAACCCGTCAGCTAACCCGGTAGGCGAGAGGGAAGGAAAGGACCAGCCACTACATGGCGTTCACGCGCGCCACCGGGAGGCATCGCCGTCCCGGCCGGATGCAGCGCTCCACCGCCCGCGCGGCGGGAGTCGCGGCGCTCACCACCACCGGCGTCTTCGGCACCCTGGCGAGCCCGGCGCTCGCCGCCGGGCCCGAGCCCGAGCAGACCGGCCTGCTGCCGGTCCTCACCATCGGCGACGAGGTCGCCGACCAGATCGACGCCCAGGCCGCCGCGCAGCAGCAGGCCGCCGAGCGGGCCGCCGCCGAGCGCGCGGCCGAGGCCGCCGCGATCAAGCGCGCCGAGGAGGCCGCCCGCGAGGCCCGCGAGGAGAAGGAGCGCGCCGCCCGCGAGGCCGAGCGCAAGCGCCTGAACACCTTCGTGCCGCCGATCTCCGGCTCCTACGTCTCCACCGGCTACCAGGCCGGCAGCTCCCTGTGGTCCTCCGGCAGCCACACCGGCGTCGACTTCCACGCCGCGACCGGCACCTCCGTCCACGCCGTCGGCGCCGGCACGGTCGTCGAGGCCGGCTGGGGCGGGGCGTACGGCAACCAGGTGGTCATCCGGATGCACGACGGCACGTACACCCAGTACGCGCACCTGTCCTCGATCGCCGTCTCCGCCGGCCAGACCGTCACCCCGGGCCAGCAGATCGGCCTGTCCGGCGCCACCGGCAACGTCACCGGCCCGCATCTGCACTTCGAGGCCCGTACGAGCCCGGAGTACGGCTCGGACATCGACCCGGTCGCGTACCTGCGCGCGCACGGCGTGAACATCTGAACATCTGACCCAGCACCCCGAAACGCTCCGAGCCCCGGCCCGCCCGCCGGGGCTTTCGGTGTTTCGGCCGCCCTCTTGTCCAAAAAATATCCATGGATTGCGGCCCGCCGTCGGAAATACCGCCCCATTGCCATAGAGTCGCTGAACACACGTCAATCGTCGACGTTTCACGGGGATTAAGGCGGAGGTCGGTCATGCGTATTCCGGCGCACTCGGTGTGCACGGCGATCCGGGACGACATCGTCGCGGGTGTCTACGAGCGCGGCAGCCGGCTCACCGAGGAACTGCTCGCCCGCCGCTACGGTGTCTCGCGCGTCCCCGTCCGGGAGGCGCTGCGCACGCTGGAGGCCGAGGGCTTCGTCGTGACCCGGCGCCACGCGGGCGCGTGCGTCGCCGAACCGACCGAGCAGGAGGCGGCCGACCTGCTGGAGATGCGCCTGCTGCTGGAGCCGCTGGGCGCCTCCCGCGCGGCGCAGCGGCGCACCGAGGCCCACCTGAAGGTGCTGCGCGGCCTGGTCCGGCTGGGCCAGGAGCGGGCCCGCCGCGGCCACAGCGACGACCTGCGCTCCCTGGACGGCTGGTTCCACGAGACGCTGGCGCAGGCCTCCGGCAGCCCCGCGCTCACCTCGGCGCTGACCCAGCTGCGGCACAAGATCGCCTGGATGTACACGGTGGAGGCGCCGACCGGACCGGCGGAGGCGTGGGCGGAGCACGGGGCGATCGTCGACGCCGTCGCGCGCGGCGACAGCGAACGCGCGCGGGCGGTCACCGCGCTGCACACCGAGCGCGCGAGCGCCGCGCACCGGCTGCGCTTCGGCCCGGGCGGCGAACGCCCGGAGCGTGTGAGGAATTCGCAACATGCCGTAAACATGTCGGGCCTGCGGCATTAACACGAGCGCCGTATACAAAGAACGGATATCCGGCGGGCGGGGTATTTCCTCTGCCCTTTTCGCCGTGCCCGTAATCACCTCAAGCGCGCGGCTCATCGGCTTTGCGTATGCCAGTAGTCCGATGTCGGTGCACCGGGGATCTGTCGCGCGCCGCGGCGGTCCGTCCGTAATCGGAGGCGGCCCGTGAATCAGCCGGAGAAAAGCGAAACCGCGCCGCCCGGAACGGGCGACGCGGTGACGCGTTGCGAGTGACGGCCTGCCGCGCGGGCGTCAGACGGTCTCGGGGAGCTCCTCCAGGCCCTCGGCGACCAGCTTGGCCAGGCGGTCCAGGGCGGCGTCCGCGCCCTCGGCGTCGGAGGCGAGGACGATCTCCTCGCCGCCCTGGGCGCCCAGGCCGAGCACGGCCAGCATGGAGGCCGCGTTGACCGGGTTGCCGCCGGCCTTGGCGATCGTGACCGGCACGCCTGCGGCCGTGGCGGCTCGGACGAAGATGGAGGCGGGGCGGGCGTGAAGGCCCTCGGCCCAGCCGACGTTGACGCGGCGCTCAGCCATGTGTTGCTGCCCTTCGGTGTTCAGGGTTGTCTAGACCAGTTTTCCATATCGCGAAGCATGCTCCCGGAGCGGACGTGCCCCCGGTCCATCGGGGGACGCCGCAATCCACCGGGTGGCGCCGGACCGCGGCCTCGGTCCGTGCTTCCGTCCTCACAGACTGCCCCGCGCCGTTGCCGGACGCGAGCCGTACTCTGGGGCCCATGCAGACCTCGTCGGACCGGCACGAGTACCCCGCCCACTGGGAAGCCGACGTGGTGCTGCGCGACGGCGGCACCGCGCGCGTCCGCCCCATCACCGTCGACGACGCGGAGCGCCTGGTCAGCTTCTACGAGCAGGTCTCGGACGAGTCGAAGTACTACCGCTTCTTCGCGCCCTACCCGCGCCTGTCCGCGAAGGACGTCCACCGCTTCACGCACCACGACTTCGTGGACCGGGTGGGACTCGCGGCCACGATCGGCGGCGAGTTCATCGCCACCGTACGCTACGACCGCATCGGGACGAACGGACTGCCCGCCTCCGCACCCGCCGACGAGGCCGAGGTCGCCTTCCTCGTGCAGGACGCCCACCAGGGCCGCGGCGTCGCCTCCGCCCTCCTGGAACACATCGCCGCCGTCGCCCGCGAGCGCGGCATCCGCCGCTTCGCCGCCGAGGTGCTGCCCGCCAACACCAAGATGATCAAGGTGTTCACGGACGCCGGGTACACCCAGAAGCGCAGCTTCGAGGACGGCGTCGTCCGCCTGGAACTGGACCTCGAACCCACCGACCGCTCCCTGGCCGTGCAGTACGCGCGCGAACAGCGCGCCGAGGCCCGGTCCGTGCAGCGGCTGCTCGCCCCCGGCTCGGTCGCCGTCGTCGGCGCGGGCCGCACCCCCGGCGGAGTGGGCCGCTCCGTGCTCGGCAACATCCGCGACGCCGGCTTCACCGGCCGCCTCCACGCGGTGAACCGCGCCCTGCCCGACGGGCTGAAGGAACTGGACGGCGTGCCGGCCTACCGCTCGGTGCGCGACATCGACGGCCCCGTCGACCTCGCGGTGATCGCCGTCCCCGCCGAGCAGGTCCCCGAGGTCGTCACCGAGTGCGGCGAGCACGGTGTCCAGGGGCTCGTCGTGATCTCCGCCGGATACGCCGAGAGCGGCCCCGACGGACGCGAACGCCAGCGCGCCCTCGTCCGCCACGCGCGCGCGTACGGGATGCGGATCATCGGGCCCAACGCCTTCGGGATCATCAACAACTCCCCGGAGGTCCGGCTCAACGCCTCCCTCGCCCCCGAGCCGCCCCGCCCCGGCCGGATCGGCCTGTTCGCCCAGTCCGGCGCCATCGGCATCGCCCTGCTGTCCCGCCTCCACCGGCGCGGCGGCGGCGTCACCGGGGTTACCGGCGTGTCCACCTTCGTCTCGTCGGGCAACCGCGCGGACGTCTCCGGCAACGACGTCCTGCAGTACTGGTACGACGACCCGGACACCGACGTCGTCCTGATGTACCTGGAGTCGATCGGCAACCCCCGCAAGTTCACCCGCCTGGCACGCCGTACGGCGGCGGCCAAGCCCCTCGTCGTGGTCCAGAGCGCCGGATCCGCCCCCCAGGGCCACGCGGTGCGCGCCACCCGGCTGCCGCACGCCACGGTGTCCGCGCTGCTGCGCCAGGCCGGCGTCATCCGCGTGAACACCATCACCGAACTGGTCGACACCGGCCTCCTGCTCGCCCGCCAGCCGCTCCCGCGCGGACCGCGCGTGGCCATCCTCGGCAACTCCGAGTCCCTCGGCGTGCTCACCTACGACGCCTGCCTCTCCGAGGGCCTGCGGCCCATGCCGCCCCTGGACCTGACGACCGCCGCCGGCCCGGAGGACTTCCGCGCGGCGCTCGCCCGGGCGCTGGCCGACGACACCTGCGACGCCGTCGTCGTCACGGCGATACCGGCGATCGGCGAGGAGTCCGCCGGGGACGCGGCGCTGGCCGAGGCACTGCGCTCCGCCGCCGAGCGGGCACCGTCCAAGCCGGTGCTGGTCGTGCACGTGGAACTCGGCGGCCTCGCGGAAGCCCTGTCGGCCGCCACCAGCACGGCCCCCCGCGCGCGTGCCGCCACCCCCGGCACCACCGCACCGGACACCGGACCCGACCCGCTGCCCGCCGCCCAGCCGCCCGGCGGCACCCGCCTCATCCCCGCCTACCCGGCCGCCGAACGTGCCGTCCGCGCCCTCGCCGAGGCCGTCAGGTACGCCGGCTGGCGCCGTGAGGCCGCCGACCCCGGCAAGGTGCCCGAGTACGAGGACATCGACGAGAAGGGCGCCGCCCGGCTGATCGACGGCCTCCTCACGCGCGGACAGGGCCTCACCCTCGGCGCCGAGGACACCTGCGAGCTGCTGGGCCGCTACGGCATCCGGGTCCGCCGCGCCCTGCCCGCCCCCACCCCCGAGGACGCCGTCACCGCCGCCCGCGCCCTCGGCTACCCGGTCGCCCTCAAGGCCACCGCCCCGCACCTGCGGCACCGCGCGGACCTGGGCGGCGTACGCCTCGACCTCGCCGACGAGGAACAACTGCGACGCGCCTACGCCGAGTTGACCGCTCTGTTCGGCTCGCCCGAGGAGCTGCGCCCGGTGGTGCAGGGCATGGCACCGCGCGGCGTGGACACCGTCGTACGGGCCGTGATCGACCCCGCCGCCGGAGCGGTGCTCTCCTTCGGCCTCGCCGGGGCGGCCTCCCAGCTGCTCGGCGACATGGCGCACCGGCTGATTCCGGTCACCGACCGCGAGGCCGCCTCCCTGATCCGCTCCATCCGGACCGCCCCGCTCCTGTTCGGCTGGCGCGGCTCGGCACCGGTGGACACCCCGGCCCTGGAGGAGCTGCTGCTGCGGGTCTCCCGGCTGGTCGACGACCACCCCGAGGTGGTCGCGGTCACCCTGGAACCGGTCGTCGTCGCCACCGAGGGCGTGAGCGTGCTCGGCGCCTCCGTACGCCTGGCCCCGCCCCCCGCCCGCGACGACCTGGGACCCCGCACGCTCCCCGCCTACTGAGACGTTCCCGACGGACCCGGAGCCCGCCGAGCGGTGCCTCGCAGTCAGTGCGCCACCGTAGGATGGACGGCATGGCCAAGACCAGTACGACGACCCAGGGGCTGCGTGCGGCGATCGAGCGCAGCGGCTACTACCCGGCCCTCGTGGCCGAGGCGGTGGAGGCCGCCGTGGGCGGCGAGCCCATCCGGTCGTATCTGGTCCACCAGGAGACGACGTTCGACCAGAACGAGGTCCGCCGCCACGTCACCGTGCTCGTGCTCACCGATACCCGCTTCATCGTCAGCCACACCGACGAGCAGGCCGCCGACAGTACGTCCCCGACGCCGTACGCCACCACCTCCACGGAGTCGGTGAAGCTCGGCCGGATCTCGTCCGTCGTGGTCAGCCGCGTGGTGTCCAACCCGGAGGCGTACACGCCGGGCACCCTCCCGCGCGAGGTGGTGCTCACCATCGGCTGGGGCGCCGTCTCCCGGATCGACCTGGAGCCCGCCGCCTGTGGCGACCCGAACTGCGACGCCGACCACGGCTACACCGGCAGCTCGACGGCGGACGACCTCAGCCTGCGCGTCAGCGAGGCCGGGGACGGCCCGGAGACCGTGCGCCAGGCGCTCGCCTTCGCGCAGGCCATCTCCGAGGCGACCGCGGACCCGACGCGCTGATGGTGCAGCCGCCCGCCGCCTGGGACCCCCATCCGGAACCCCTCGCCGTCGACTCCGCCCCGCTGCCCGAGTACGGCACCGGCTCGCTCGCCGACCTGCTGCCCACGCTGGCCGCCGGCCTGGGCGTGCCCGGCATGACGGCCGCCATCCCCGAGCTGACCCCCGCCGACCGGAACTGCGTGTTCCTGATCGACGGCCTCGGCTGGGAACAGCTGAGGGCACACCCGGACGAGGCCCCGTTCCTCACCTCGCTCCTCGCCTCCTCGCGCGGCGGCACCGGCCGCCCGCTGACCACCGGCTACCCGGCGACCACGGCCACGTCCCTGGCCTCCGTCGGCACCGGCCTGCCGCCGGGCGTCCACGGCCTGCCCGGCTACACCGTGCGGGATCCGGCCACCGGCGCGCTGATGAACCAGCTGCGCTGGCAGCCGTGGACCGAGCCGAGCGCCTGGCAGCCGTACCCCACCGTCTTCGACCTGGCCGACCGCGCGGGCGTGCACGCCGCGCAGGTCTCCTCCCCGGCGTTCGCGAGCACCCCGCTGACCAAGGTCGCGCTCAGCGGCGGCACCTTCCACGGGCGGCTGTCCGGCGAGGAGCGCATGGACCTCGCGGCCGAGCAGCTGGCCGCCGGCGACCGCAGCCTGGTCTACACGTACTACGCCGAGGTCGACGGCGCCGGCCACCGCTTCGGCGTCGACTCCGACACCTGGCGCGGCCAGCTGATGTACGTCGACCGCCTGGTCCAGCGCCTCGCCGAGCAGCTGCCGCCGCGCAGCGCGCTGTACGTCACCGCCGACCACGGCATGGTCGACGTGCCCTTCGACGAGCAGCACCGCATCGACTTCGACGAGGACTGGGAGCTGCGCGCGGGGGTCGCCCTGCTGGGCGGCGAGGGCCGCGCCCGGCACGTCTACGCGGTCCCCGGCGCCGAGAACGACGTCCTGACCTGCTGGCGCGAAGTGCTCGGCGAGCAGTTCTGGGTGGCCTCGCGGGACGAGGCGATCGCCGCCGGCTGGTTCGGGCCGCAGGTCGACGAACGGGTGTACGGGCGCATCGGCGACGTCGTCGCGGCCGCGCGGGACGACGTTCTGATCATCGCCTCGGAGCGGGAGCCCAACGAGTCGGCGATGGTCGGCAACCACGGCTCGATGACCCCGGCGGAGCAGCTGGTCCCGCTGCTCGAAGTACGCTCCTGAAGGGCTGAGGCGCCCCACCATGACGATCTCGCCGAAAGGTGCTCACCCTCCCATGCCCGAGCTGGTCTTCTTCTCCGGAACGATGGACTGCGGGAAGTCGACGCTGGCTCTCCAGATCGAGCACAACCGCTCCGCGCGCGGCCTGCAGGGCATGATCTTCACGCGCGACGACCGCGCGGGCGAGGGCAAGCTGTCCTCCCGGCTCGGCCTGGTCACCGACGCGGTCGAGGTCGAGGACGGCATGGACCTCTACGCCTACCTGGTCGACCACCTCTCGCACGGCGGCCGCGCGGACTACGTGATCGCGGACGAGGCGCAGTTCCTCGCGCCGGAGCAGATCGACCAACTCGCGCGCGTGGTCGACGACCTGGGGCTCGACGTGTACGCCTTCGGCATCACCACCGACTTCCGCACCAAGCTCTTCCCCGGCTCCCAGCGCCTGGTGGAGCTGGCCGACCGCGTGGAGGTGCTCCAGGTCGAGGCCCTGTGCTGGTGCGGTGCCCGCGCGACGCACAACGCCCGCACGATAGGCGGGGAGATGGTCGTCGAGGGCGCCCAGGTCGTCGTCGGCGACGTGAACCAGTCGGAGGCCGTCGGCTACGAGGTGCTGTGCCGCCGCCACCACCGCCGCCGGATGACCGCCGCGACGGCCCGCGCGGCGGCACTGTCCCCGGACGTCCTGCCGGTGCCGCACACCTGACCCGCGGGGCAGGGCCGGGTCAGCGGGCGCGCTGCAGCAGGCAGAAGAGCGCGCCCTCGGGGTCGGCCACCGTGGCCACCCGGCCCCGCTCGCCGTCCTCGGCGTCCTTCAGGACGTGCCCGCCCAGCCCGACCAGCCGCTCCACGGCCTCGTCGGCGTCCGCGACCTCGAAGTACGTCAGCCAGTGCGGACCCCGGTCCCGGGGCAGGGCGCTGCCCAGGCCGTGGATGCCCGCGACCGGCCGGCCGCCGACGCAGAGCGTCACGTAGTCGACGTCGGCGCTCACCAGCGGCTCCTCCTCGTGGCCGAAGACGCTCTTGTAGAACTTGGCGACGGTCGCCGACTCGTAGGTCAGCAGCTCGTTCCAGGCGGGGGTGCCGGGCACCCCCGACAGGGCCGTGCCCTGGTGCGCCGCCGCCTGCCAGATCCCGAACACGGCGCCGGAAGGGTCGGAGCCGATCGCCAGCCGCCCGGCCTCCCCGGCGTCGAGCGGGCCCACGCCGATCGTGCCGCCGCACAACCGCGCGGTCTCCGCCGTCTGCCCGGCGTCGTCGGAGGCGAGGTACGGCGTCCAGGCGACCGGGAGATGCCGGTCCGGCGGCAGCTGCCCGATGCCCGCCACCTCACGGCCGTCCAGCAGGGCCCGCACAGAGGGGCCGAGCTGCCCGGGTCCGGGGCGGAACTCCCAGCCGAACAGGGCGCCGTAGAACTCCTGGGTCGCCGCCACCGCGTGCACCATCAGGCTCACCCAGCAGGGCGTGCCGGGCGCGTACCGGGCGTGATCGCCGGCCCGGCCGGCCGGGCCCCGTGCCTCGGTCATCGTCACTCTCTCCTCGGCCCCTCGCGGCGCCGCGTCGCTTCCGCTCTCCGGACCCACGAGCCGATGCTCGCACCACCCCGGGTGCCACGCGCTTCGGGCGCGCCGCATCTCGTCCGGTCACCGGAGAATGTCCGATCTGCGATGTCCCGCCCGTTTCGGGGGGATGGCCCACGGATGTCGATCGGTGGTACCCGGGGCGCCACTGCACGTGCCCGATCCCGTACACGCCGTGATCAGGGCTGCTTGGCGGAGCAGAGTAGCCGGACATGGACGCCTCGGCCACCCCGTGCGCGAGGATGGTCGGCATGAACGCCATCATTTCCGCATCCGCCCTGGCCGCTGAACTGGCGGGGGAGAAGCCGCCGGTGCTGCTCGACGTCCGCTGGCAGCTCAGCCTGGCCAGGACGGCGGGCGAGCCGCCCTTCGACGGCCGGGCAGCGTACGAGGCCGGGCACATTCCGGGGGCCGTCTACGTCGACCTGGACCGGGAGCTGGCCGGGGAGCCGGGGGAGCGCGGCCGTCATCCGCTGCCCGGTCTCGCGGAGTTCGGCGCGGCGATGCGCCGCGCGGGTGTGTCCTCCGGGCGGCCGGTCGTCGTCTACGACGGCGGTCAGGGCTGGGCCGCCGCCCGTGCCTGGTGGATGCTGCGCTGGACGGGTCACCCGGACGTGCGGGTCCTGGACGGCGGGTTGCCGTCCTGGCAGGGCCCGTTGTCCCAGGACACCCCTTCCCCCGAGGAGGGCGACTTCCGGCCGGTCCCCGGCACCGGCCTGCTGGACGCCGACGGCGCCGCCGCGCTCGCCCGCTCCGGAGTCCTGTTCGACGCCCGCGCGGCGGAGCGGTACCGCGGTGACGTCGAGCCCATCGACCGGGTCGGCGGCCACATCCCGGGCGCGGTGTCCGCCCCCACCACCGAGAACGTGACCGCCGACGGCCGCTTCCTGCCCGCCGAGGACCTGCGGGCCCGCTTCGAGGCTCTGGGCGCCTCTAAGGGCACCGAGGTCGGCGTGTACTGCGGCTCGGGCGTCTCCGGCGCCCACGAGGTCCTGGCCCTCGCCGTGGCGGGCATCCCGGCGGCCCTGTACGTGGGTTCCTGGTCGGAGTGGTCCGCGGACCCGGAGCGACCGGTGGCGGTGGGCCCGGACCCGCAGTAGTGCGTCGGCGCGCGGGGCCGGGGGGAGGGGAGAGCGGGGCGGAGTGCACCGCGCGGGGCAAGTGCGGGCGGGCTCAGGCAGGTACGGGCGGGCGCAGGCGGTACGGGCGGATGCGCGGCAGCGCGAGGGGGCGCGCGTCACGCCCGAGCGCCTCGGGCGGCCTCCGCGCGCCCGGAGGCCTCCGCGCGTCGGGCGGTGCGGAAGGCCGGTCCGGGCCCGGCGGGGGCTACCCACGCGCGTGCGGCGAGAGGTTCCCGCCCGACTCCCGACTCCCGACTCCGGGCGCCAGGAGCCCTCTTGAGCCACGGACGGGTGAGGCGGCGGCAGACGGCTGACGGCTGAAGCCCCCGACGCCCGCCCGCAACACGACCGGGCCCGCGCCGTTCCCGGCGCGGGCCCGATGCGCGTACGGCCTTGCTACTCCTGCTTCTTGCGTCGCGTGCCGAAGACGATCTCGTCCCAGCTGGGCACGGCCGCCCGGCGGCCCGGGCGGACGCCGTCGGCCTCGGCCTGGCGGTCGGTGGCGCCGATGAGGCGGTCGCGGTGGCTGCCCACCGACCGGGGCATGAGGACGTCGGCGTAGGCGGAACCGGCCGAGGCGGCGGGCGCCGGCGGCTCCTCCACCGCGGGCTCGTCGTCGGGTTCGTCGGAGGGATCGGTGGCCCGCTCGGGCACCACCAGGTCACCTCTGAAGCTCGGCACGGCCTCCAGCAGGCTGGTCAGCGAGTCCCGCTCGCCGGCGCTCTCCTCCACCGGTTCGGGCGCGGGGGCGGGCAGGCTCGGCCGCTCCCGGTCCCGGTCGAGGGACCCGGCCAGGGTGCGGTCGCGCGGCAGCCGGGCGATCCGCGGCACGAACGGCAGGCTGGGTTCGGGCGCGCCGAGGTCGTCGGACTCCCCGATCAGCGAGCGCGCCTCGTCGTCGACGGCCTGGACGAGTCGCCGGGGCGGGTCGTACGTCCAGCTCGCCGAGTGCGGCTCGCCCGCGACGCGGTAGACCAGCAGCACCTCCCAGGTGCCGTCGTCGCGGCGCCAGGAGTCCCACTGGACGGTGTCCTTCTCGGCACCGCGCAGCAGCAGCCGCTCCTGGACGGCCTCGCCGAGGAGCGGGCCGGAGTTCTCGCCGGGGCGGCGGACCGGGGTCTTGCGGGCCCGCTCGGCCATGAAGGCGCGCTCGGCCAGCACGGGACCCTCGAAGCGGCGCACGCGGTCGACCGGGATGCCGGCCATCTGGGCGACCTCTTCCGCCGTCGCACCCGCGCGTATACGCGCCTGGATGTCACGGGGGCGGAGATGGCTCTCCACCTCGATCTCGATCTGGCCGAGGCGGGGACGGTCGCCGCGCACGGCGGCGCGGAGCCGTTCGTCGATCGGAAGCGTGTACTCCGTGCTGTCCGCAGCCTTCAGCACCAGCCGTGTGCCGTCATTGGAGACGGCCACGACACGCAGTTCGGGCATGGGGACCTCCCGGGTGGTGCCTGCCGACGTCACGTGCGTCGCTGCTTCCGCTAGTCGAGTGTGGCCTGCCCGGGTGCAGCCTGCCACAACCTTGCCGAGTTGCCCGGCGTGTCGGGCGCCGGCCCTGGATCGCCGTTATGGCACGGTTACCGATTCGCCACGCTCAGTGACCAACTCCGTCACCCTGTGCAACAAGCCCCCTCCCGGCGGTCCTTCACGGCCCCGGACACCCTGGCGGGAGACCGGACCCAGGGCTCGCAACAGTACTCCATTTGGGCCACGTGCGTGGATTGGCGCGCCGCCGAACTTCGCGCCGAACGCGGGACTTGGCCATTCCTGGCCAATTTTCTTGATCGAAAACGTGGCGTACTTCACGGAATCGCCGGAATCGAAGTTCACCGTTTCGACCGTACGTCCCCTTCTTGTGCGACACGTCGAGCTGGTGCGGGAAAGGCAGGCAAGGCCCGGAAAAGCGCGAAAGGCCCGATGTCGCCCCCGAGTCGGACCCCGGACGTGACGGCCGCCGCCGCACCGCGTGAGGCACGGGAGCGGAGAGGGGCGCGCGAGCAAGCGCCGCCCGCCCCCGGCGAGTTCACCGCGGGACCTTTCACCGCGCGCGGGTGCGGGGCCGGTGACGTCCGGTGCACGTGACGGCCCCGTCCGTCACTCGCCCAGCACCCGGCGCAAGTAGTCGTTCTGGAACCGCCGTTCCGGGTCCAGCCGGTCCCGGAGCGCCGTGAACTCGGCGAACCGCGGATAGACACCGGCGAGGTACTCCGCGTCGCGCGTGTGCAGCTTGCCCCAGTGCGGCCGCCCCTCGTACGCGGTGAAGATCCGCTCGGCGGCGGTGAAGTACCGCTGGTAGGGCGTGCCGCGGAACATGTGGACGGCGACGTACGCGCTGTCCCGGCCGGACGCCGTGGACAGGGTGATGTCGTCGGCCGGGGCGGTGCGCACCTCGACCGGGAAGCTGATCCGCAGCCGGGAGCGGTCGACCATCGCCTTCAGCTCGCGCAGGACGTCCACCACGGCCTCGCGCGGGACGGCGTACTCCATCTCCACGAAGCGCACCCGGCGCGGGGAGGTGAAGACCTTGTAGGGGATGTCGGTGTAGCTCCGCGCGGACAGCGCCCTGCTGGAGATCCGGGCGATGGCGGGGATGGTGGCCGGGGCCGCGCGGCCGACCCAGTTGGCCGCCTGGAAGACGCCGTTGGACAGGAACTCGTCCTCGAACCAGCCCTTGACCCGGCTCACCGGCTGCTCCGGGCCGGCGCTGCGGTTGTTGCGCTTGGTGTTCGTGTTGCCCGTGTGGGGGAACCAGTAGAACTCGAAGTGTTCGTTCTCGGCCCACAGCTGCTCGAACTCGGCGAGCACCCGGGCCAGCGGCATCGGCTCCTCGCGCGCGTGGAGCAGGAAAACGGGCTCGACGGCGAAGGTGAGGGCGGTGACGACACCCAGGGCGCCCAGGCCGATCCGGGCCGCCGCGAAGATCTCCGGGTTCTCCGTCTCGGAGCAGGTGAGCACCGAGCCGTCGGCCGTGACCAGCTCCAGGGCCCTGATCTGGGCGGCGATCGAACCGGATTCGCGGCCGGTGCCGTGGGTGCCGGTGCTGGTGGCCCCGGAGACGGTCTGCTCCATGATGTCGCCCATGTTGGCCAGCGACAGTCCCTCGCGGGCCAGGGCCACGTTGAGCCGCTTGAGCGGGGTGCCGGCCTCGACCGTGACGGTGCCGGCCGCGCGGTCGATCCCGCGGATCCCGGCCAGCAGCGGGGGCCGTATCAGCACGCCGTCGGTGGCGGCGATGGACGTGAAGGAGTGTCCGGAGCCGACGGCCTTCACCCGCAGGCCGTCCTCGGCGGCCGCGCGCACCGCCGCCGCCAGCTCCTCCACGGACGCCGGAGTGACCTCCCGCGCGGGGCGTGCCGTGACGTTGCCGCCCCAGTTACGCCACGTGCCGTTCTTCCCGCTCGCTGTGCTGCTCAACGGTGCCTCCCCGACCCGGAGCCGGCCGCTTGAGCCGGCGGTAACCGAGGAAACCGACCGCGACCGCGACGGCCCCGGACACGGCCGGGACCCCGTACCCGGCGCGCGCGCCGGCCGCGTCGATCACCCAGCCGGCCACCGAGGAGCCGAGTGCGACCCCCACCGCGAGACCGGTGCTCACCCAGGTCATGCCCTCGGTCAACTGCGCGCGTGGTACGTGCTCTTCGATGAGGGACATCGTCGTGATCATCGTGGGAGCGATGGACAGGCCCGCGACGAAGAGCGCCACGGCCAGAAACGGCAGGTTTCCGACCAGTAGGAGGGGGATCATACTCACGGCCATCGCACACACGCCCAGCAGCCAGCGCGGTTCGGGCGCCCCCTTGAAGCGCAGCAGCCCGAACACGGCGCCCGCCGCACAGGAGCCCGCCGCGTACAGCGCGAGGACGAGGCTGGCTGCGCCCTTGTGCCCCTGCTCGTCGGCGAAGGCCACCGTGACCACGTCCACGGCTCCGAAGATCGCGCCGGTCGCCACGAAGGTGGTGACCAGGACCTGCAGTCCGGGGGAGCGCAGCGCGCTGCGGCCGCCGCCGTGCTCCGCGCGCGGATGCGGCTCGGGCTCGGTGGCGCGCTGCGCGGTCAGCCAGAACACGCCCACCGCGAGGAAGCAGCCGGCCAGCAGCGGGCCGGCCTCCGGGAACCAGGCCGTGGACAGACCGATCGAGATGATCGGGCCGAAGATGAAGCAGATCTCGTCCACCACGGACTCGAACGAGTACGCGGTGTGCAGCTGCGGGGTGCCCCGGTACACGGCCGCCCACCGGGCCCGGATCATCGCGCCGACGCTCGGCACGCAGCCGATGCCGACGCAGGCGACGAACAGCACCCAGTCCGGCCACCGGTAGTGCGCGGCGAACAGCAGCAGGGTGCCCGCGGCGAGCGACAGCAGGGTCGCCGGACGCAGCACCCGCCGCTGTCCGTACTGGTCCACCAGCCGGGACACCTGCGGGCCCACCACCGCCGCGGCCAGCGCGATCGTCGCCGACAGCGCGCCCGCCAGGCCGTACCGCCCGGTCAGCTGGGAGATCATCGTGACGACGCCGATGCCCATCATGGACAGCGGCATCCGGCCGAGGAAGCCGGCGGCGGAGAACGCCTTGGAGCCGGGGGCGGCGAACAGGGCGCGGTAAGGGCTGGGCACAGGCTCTCCGGCGGCTCGGTCGGGCGGACACGGCGGACATGGCGGACGCGGTCGTACGACGGTGTACGCCGCGACGCACGACGACGCACGACGGCGAATGACGGCGTATGACGCACACGACGACGCACGACGACGGCGTAGGGCGACGTAGCGCGGCGTCACGGCACGGACGCGCCCGTAAGGCATGAAGATGGTCGATACAGCTTACGAGTTAGGTCACCCTAACGCACCTCCCGCGACCGGCTCCCGCGGCGTCCGTCACCCCGCCTGTGCCGCACTGTCAGTGGCGGGTGGCAGGATCGACTCATGCCAGACGCGCTCGATCCCACCCCCTACGACGCCCTGCTCCTGCTCTCCTTCGGCGGCCCCGAAGGACCGGACGACGTGGTTCCGTTCCTGGAGAACGTGACGCGTGGGCGCGGCATCCCCAAGGAACGCCTGAAGGAAGTCGGTCAGCACTACTTCCTGTTCGGCGGGGTCAGCCCGATCAACGACCAGAACCGCGCCCTGCTGGACGCCCTCCGCAAGGACTTCGCCGACCACGGCCTGCACCTGCCGGTCTACTGGGGCAACCGCAACTGGGCGCCGTACCTCACGGACACCCTGCGCGAGATGGTCCGCGACGGCCGCCGCCGCATCCTCGTCCTCGCCACCAGCGCCTACGCCTCCTACTCGGGCTGCCGGCAGTACCGCGAGAACCTCGCCGACGCGCTCGCCACCCTCCAGGCCGAGGGCCTGGAACTGCCGCGGATCGACAAGCTGCGGCACTACTTCAACCACCCGGGCTTCGTGGAACCCATGATCGACGGCGTCCTGCGCTCCCTCGCCGACCTCCCCGAGGACGTCCGCGACGGCGCCCACATCGCCTACACCACCCACTCCATCCCGACGTCCGCGGCCGACACCTCCGGCCCGGCCGAGGAGCACGGCGACGGCGGGGCGTACGTCCGGCAGCACCTGGACGTCGCCCGGCTGATCGCCGACGCGGTCCGCGAGCGCACCGGCGTCGACCACCCCTGGCAGCTCGTCTACCAGTCCCGCTCCGGCGCCCCGCACATCCCGTGGCTGGAGCCCGACATCTGCGACCACCTGGAGGAGCGGCACGCCGCCGGCGTCCCGGCCGTCGTGATGGCCCCCATCGGGTTCGTCTCCGACCACATGGAGGTCCTGTACGACCTCGACACCGAGGCCACGGCCAAGGCCGGGGAGCTGGGCCTGCCGGTGCGCCGCTCCGCCACCGTCGGCGCGGACCCGCGGTTCGCCGCCGCGATCCGCGACCTGGTCCTGGAGCGAGCCGCCGTCGAGCGGGGACAGCAGGTGAGGCCCTGCGCCCTCGGGGCGCTCGGCCCCAGCCACCACCTGTGCCCGGTCGGCTGCTGCCCGGCCCGCGCCCCGCGCCCCGCCGCCGCGGGCGCCGACAGCCCCTACGCGTGAGGAGCACCGTGACCGACCCCCTGCACACGGAACTGCTCGCGCTCGCCCGGGAGGCCGCCCGCCGGGCCGGCGAGCTGCTGCGCGACGGCCGCCCGGCGGACCTCGGCGTGGCCGCCACCAAGTCGAGCCCCATCGACGTGGTGACCGAGATGGACATCGCCGCCGAGAAGCTGATCACCGGCTTCCTCGCCGAGCGCCGCCCCGACGACGGCTTCCTCGGTGAGGAAGGCGCCTCGACCGACGGCACCAGCGGCATCCGCTGGGTGATCGACCCGCTCGACGGCACCGTGAACTACCTCTACGGCCTGCCCACCTGGGCGGTCTCCATCGCGGCCGAGCAGGACGGCGAGACCGTCGTCGGCGTCGTCGCGGCGCCGATGCGCGGCGAGACCTACAGCGCGGTGCGCGGCGGCGGCGCCCGCGCCACCGGCTCCTGGGACGGCGAGCGGGAGCTGCGCTGCCGCCCGGCGCCCCCGCTGGACCAGGCGCTGGTCTCCACCGGCTTCAACTACGTCGCCGACGTCCGCGCCCACCAGGCCGACATCGCCCAGCGGCTGATCCCGCGGCTGCGCGACATCCGGCGCAGCGGCTCCGCCGCGGTCGACCTGTGCGACGTCGCCGCGGGCCGCCTCGACGGCTACTACGAGCGCGGGCTGCACCCCTGGGACCTCGCCGCCGGCGACCTGATCGCCCGCGAGGCGGGCGCGCTGACCGGCGGACGGCCCGGACAGCGCCCGTCGAGGGAACTCACGGTCGCCGCCACCCCCGGCGTCTTCGAACCCCTCCAGCGGCTGCTGGAGGACTTCGGCGCCTGGCACGACTGAGCGACACCCACCGGGTGGCCCGAGGGCGCCCAGCGGCGCGCGGGCGGGTCTCACGCCGCCCGCGCGGATGGCGCCCCTGCGACGGGCGGACATACGCGAGGCGGGCCCCGGCGATGGGTTCGCCGGGACCCGCCTCGTCCGTAAGGCCCGGTCAGACGCTGTACGCGCCGACTTCCACACCATGCTCGGCGGCGAGACGGCGCAGGTCGTCGAGCTCGCCCTGCTCCACCTCGACGAGGAAGTCGTCGCCCTCGTCACGAGCCCGCGTCAGGTCGGACTCGGTCGCCCTTATGCGCTGCAGAAGTCCTGCCGTGAATGCGTCCATGCTGCGCCCCCTCGTCCAGGGTCGTGGGTCGGTGGCACGGGGGTGTGCCGTCGGGAAGGGGCGATCACGTCTCCCATGAGTGCCCAGCGCTGCCCTGCTGGGCGGCGACGGCGCCGGACACCCACGCCCACTCTGCGTGAAGCGGACCGCGGCGTACCGCATGGTGCTGCGGCACAAGCAGAGCGTGATCGCGGGGTGTAAACCGTCCTCCCCCCGCTCCCTTCCGCAGAAACCTCAACCCCCGGAGAAAATCTGACATTCCCGGGGTCCCAGGCGTGATCTCACCGGCCCGCCGACGGCCGTTCGCCGGGGCTTGGCCCCAGCGTTTCCCAGGCCTTCGGGCCCGCCCCGGGCCGCCCCGCGCGGCCCCCGCCCCACCGGCTTACCGCCGACTTATGGCGGAAAAGGGCAGGATGGAGGTCCACACACCCACCCAGACCCTGCCCACGCCTGCCCATGGCACCGCGCGGGCGGACACAGGAAGGACAAGCGACGTGCGCGTACTCGTCGTCGAGGACGAGCAGCTGCTCGCCGATGCCGTGGCCACCGGACTGCGCCGGGAGGCCATGGCCGTCGACGTCGTGTACGACGGTGCGGCCGCCCTGGAACGCATCGGCGTCAACGACTACGACGTGGTCGTCCTCGACCGCGACCTCCCGCTCGTGCACGGCGACGACGTCTGCCGCAAGATCGTCGAACTCGGCATGCCCACGCGCGTGCTGATGCTCACGGCCTCCGGCGACGTCAGCGACCGTGTCGAGGGCCTGGAGCTCGGCGCCGACGACTATCTGCCCAAGCCTTTCGCGTTCAGCGAACTGATCGCCCGCGTGCGCGCCCTCGGCCGGCGCACCAGCGTGCCGCTGCCGCCGGTCCTGGAGCGCGCCGGGATCAAGCTCGACCCCAACCGCCGCGAGGTCTTCCGCGACGGTCGCGAGGTGCAGCTCGCGCCCAAGGAGTTCGCGGTCCTGGAGGTGCTGATGCGCAGCGAGGGCGCGGTCGTCTCCGCCGAGCAGCTGCTGGAGAAGGCCTGGGACGAGAACACCGACCCGTTCACCAACGTGGTTCGCGTGACCGTGATGACCCTGCGCCGCAAGCTGGGCGAGCCGCCCGTCATCGTCACCGTCCCCGGCTCGGGCTACCGGATCTGATCCGCCGTGGCCGCCACCCCCGCGCCCCCAGCGGCGCCGCCCAAGCCCACCTGGGACCCGCGCAAGCCCGAGCCGCCGTTCCCGTGGCTGCGCCCGACCATCCGGATACGGCTCACGCTGCTGTACGGCGGCATGTTCCTGATCGCCGGCATCCTGCTGCTGTCGATCATCTATCTGCTGGCGGCGCAGGCGCTGAACGTCGGCAGCGACCTGCCCTTCCAGATCGTGCAGGGCAAGGTCACGAGCGAAACGTGCAACCTGCCGGACCAGGCCTCGCCGAGCACCTTCAACGAGGCCATGAACGCCTGCGTCAACGAGCAGCGCCGGCACGCCCTGGACAACCTCCTCAGCCGCTCCCTCCTCGCCCTCCTCGGCCTCGCCGTGATCGCCTTCGCGTTCGGCTACGCCATGGCCGGGCGGGTGCTCTCGCCGCTCGGCCGGATCACCCGCACCGCCCGCGCGGTGGCCGGCTCGGACCTGTCCCGCCGGATCGAGCTGGACGGCCCGGACGACGAGCTGAAGGAGCTGGCCGACACCTTCGACGACATGCTGGAGCGTCTGCAGCGGGCGTTCACCGCCCAGCAGCGCTTCGTCGGCAACGCCTCCCACGAGCTGCGCACCCCGCTGGCGATCAACCGCACCCTGCTGGAGGTGCACCTGTCGGACCCGGACGCGCCGGTGGAACTCCAGCAGCTCGGCAAGACCCTGCTCGCCACCAACGAGCGCAGCGAGCAGCTGGTGGAGGGCCTGCTGCTGCTCGCCCGCAGCGACAACCAGATCATCGAGCGCAAACCGGTGGACCTCGCCGAGGTCGCCTCGCAGGCCATCGACCAGGTGCACGCCGAGGCGGAGGCCAAGGGCGTGGAGATCCGCGGCAAGCGCGAGCCCGCGGTGGTCCAGGGCAACGGCGTCCTGCTGGAGCGGATCGCCCTGAACCTGGTGCAGAACGCGGTCCGGTACAACGTGCCGGACGGCGGCTGGGTCGAGGTCACCACCGAGATCCAGCACGGTCAGGCGGTGCTGGTGGTCTCCAACACCGGCCCGGTGGTGCCGGCGTACGAGATCGACAACCTCTTCGAGCCGTTCCGTCGGCTGCGCACCGAGCGCACGGGCAGCGACAAGGGCGTCGGCCTTGGCTTGTCCATCGCGCGGTCCGTGGCCCGGGCGCACGGCGGGCACATCGCGGCCCAGCCGCGCGAGGGCGGAGGGCTCGTGATGCGGGTCACCCTGCCCCTCTGAGATCATGGGCCGACACACCCGGGGAATGTTCGCTTTGCGCGGAATTTTCGGGGCACCCGTCCAAGTGTCCCGTGTGTGATCGATCACAAGGACGATTTTCCGGCCATCTACTCTCCGTGATCTCGCGAAGCCTTGGAAAGCCCGGAAAATCCGGGTTTTCTGGCGGCTTGATCACGGGAAGTACACGGTGAGACGCCTTTGAAGTGCAGCATTCGGACCGTGTACGGTCCCGATCGCCGTCCAACCCGATCACTCGTGAGGGGTCCGGTTGGGTGTCGATTGAGTAACAGACCTTGATGTGAGGCAAAATCTCCGCCTCGGGTCGGGCACAAGTCCGGCCTCTCACGCGTTACGTGCGCTGGAGACACCGCAGACACCCGGAGGGGGAGAGCGACCATGGCAACCGATTACGACACTCCACGCAAGACCGACGACGACGTCGACTCGGACAGCCTCGAAGAACTGAAGGCCCGGCGGAACGACAAGTCCGCGTCGTCCGTCGACGTCGACGAGTTCGAGGCCGCAGAAGGCCTCGAGCTGCCCGGCGCCGACCTCTCGAACGAGGAGCTGGCCGTCCGTGTCCTGCCGAAGCAGCAGGACGAGTTCACCTGCATGAGCTGCTTCCTGGTACACCACCGCAGCCAGCTGGCCCGCGAGAAGAACGGCCAGCCGATCTGCCGCGACTGCGACTGAGGAGGGGTCGGCCGTGACTGGCTCGACCCCACCCTGGAAGCGCCGCTTCCCCCGGGGAGCGGACCCGGGGCCGTCCGACGGCCCCCACGGCGCGCGTGACGACGAGCGAGGCTCACCCTCGACGGGACCGGTCCCCACGGGGTCGGCCTCGCTCGAACCGGCCGGCGACCGGGACGCCTTCCCGGTGCCGGCACAGAGCCCCACGCCCGTCGCCAGGCGCCGCCTGGCGACGTTCCGGGCCAAGGCCGGGGAGCTGGCCCGAGAGGGTGCTCGCAAGGGCGGCGAGCGTGCCCGCGCGGGTCTCGGGTATCTCGCCGACCGGCTCATCGAGATGGCGCCGCGGATCCCCGTGCGGGACCTCGCGACGCTGCGCAGACAGTTCCCGGGCCTCGGGCCCGAGCAGCTCGCCGACAAGCTCGTGGCGGGCGCCTCGAAGGCTTCCGCGACCGTCGGAGCGGGCGTCGGCGCCGCCGCGATGCTGCCGGTGCCGCCGGCGATGCCGACCGAACTGGCCGCCGAGATCACCGGCGTCGCGGCGATCGAGCTGAAGCTCATCGCCGAGCTGCACGAGGTGTACGGCGTGCGCCCGCCCGGCAACCTCAAGGAGCGCAGCAGTGCCTATCTGAGGTCCTGGACCGACGAGCGCGGGATCGATCCAAGCAAGCCGGCCACGCTCAACGCCGCGTTCGGCAGCCCGATGAAGAAACAGCTGCGCCAGCAGATCATGAAGCGCATGGTCCGCAACCTGCCGAACCTGATGCCGTTCATGGTGGGCGCGGCGGTCGGCGCGGTCATGAACCGGCGCGACACCCGCAACCTCGCCGCGCGGATCCGGGACGACCTGCGCAAGGTGCAGGTCCCGTGGGACGCGCTGTCCGAACTGCCGCCGCTGGAACAGCCGGCCCATCCGCTGCCGGTGGGCGACGACCCCCGCAAGCCGGACGACGACCCGGGAGAACCCGGCCGCTGACGGCCGGGCCCGGGCGTGAACCGTTCCCCGCGCGGCGGCGTGCGCTCGTGCCCGACCGGCTCCCCCGCGCGGCGGCGTGCGCTCGTGCCCGGCCGGCTCCCCCGCGCGGCGGCGCGCGCCCGTCAGGAGGCCGCGGCCGTCCGGGCCGCGGCGATGGCCGCCGCCAGCCGCTCCGGCTCTCGCGTGGACAGGTACAGATACGGCGTCGGGTCCTCGGGGTCGGTGACCTCCACCCGCAGCGCCGTCGGGATGTAGGCCCGCAGCAGCAGGAAGGCGCGGGTGTCGGCCTTGTACGTGCGCCAGGCCCGGGCCTCCTCCGGGTCCAGCACGTGCGCCTCGCCCAGCGCGGTCACCGGGATCTTCGCCTCCCCCGCGACCAGCAGACCGTTCACCACGCGGATGCGCAGCGAGCCGTAGCTGCTGGCCGCGACCGCCGCGACCGCCGTGCCGCCGACCAGGCCGCCCAGCATCGGCAGGGTGCCGAACGGCAGGACGATCAGGGCCATCGAGAGCCCCACGAGGAAGCTGATCAGCCACCACGAGCGGGGGGCGGTGAGGCGTTCGTCGTACGAGGTGGCGGAGAGCTGCATGGAACCAAGCTTGGCACGGTGTCGGCGGGGGGCCGACGCGCGGGTAAGGTCTGCGGCTGTGAGTGGTACATCCGCGGCTCTCCAGCCTCCTCTCGACGCCGTCAAGCCGGTGCGGCACCCCGACGCCCCCGCGCCCGGGGAGCTTCTCGGCGCGCACTACGGCCGGTGTTTCGGCTGCGGCGGTGAGCAGCCGCACGGACTGCGTCTTCAGGCGCGGGCCGGCGAAGGCGTGTCGATCACCGCCGAGTTCACGGTCCGCCCCGAGCACCAGGGCGCCCCCGGCCTCGCCCACGGCGGGATCCTGGCGACCGCGCTGGACGAGACGCTGGGCTCGCTGAACTGGCTGCTGCGCACCATCGCCGTCACCGGCCGGCTGGAGACCGACTTCGTACGGCCCGTGCCGGTCGGCACCACCCTCCACCTGGAGGCGGAGGTGACCGCGGTGGCCGGGCGCAAGATCTACTGCACCGCCACCGGACGCGTCGGCGGTCCCGACGGGCCGGTCGCCGTCCGCGCCGACGCCCTCTTCATCGAGGTCAAGGTCGAGCACTTCGTCAACCACGGCCGCGAGGAAGAGATCCAGGCCGCCATGAACGACCCGGACCAGATCCGCCGGGCCCGCGCCTTCGAGGTGAACCCGTGAGCCGCGCACCGCTGAACGTCCTGATCCGCCGCGTCGACCCCGACGTACCGCTGCCGGCGTACGCGCGGCCGGGGGACGCCGGAGCGGATCTGCGCACCACCGAGCCGTGCGAGCTGGCGCCCGGCGAGCGGGCCGTACTGCCCACCGGGGTGTCCATCGCGCTCCCGGAGGGGTACGCGGCCTTCGTGCACCCCCGTTCCGGGCTGGCCGCGCGGTGCGGTGTCGCCCTCGTGAATGCCCCGGGGACGGTTGATGCCGGGTACCGTGGGGAGATCAAGGTGATCGTGGTGAATCTCGACCCGCGCGAGTCCGTGCGGTTCGAGCGCTTCGACCGGATTGCCCAACTGGTCGTCCAGCAGGTCGAGAAGGTCCGCTTCCAGGAGGTCGCGGAGCTTCCCGCATCCGCGCGGGCCGAGGGGGGCTTCGGTTCCACCGGCGGCCATGCCGCGGTGGACGGCGGAAGCGGCACAAGCGGTCAGGCCGCCCTGGGCGGCACGACGGGTGGGAATCGATACGCTTCGGTCGTATCCGACCGGGAAGGACAGTGACGTGTTCGGACGTCGCAAGAAGAAGGGTGCCGCCGAGGACGCGGCCGGCGAGGCCGAGCAGGTCGTCGACAGCGTCGACACTGAGGCGGACGAGGGCACGCGGGAGCGGGTGCGGCTGGAGCCGGGACCCCGGCCCGACGGCCCCTGGGACAGCAGTGAGGTCCGCGATCCGGCCGAGGGCCGGGTGGACCTGGGCGGACTGTTCGTGCCGGGCGTCGACGGCATGGAGCTGCGGGTCGAGGTCGCGGGCGACGCGATCGTCGCGGCGACCGTCGTCCTGCGGGACAGCGCCATCCAGCTGCAGGCCTTCGCGGCCCCCAAGCGTGAGGGCATCTGGGGCGAGGTCCGCGAGGAGATCGCGGCCGGCATCACCCAGCAGGGCGGCATCGTCGACGAGGTCGAGGGTCCGCTGGGCTGGGAGCTGCGCGCCCAGGTGCCGGTGCAGCTGCCGGACGGCACCGGCGGCTACCAGGTGGTGCGGTTCGTCGGCGTGGACGGCCCCCGCTGGTTCCTGCGCGGCGTGATCTCCGGGCAGGGCGCGGTGCAGCCGCAGGCCGCCGGGCTGCTGGAGCAGATCTTCCGGGACACGGTCGTGGTGCGCGGCGAGGGCCCGATGGCGCCCCGCGACCCGATCGTCCTCAAGCTGCCCAACGACGCGCAGATGGTCCCCGAGGGCGTCCAGCAGGACGAACAGGCCGGCTCCCGCTTCTCCGGCGGCATGGGCCAGCTTCAGCGCGGCCCGGAAATCACCGAGGTCCGCTGACACACAGCCACACACAAGCCAAGGGCCGCATTCCACAGGGATACGGCCCTTCGCCATGTGGGGCGCCGTCGTGCCGTGGGCGGGGGGCCTTCGCCGTGCGTGGGGGCGGCTTCGGTCGTACGCGAACCGCCTTCGCCGTGCCCGCACGGCCTTCATCACTCCTGCGGGCGGCTTCCGCCGTACCGGGGGCGCCCTTCGTCGGTGGCCGCCGACTGCCCCGCCATGCATGGAGCGGCCCCCCGCCGTGACCTGGAACGACCCTCGCCGGGCCCGCCGGTGGCCCCCGCCATGCCGCGGCCCCGGCGATGCGCGCCGGTGGCCCCCGCCCTGCCCCCTCCACCCGCCCCCACCAAGCCCAGCGCCGCGTCCCGCGTCAGGGTTGTGTCAAAGAGCGGGCGGACGGTCGTACCCCGGCCGCTTCGGCGGGATTGTTGGCCGTAAGGTCGACGCTGCGTAGGCGCAAGTGACCGGAAGACAATGAGGCCATGGCACGCGGCAGGCTGCGGATTCATCTCGGTGCGGCACCGGGCGTCGGGAAGACGTACGCGATGCTGGCCGAGGCGCACCGCCGGGTGGAGCGGGGCACGGACTGCGTGGTGGCCGTCGTCGAGCATCACGGGCGGCCGCGCACCGAGGCCCTGCTGCACGGCCTGGAGCAGGTCCCGCGCCGGTCGCTGGAGCACCGCGGCGCGGTCTTCACCGAGATGGACGTGGACGCGGTGCTGGCCCGCCGCCCGCGGGTGGCCCTGGTGGACGAGCTGGCGCACACCAACGTGCCCGGCTCGCGCAACGCCAAGCGGTGGCAGGACGTCGAGGAACTGCTGACGGCGGGGATCGACGTGATCTCCACCGTCAACATCCAGCACCTGGAGTCATTGGGCGACGTCGTCGAGTCGATCACCGGCGTACGGCAGCGCGAGACCGTGCCCGACGAGGTGGTGCGCAGGGCCGACCAGATCGAGCTGGTCGACATGTCGCCCGAGGCGCTGCGCCGGCGGATGGCGCACGGGAACATCTACCAGCCGGACAAGGTCGACGCGGCCCTGTCGAACTACTTCCGCCCCGGCAACCTCACCGCCCTGCGCGAGCTGGCCCTGCTGTGGGTCGCGGACCGCGTGGACGAGCATCTGCAGCGGTACCGCAGCGAGCACCGGGTGTCGGCGATCTGGGGCTCGCGGGAGCGGATCGTCGTCGGGCTGACCGGCGGCCCGGAGGGGCGGACGCTGATCCGGCGGGCGGCCCGGCTCGCGGAGAAGGGCGCCGGCGGAGAGGTGCTGGCCGTCTACATAGCGCGCAGGGACGGGCTCACCTCCGCCTCGCCGAAGGAGCTGGCGCTGCAGCGCACCCTGGTCGAGGACCTCGGCGGAACGTTCCACCACGTGGTCGGCGACGACATACCGGCGGCGCTGCTCGACTTCGCGCGCGGCGTGAACGCCACCCAGATCGTGCTGGGATCCTCGCGCCGCAAACGCTGGCAGTACGTCCTCGGGCCCGGCGTGGGCGCGACGGTCGCCCGGGACTCCGGACCCGACCTCGACGTGCACATCGTCACCCACGAGGAGGTCGCGAAGGGACGCGGGCTGCCGGTGCCGCGCGGGGCACGGCTCGGGCGGGCCCGCATCGTCTGGGGCTGGCTGGTCGGGCTGCTCGGCCCCGCTCTGCTCGCCCTGCTCTCAGCGGCTTCCAGCTCGGCCTCGCCAACGACATGCTGCTGTTCCTCGCGGCGACGGTGGCGGCGGCCCTGCTCGGCGGGCTGTACCCGGCGCTCGCCTCGGCGGCCTTCGGCTCCTTCCTGCTGAACTACTTCTACGCACCCCCGCTGCACCGGCTGACCATCGCGGACCCGAAGAACATCGTCGCCCTGGTGATCTTCGTGGGGGTCGCGGTGTCGGTGGCCTCCGTGGTGGACCTCGCGGCCCGCCGCACCCACCAGGCGGCCCGGCTGCGCGCCGAGTCCGAGATCCTGTCCTTCCTCGCGGGCAACGTGCTGCGCGGCGAGACCAGCCTGGAGGCGCTGCTGGAACGGGTCCGGGAGACCTTCGGCATGGAAGCGGCCGCCCTCCTCGAACGCCGGAGCGACGTCGACCCGTGGACGTGCGTCGGCCGGGTCGGCGCCGGCGGCCCCGTCGACCGGCCCGAGGACGCCGATGTGGACATGCCGGTCGGCGACCACATGGCGCTCGCGCTGACCGGCCGGGTGCTGCCCGCCGAGGACCGCCGGGTGCTGGCCGCGTTCGCCGCGCAGGCCGCCGTCGTCCTGGACCGCCGGCGTCTGCGCGAGGAGGCCGACCAGGCCCGTGCGCTCGCCGAGGGCAACCGCATCCGCACCGCCCTGCTCGCCGCCGTCAGCCACGATCTGCGCACCCCGCTCGCCGGCATCAAGGCGGCCGTGTCCTCCCTCCGGTCCGACGACGTCGAGTGGTCCGACGATGACCGCGCGGAGCTGCTGGAGGGCATCGAGGACGGCGCGGACCGGCTCGACCACCTGGTCGGCAACCTGCTGGACATGTCCCGCCTCCAGACCGGCACGGTCACCCCGATCATCCGCGAGACCGACCTCGACGAGGTGGTCCCGATGGCGCTGGGCGGGGTCCCCGGGGGCAGCGTGGACCTGGACATCCCGGAGACGCTGCCGATCGTCGCCGTGGACGCCGGGCTGCTGGAGCGGTCGGTGGCCAACCTGGTCGAGAACGCCGTGAAGTACAGCCCCGCGGGGACACCCGTGCTGGTCTCGGCGAGCGCCCTCGCCGACCGCGTCGAACTGCGCGTCGTCGACCGCGGGCCCGGCGTGCCCGACGAGGCCAAGGAGCGCATCTTCGCCCCGTTCCAGCGTCACGGCGACGCCCCGCGCGGGGCCGGGGTCGGGCTCGGTCTCGCGGTCGCCCGCGGCTTCGCCGAGGCCATGGGCGGCACGCTGCACGCCGAGGACACCCCCGGCGGCGGCCTCACCATGGTCCTCGGCCTGCGCGCGGCGGGCGCCCGCGCGGATTCCCCCGCAGAACCGGAAAGGCAGGTCTCATGGTGAGCCCAGCGCGGGCGGCACCCCGTACGACAGCCACGCGCGTGCTCGTGGTCGACGACGAACCGCAGATCGTGCGCGCGCTGGTGATCAACCTGAGGGCGCGCACGTACGAGGTCGACGCGGCGCACGACGGCGCCACCGCCCTGGAACTCGCCGCCGCCCGCCATCCGGACGTCGTCCTGCTGGACCTGGGACTGCCCGACATGGACGGCGTCGAGGTGATCAGGGGGCTGCGCGGCTGGACTCGGGTGCCGGTCATCGTGCTCTCCGCGCGGCACTCCTCCGACGAGAAGGTGGAGGCCCTGGACGCGGGCGCCGACGACTACGTCACCAAGCCGTTCGGCATGGACGAGCTGCTGGCCCGGCTGCGGGCCGCCGTCCGCCGCGCGGAGCCCGTCGGCGGTGACGGCGACGTCATGGTGGAGACCGGGACCTTCACCGTCGACCTGGCCGCCAAGAAGGTCCGCCGCGACGGCAGGGACGTACGGCTCACCCCCACCGAATGGCATCTGCTGGAGGTGCTGGTGCGCAACGGCGGGCGGCTGGTCGGCCAGAAGCAGCTGCTGCAGGAGGTGTGGGGGCCGTCGTACGGGACGGAGACCAACTATCTGCGCGTGTACATGGCGCAGCTGCGGCGGAAGCTGGAGGCGGACCCGTCCCACCCGAAGCACTTCGTGACCGAGCCCGGAATGGGATACCGGTTCGAGAAGTGAGCAGGGGCTACGAGCGTGTCGGTGGGCCCCGGTACGCTTCAAGCATGAGTGCTGTTCCTCGTTCCGAAAAGCCGGTGGGCCGGTTCCGGCGCATGCTCGACCGGCTCTCCTCGTCGCAGGAGGACCTGGAGTCCGAGGAGCTGCGAGAGGACGCCGCCACCGCCGGCTGCACCCGGATCGGCGACTGTCACGACCGGCAGATCGTCACCGTTACTGGTACCTTGCGCACGGTCACCCTGCGCCCGCGCGCGGGAGTCCCGGCCCTGGAGGCCGAACTGTTCGACGGCTCCGCCGCGCTGGACGTGGTGTGGCTGGGCAGGCGGTCCATCACGGGCATAGAACCGGGGCGCAAACTGATCGCGTCGGGCCGGGTCTCGATGAGCCGGGGCCGACGGGTGCTGTTCAACCCGAAGTACGAACTGAGACCCCTCGGACGGGAGTAGCCGGTGACGTCGCTCGACAAGCCGACCCAGAACGCGCCAGACGCCCCCCAGGATGCGAAGGCGGTGACGGAGGCCGCGCTCTTCGAGGCGTTCGGCGGTGTGCGCGGCACGGTCGAGACGGTGCTGCCGGGACTGCTCTTCGTCACGATCTACACCATCAACAAGAACCTCAACCTGTCGGCGATCGCCGCGCTGGGCGTGGCCCTGCTGCTGGTCGCGGTGCGCCTCGTCATGCGGGACACCGTGAAGCACGCCTTCAGCGGTGTCTTCGGCGTGGCCTTCGGTGTCGCCTTCGCGATGATGACCGGCGAGGCCAGGGACTTCTACCTGCCCGGCATGCTCTACACGCTGGGCCTCGCGCTGGCGTACATCATCACGGCGATCGCCGGGGTGCCGCTGATCGGTCTGATCCTCGGGCCGGTGTTCAAGGAGAACCTCTCCTGGCGCACCCGCAACCCCGGGCGCAAGAAGGCGTACACCAAGGCCAGCTGGGCGTGGGGCCTGATCCTGCTCGCCAAGTGCGCGATCCTGTTCCCGCTGTACTGGTGGGCCGACGTCACCCAGCTCGGCTGGGTGCTGGTCGCGCTGAAGATCCCGCCCTTCCTGCTGGCCGTCTGGCTGACCTGGGTCTTCCTCGCGAAGGCCCCGCCGCCCATCGACGTCTTCGCCGAGATGGAGGCCGAGGAGGCCGCTGCCGAGGAGCGGAAGCGGGAGGCGGCCCGGAGGCAGGCACCGGGGGAGTAGCAGGCACGCGCCGCCGGCAAGGACGTACGTCGCCGGCCGGCACGTCACGGCGCGAGGGGCGCCCGGAGATCTCCGGGCGCCCCTCTCGCCGTCACCTCTGTGCCGCTCAGTCCGTCGTGTCGTCCCGGCGCACCGACAGCAGGTCCTCCAGCTGTTCCTCCCGCGCCTGCGCGGCGACGAACAGCAGCTCGTCGCCCGCCTCCAGGGAGTCCTCCTGGGTGGGGGTGAGCACGCGGGTGCCGCGGATGATGGTGACCAGGGAGGTGTCCTCGGGCCACTCGACGTCGCCGACCTGGGTGCCGGCCAGGGCCGACTCCTCGGGGAGGGTCAGTTCGACGAGGTTGGCGTCGCCGTGGCTGAAGCGCAGCAGCCGGACCAGGTCACCGACGCTCACCGCCTCCTCGACCAGGGCCGACATCAGCCGCGGCGTGGAGACGGCGACGTCCACGCCCCAGGCCTCGTTGAACAGCCACTCGTTCTTCGGGTTGTTGACCCGGGCGACGACGCGCGGAACGCCGTACTCCGTCTTCGCCAGCAGCGAGACGACCAGGTTGACCTTGTCGTCGCCGGTCGCGGCGATGACGACGTTGCAGCGCTGGAGCGCCGCCTCGTCCAGGGACGTGATCTCGCAGGCGTCGGCCAGCAGCCACTCCGCCTGGGGCACGCGCTCCACCGAGATCGCGGTCGGCGCCTTGTCGATCAGCAGGACCTCGTGGCCGTTCTCCAGCAGCTCGCCCGCGATCGAGCGGCCCACCGCGCCGGCACCGGCAATGGCGACCCTCATCAGTGACCGCCCTCCGTCTCGGGACCCTGGGCGAACGCCGCCTCGACCTTCTCGACCTCGTCCGTGCGCATCATCACATGCACCAGGTCACCCTCCTGGAGGACCGTCTGCGAGGTGGGCAGGATCGCCTCGCCGAGCCGGGTGAGGAACGCCACCCGCACCCCGGTCTCCTCCTGCAGCCTGCTGATCTTGTGCCCGACCCAGGCGGCCGAGGCGTGCACCTCGGCGAGCTGGACGCCACCGGTCGGATCGCGCCACAGCGGCTCCGAACCGGACGGCAGCAGCCGGCGCAGCATCTGGTCCGCGGTCCAGCGGACCGTGGCGACCGTCGGGATGCCCAGGCGCTGGTAGACCTCGGCGCGGCGGGGGTCGTAGATGCGGGCCGCGACGTTCTCCACGCCGAACATCTCGCGGGCGACCCGCGCGGCGATGATGTTGGAGTTGTCGCCGCTGGAGACGGCGGCGAAGGCGCCGGCCTCCTCGATGCCCGCCTCGCGCAGGGTGTCCTGGTCGAAGCCGACCCCGGTGACCCGGCGGCCACCGAACGAGGAGCCCAGCCGTCGGAAGGCGGTGGGGTCCTGGTCGATCACGGCGACCGTGTGCCCCTGTTGCTCCAGGGTCTGCGCGAGAGCGGAACCCACTCTGCCGCAGCCCATGATGACGATGTGCACGACCGTCCTTCCGATGTCAAGAGTTGTTGCTGACCTGGCTGTAACAGGGTCTCAGACCGCCGACCAAGCTACACACGCGCGGTCGGCGGAGGGCACCCCCGTGCACGGTTCGCGCTGAGGTCAGCGGCGGCTGATGCTCCAGACGCTCACCACGGTGAGGATTCCGAGGCCGATGAGTGCGGCGGTGGCGCCGATCAGTTCCGCGGTGCTGGACATGGGTCCTCCGGAGACCGTCAAGAAATCGTTAGGGTTTGGCGAAGCGATGACAGCGGCGAGGGCAGGCGTTTTGTCATATAGGCATGGATGACGCCCCTGCTGCCGCAGGTGAGGGCGTGCCCCTGGCCGATTTCACTCGCCGGGCAGATGAGGGTGGCAGGTGGGCGGCCCCCAGTTCGAAGGCTTACGATCCTCTGTTGTGTCCAAACTGACCGACGTGCCCAAACGCATCCTCATCGGGCGCGCTCTGCGCAGCGACCGGCTGGGTGAAACGCTCCTGCCGAAGCGCATCGCACTCCCCGTCTTCGCCTCCGACCCGCTCTCCTCCGTGGCGTACGCGCCGGGGGAGGTGCTGCTGGTCCTGTCCATCGCGGGCGTGTCGGCCTACCACTTCAGCCCCTGGATCGCGGCCGCCGTGGTCGTGCTCATGTTCACGGTCGTCGCCTCCTACCGGCAGAACGTGCACGCCTACCCCAGCGGCGGCGGCGACTACGAGGTGGCGACCACCAACCTCGGCCCCAAGGCCGGCCTGACCGTCGCCAGCGCCCTGCTGGTCGACTACGTCCTCACCGTCGCCGTCTCCATCTCCTCCGGCATCGAGAACCTCGGCTCCGCGATCCCCTTCGTCGTCGAGCACAAGGTCTTCTGCGCGATGGCCGTGATCGTGCTGCTCACGCTGATGAACCTGCGCGGCGTGAAGGAGTCCGGCTCGCTCTTCGCGATCCCGACGTACGTCTTCGTCGCCGGTGTCTTCATCATGATCGCGTGGGGCGCGTTCCGCGGGCTGGTGCTGGACGAGACCATGCGGGCGCCGACCGCCGGCTACGAGATCAAACCCGAGCACGAGGGACTGGCCGGTTTCGCCCTGGTCTTCCTGCTGCTGCGGGCCTTCTCCTCCGGCTGCGCCGCGCTCACCGGCGTCGAGGCGATCTCCAACGGCGTGCCCGCCTTCCGCAAGCCCAAGTCGAAGAACGCGGCGACCACGCTCGCGCTGATGGGCCTGCTCGCCGTCACCATGTTCTGCGGGATCATCGGCCTGGCCATGGTCTCCAAGGTCCGCATGGCCGAGAACCCGGCCCACGACCTGTTCGACAACGGCGTCCCGGTCGGCCCCGACTACGTCCAGCACCCGGTCATCTCCCAGGTCGCCGAGGCGGTCTTCGGCGCGGGCAGCTTCCCGTTCCTCGTGCTGGCCGCGGCCACCGCGCTGGTGCTGTTCCTCGCCGCGAACACCGCGTACAACGGCTTCCCGGTCCTCGGCTCGATCCTCGCCCAGGACCGCTACCTGCCGCGCCAGCTGCACACCCGCGGCGACCGGCTCGCCTTCTCCAACGGCATCGTGCTGCTGGCCGGCGCGGCCGCCCTGCTGGTGTGGATCTACGCCGCCGACTCCACGCGGCTGATCCAGCTCTACATCGTCGGCGTGTTCGTGTCCTTCACGCTCAGCCAGACCGGCATGGTCCGGCACTGGAACCGCCATCTGGCCACCGAGAAGGACCCCGCCAAGCGCCGCCACATGATCCGCTCCCGTGCGATCAACGCCTTCGGCGCGTTCTTCACCTTCACGGTGCTGGTCGTCGTCCTCGTCACCAAGTTCAGCCACGGCGCCTGGGTCGCGCTGCTCGGCATGGTGATCTTCTACGTGACGATGACCGCGATCCGCCGCCACTACGACCACGTCGCCAAGGAACTCGCCGCCCCCGACGGCCCCACCGACGACAGCGTCCGCCCCTCCCGGGTCCACTCGGTGGTCCTGGTCTCCAAGATCCACCGCCCGGCCCTGCGCGCCCTCGCCTACGCCAAGCTGATGCGCTCCGACAGTCTGGAGGCGCTCAGCGTCAACGTGGACCCGGCCGAGACCAAGGCGCTGCGCGAGGAGTGGGAGCGGCGCGGGATCGACGTACCGCTGAAGGTGCTGGACTCGCCGTACCGCGAGATCACCCGGCCCATCATCGAGTACGTCAAGAGCCTGCGCCGGGAGTCGCCGCGCGACGCCGTGTCCGTGATCATCCCCGAGTACGTCGTCGGCCACTGGTACGAGCACCTGCTGCACAACCAGAGCGCCCTGCGCCTCAAGGGCCGGCTGCTGTTCACACCGGGCGTGATGGTGACGTCGGTGCCGTACCAGCTCGCCTCCTCCGAGGTGGCGAAGAAGCGCGCCCGCAAGCAGCAGGAGTGGAACGCCCCCGGCTCGGTGCGGCGCGGCCCCGCGCAGGAGCGCGCGCCGAAGGAGACGGGCGCCGAGCGGCACTGAGCGCGGGGCGGACGGCGGGGTCGGCGAGGGCCGGTGGGGGACGGGCCGCTGTGCGGACGGCGAGGACGGCGTGGGACCGACCTCCCTGTGCGGCGGACGGCGCGGACGGCGTGGGACCGACCGCTGTGGGGACGACGTAGACTGGTGGGCTGTTGTCCGGCCTTGGACCGGCCCCGCGCGGGCCGTCCCCGTCCCCGATCTGGAGTCACCCCGCCATGCAGGCAGAACCGAAGAAATCGCAGGCGGGGTCCCTGGTCGGCGAGGAGTACGAGGTCGAGGTCGGACCCGTCGCGCACGGCGGGCACTGCATCGCCCGCACCGACGCCGGCCAGGTCCTCTTCGTCCGGCACGCGCTGCCCGGCGAGCGGGTCGTGGCGCGGATCACCGAGGGCGAGGAAGGCGCGCGGTTCCTGCGCGCGGACGCGGTCGAGATCCTGGACGCCTCCAAGGACCGTATCGAGGCCCCCTGCCCCTTCGCCGGGCCCGGCCGCTGCGGCGGCTGCGACTGGCAGCACGCCAAGCCGGGAGCGCAGCGCCGGATGAAGGGCGAGGTCGTCGCGGAGCAGCTGAAGCGGCTCGCGGGCCTGACCCCCGAGGAGGCCGGCTGGGACGGCACGGTCATGCCGGCCGAGGGCGACAAGGTGCCCGCGGGGCAGGTTCCGCAGTGGCGCACGCGCGTGCAGTACGCCGTGGACGCCGAGGGCCACGCGGGCCTGCGCAAGCACCGCTCGCACGAGGTGCAGCGCATCGACCACTGCATGATCGCCGCGGCGGGCGTCAGCGAGCTGGGGATCGAGAAGCGGGACTGGACCGGCATGGAGTCGGTCGAGGCCATCGCGGCGACCGGCTCGCAGGACCGCCAGGTGATCCTCACGCCGAAGCCCGGCGCGCGCCTGCCGATCGTCGAGCTCGACCGCCCGGTGTCCGTGATGCGGGTGGGGGAGAAGGACGGCGGAGTGCACCGCGTGCACGGCCGCCCGTTCGTCCGCGAGCGCGCGGACGGCCGGACCTACCGGGTCGGCAGCGGCGGCTTCTGGCAGGTCCACCCGAAGGCGGCCGAGACCCTGGTCACGGCCGTGATGCAGGGCCTGCTGCCGCGCAAGGGCGAGATGGCGCTCGACCTCTACTGCGGCGTCGGCCTGTTCGCCGGCGCGCTCGCCGACCGGGTCGGCGAGACGGGCGCGGTCCTCGGCATCGAGTCCGGCAAGCGCGCCGTGGAGGACGCGCGGCACAACCTCGCCGACTTCCCGCGGGTCCGCGTCGAACAGGGCAAGGTCGAGTCCGTCCTCCCGCGCACCGGCATCACCGAGGTCGACCTCATCGTCCTCGACCCGCCCCGCGCGGGCGCCGGCCGCAAGACGGTCGCCCACCTCGCGTCCCTGGGCGCCCGCCGCATCGCGTACGTCGCGTGCGACCCGGCGGCACTGGCGCGGGACATCGCGTACTTCCGGGACGGGGGGTACCGGGTGCGGACGCTGCGGGTGTTCGATCTGTTTCCCATGACGCATCACGTGGAGTGCGTGGCGATTCTGGAGCCGGCGGCAAAGGCTTCTTGACCAGCGGACCAGCGGACCAGCGGACCAGCGGACCAGCGGGAGCACCGGTGGGCTCAATCCGATGCGCCATGTCGAACAGTTGGAACGCTTTAGAGCTGTCAACTGCGGACCTGGAGAAGAAAGCGGCGCACAAACCTGTGTGATGCCCGTGGACGCCCAGCTTGATTCGAGCTGTTGACGAGCCACGGGACCCACAGCACAACCGGGCGGTGTTACATCCGCTTGTTCAAACCCTCGGCGACGGTTTCGACCACCGCGCTTCCGCCGCTCAGCACCACCGCGAGTCCGTCCCTCATCGCCCCTTTCCATGCCACAGGCAACCACTAGGATCTCTCCAGAGGATCCGACCATGGGGAACGGCGGCCCTCGAGGGACACGAGAAGCGGGGACAGGCATGCGGGAAGGCCGGTGGGTCACAGTCACCGAGTCCGAGTTCGAGCACGAACGCCGCGGCCTGGAGGCGATCCGCCAGAAGCTTCCGGACACCGATCCCTGGCGTGCGTGGTCGAATTTCACCTTCACCGCGCACACCGGCCACGTCCGCGAGGTCGACCTGCTGGTCGTCGCGCCCGGCGGCGTGTACATGATCGAGCTGAAGGACTGGCACGGCTCGGTCACCTCCGAGAACGGCACCTGGGTGCAGACCACCCCCGGTGGCCGGCGCCGCACGCACGGCAACCCGCTGCACCTGGTCAACAAGAAGGCCAAGGAACTGTCCAGCCTGATCGGGCCGGGCCAGGGCGGCCGGCGTGTCTGGATCGGCGAGGCGGTCTGCTTCACCGACGACCGGCTGCGCGTGCGCCTGTCCGCCCACGACCAGAACGGCGTGTACACCGTCGACGAGCTGGTCGAGATGCTCAATCAGCCTCCGCGCGACGAGCGGCGCCGCGTCACCGCGATCGACTCCCGGCACATCAAGGCCGAGCTGGACCGCATCGGCATCCGCCGCAGCGAGGCCGAGTACAAGGTCGGCCCGTACGAGTTGCAACGACGCCCCTTCGACTCCGGTCAGACCTGGGCCGACTACGAGGCGCACCACACGGAGTTGCCCGAGCGCGCCCGTGTCCGCGTGTACCTGAGCGAGCGAGGCTCGGACGCCTCGCTGCGGCAGTCCGTGGAAAACGCCGCCCGCCGCGAGGCGGCCGTCCTGCAGCGGTTCCGGCACCCGGGCGTCGTCCCCTACCGGCAGTACTTCCCGACCGGGCACCCCGCGGGGCCCGCGCTCGTCTTCGACTACGACCCGCGGACGATGAAGCTGGACGAGTACCTGGTCCAGTACGGCGCGAAGCTGGACATCCTCGGCCGGATGGCCCTGGTCCGGCAGCTCGCCGAGACCATCCGCTCCGCGCACGCCAAGCGCATCCACCACCGTGCCCTCGCAGCCCGTTCCATCCACGTCCTGCCCCGCCCGGACGGTGGCCCGGGGAAGGCGGCCGGTGATGAGGCCGCCTGGCTCAGCCCGCAACTGCAGATTTCCGACTGGCAGATCGCCACCCAGCGCAGCGGTGACTCCTCCCAGGGCGGGACACGCCTGGCCCCGACCGCCCTGTCCGCGATGCACCTGGCCGACGACGAAGACCCTTATCTCGCGCCCGAGCTGACCGCGCTGCGCCCCGACCCGGTCTCCCTGGACGTCTACGGCCTCGGCGTCCTCACCTACCTGTTGGTCACCGACAAGGCCCCGGCCGCCAGCCAGGCCGAGCTGCGGGCCCGCCTGGAAGCCGGGGAGGGCCTGCGGCCCAGCTCCCTCGTGGACGGCCTCTCGGAGGACGTCGACGAACTGGTGCAGGCGGCCACGGCGTACAACCCCGACCGGCGCCTGCACAGCGTCGACGACTTCCTGGAGATGCTGGAGGTCGTCGAGGACTCCCTCACCGCCCCCGCGTCCGCCGGTGCGCCCGAGACCGCCGCCGCACCCGAGAAGGACCCGCTCGACGCGGTCCCCGGCGACGTGCTCGACGGCCGCTGGGAGGTGCGCCGCCGGCTCGGCACCGGCTCCACCAGCCGCGCCTTCCTCGTCCGTGACCTGGAGGCCGAGGCGCGCCGCACCCGCCCGCTGGCCGTGCTGAAGGTGGCCTTGTCCGACAGCCGGGGCGACATCCTCGTCCGAGAGGCCGAGGTCATGAGCCGCCTGCGCCCCCACTCGGGCATCATCCGCCTCGTCGAACCGGAGCCCCTGCGCATCGCGGGCCGCACCGTCCTCGCGCTGGAGTACGTGGGCGACGAGCGCGACGACGCCGGCGAGCCGGGCGAGCGGAAGGCGCCCCGCCGCCGCGAGGAGACGGTGGCCCGCCAGCTCCGCGACGAGGGCCGGCTCCCGGTCGACCAGCTGGAGGCGTACGGCGACTACCTCTTCGGCGCGGTCGACTTCCTGGAGGGCGAGGGCGTCTGGCACCGCGACATCAAGCCGGACAACATCGCCATCCGCGTCCGCCCCAACCGCACCCGCGAGCTGGTCCTCATCGACTTCTCGCTCGCCGGGTACCCGGCGAAGAACACCGACGCGGGCACCGAGGGCTACCTCGACCCGTTCGTCGACGTCATCACGCGCGGCACCTACGACTCCCACGCCGAGCGGTACGCGCTCGCCGTCACCCTGCACCAGATGGCCTCGCGCGAGCTGCCCAAGTGGGGCGACGGCAGCGTCCCGCCCCGCATGACGGACCCGAAGGAGTGGCCGTACCCGACCATCGCGGCCGAGGCGTTCGACCCGGCCGTGCGCGACGGTCTCGTCGCCTTCTTCCAGAAGGCCCTGCACCGCGACGTCGGCAAGCGGTTCCCCGAGCTGAAGCCGATGCGGGACGCCTGGCGCAAGATCTTCCTCGACGCCTCGCGCACCGTCCCCTCCAGTCACCGCAGCCGCCACCCGGCCCCGGCCGGCACCGGCTCCGGCGCGGATGCCCCCGGGGCGGAGCAGATCCCCCGCGGCGCCATCGCGGACGCCGAGCCGGAGACCGCGGAGCAGCAGCGCGACCGCCTCGCCGCCGAGGTGACCCGCGACACCCCGCTGACCGTCTCCGGTCTCACCGGCGCGGCCCAGTCCTTCCTCTACGGCCTGGGCATCACCACCGTCGGCGAGCTCCTCGACTACAGCCGCCGCAAGCTCGTCAACGCCCCCGGCCTCGGCGCCAGGACCCGCAACGAGGTGCAGAAGCGCCAGCGGGAGTGGGGCGAGCGGCTGCGCGCCACCCCTGTCTCGCCGCTCACGCCGCAGGGCCGCGCGGAGGCGAAGGAGGAGCTGGAACAGCTCACCGCCGCCGAGTCCGCCCTCGCGGGCACCCTGGCGACGGCCGACGCAGCCGGCGGCCTGTCCGCCCGCGCCCTGCGCTCCGTCAGCCTCGACGCCCTCGCCACGATCTTCGTTCCGGTTGTCAACAACAACGGCTCCAACCGCAACAAGGCCGAGATGGTGCGGCTGCTGCTGCGCCTGCCCGACGAGCACGGCGTGCTGCCGGACATCGGGGTGTGGCCCAAGCAGAAGGACGTCGCCGAGGCGCTGGGCCTCAGCGCCGGGCGCATCCCGCAGATGCTCAAGGAGGAGCGCAAGCGCTGGAAGGCCGACCCGGCCGTCCGCGCCCTGCGCACCGAAATCCTCGACCTCCTCGCCGGCATGGGCCGGGTCGCCTCCGCCGTCGAGATCGCCGACGCCCTCGCCGTGCGGCGCGGCAGCCAGCTCGCCACCCGCGAGCAGCGGCGCGCGCTGGCCCTGGCGGCGGTCCGCGCCGTCGTCGAGATCGAGCAGCTCGCCCCCGACGAGGCCGAGTTCCAGCACCAGCCCAACCGCAAGGCCACCGAGGAGTCGCTGGGTGCGGGCCTGCTCGCCCTGGACGTGCGCGAGCACGACGCGCCCGACACCCCGACCGCGCCCGGCCTGCTCGACTACGCGACCAAGCTCGGCCGCGCCGCCGACCGCCTCGCCAAGCTCGACACCCTGCCGACGGCCGCGACCGTCCTGGCCGAACTGGGCGCGGTGGCCATGCCGCCCGGCGCGATCGACTGGGACGAGCGGCGGATGGTCGAACTGGCCGCCGCCGCGTCCGTCAACGCCGCCGCCACCCCCCGCCTGGAGATCTACCCGCGGAACCTGCCGCTGGTCCGCGCGCTGCGCCTCACCCAGGCCGGCCTGGTGCGCCGGATCGACGGCGTGCCGGAGGGGCGGCAGCCCGGCCTGACCGCCGAGGACATCCACGAGCGGGTCCGCGCCCGCTTCCCCGAGCTGGTCGTCCCGGACGGACGCGGCGGCACCACCCACGAACTGCCCACCGGCGGCCCGCTCACCAAGGCGCTGCGCGACGCGGGCTTCGAGCTGTCGCTCAGCACGCGCGAGGACACGGGCACGCTCCGCTACCTGTCGGCGCGGGTGGACGACGCCTCCAGCTACCTCACGACGGGCGCCTGGCGGCACTCGACGCGCACGGGCACGGTGACCCGGTACGCGGACGACCCGCAGCTCGCGGGTGCGGTGCGCGCGGAGGAACGGCTCCTCGCCTCGGCCCGCCGGGACGGGTACCGGGTGCTGACCGTACGGCAGCAGCTCGTACGGGACGCGGTACGGGAACTGGGCGCCGAACGGCTGGGCGCGCGGGCGGTGTCGGTGACCGAGCTGTTCCTCCAGGCCCTGCGCGCGCAGGTCACGCCGGGCACCAAGCCCACCTGGGAGACCCTGCTCAAGGCGGACGCCGCCGAGCCGGGCTCGAAGGGCGCGGTGCGGTTCGCGGAGTACGCGCGGACGGCGTGGGGCTCGGTCGAGCCCCGCATAGTCGAGCTGCTGGGCAACGGCGCCGACGGTCCCGTCCTGCTGACGGAGGTCGGGGTGTTCGCCCGGTACGACGCGATGGGCGTCCTGGACCGCCTGGCGTCGGCGGCCCGGCAGGGCGGGCGGGGGCTGTGGCTCCTGGTCCCGCAGAACGACCCCTCGCGCGAGCCGAGGCTCGGGCAGGTGGCCGTGCCGTACCAGGCCGGCCTGGGGGAGTGGATCCAGCTTCCGGACACGTGGGTGGGCAACCGCCACCGCGGGTCCGGCGAGAACGTGGCGAGTGGTGTCGAGGGAGACGCGAAGTGATCGACCGCAAGGCTCTGTTGGACGACCTGAAGCAGCAGGTCAAGGCGGTCGAGGCCGACCTGGGCAAGCAGGTGAAGGCACTCGGTGAGGTCCACGCCCGGCTGCGCGCCGAGTACGACCAGGCCCGCAAGCTCGGACGTACGGCGGCGACGTGGAACTCGTGGCTGGACGAGCGGGTCACGCAGGTCGCGGTGGCCTGGGTGCTGGGCACGGTCTTCGTCCGCTTCTGCGAGGACAACCGGCTGATCCCCGAGCCGTACTTGACGGGGCCTGACGGCGACCGGCGCGAGCTGGCGGAAGCGCGGTACGACGCGTACGTGGAGACGGACGACGACCCGACCTACCGCGGCTGGCTGGAGAAGGCGTTCGACGAACTGGGCCAGGGCCAGGCGGGCCGGCTCCTCTTCGACAAGCGGCACAACCCGCTGTACCAGATCCCGCTCTCGCACGACGGTGCGCGCGAGCTGGTCGAGTTCTGGCGGCAGCGCGACGAGGCGGGCGCCCTCGTCCACGACTTCACCGACCCGCTGAACGAGGACGGCACGGAGGGCTGGGACACGCGGTTCCTGGGCGACCTGTACCAGGACCTGAGCGAGGCAGCCCGGAAGACGTACGCGCTGCTCCAGACGCCCGAGTTCGTGGAGGAATTCATCCTCGACCGGACGATGAACCCGGCGGTGCGGGAGTTCGGGTACGAGGAACTGAAGATGATCGACCCTACGTGTGGGTCGGGACACTTTGTGCTGGGGGCGTTTCGGCGGTTGGTGCGGTTGTGGGGGGAGGGGCAGCCTGGGCGTGATGTGCATGAGCGGGTGCGAGCGGCGCTGGACTCAGTGCACGGTGTGGATATTAATCCATTTGCGGTGGCTATTGCGCGTTTTCGGCTGCTGGTGGCAGCGATGGCGGCGAGCAGCGTGTTGACGCTGGCGGAAGCCGCGAAATACGAGTGGCCGATTCACTTGGCGTCAGGTGATTCCCTAATTAAGGCCCGACAGTTGGAGTTGGTGCTTGGCGGAGGTGAAGACGGAATGGATGACCCGCTGGCCTCCTTTGCTTACACCACGGAAGACGTGCAGGATCATCCGGGGATTCTTCAGCAAGGTCGCTATCACGTGGTGGTGGGCAACCCTCCCTACATTACGGTTGGCGACAAGAAGTTGAATTCATTGTATAGAGAGTTGTATGACGTGTGTGCAGGTACATACGCTCTCTCAGTCCCGTTTGCGCAGCGTTTCTTTGAATTGGCCAAGCGTGGCGATGTTCATGGGTGTGGGTACGGTTTTGTTGGGCAGATTACGGCGAACTCGTTCATGAAGCGCGAGTTCGGCAAGAGGCTTGTCGAGGAATTCTTCCGCGATCGAGTTGAGCTTATGGAGGTCATTGACACATCAGGTGCTTACATTCCTGGTCATGGTACGCCAACGGTTATTCTAGTTGGCAAGCGGCGCAGTGGGGCTGGGCGGTCCAAGACGGTACGCACCGTACGCAGTGTCCAGGGTGAGCCCCAGGTGCCGGAGAGTCCGGAGAAGGGATTGGTTTGGTCTGCGATTGTCAGTCAAGTGGACAGACCGGGCTCCGTGACGCCGTGGATCTCGGTCGATGATCTTGATCGTCAGCGTTACTTTGCCCGTCAGCCGTGGATTTTGGCCGACGGCGGTCTCGAGCTAAACGAGGTGATTAGCGAGAATTCATCCTCAAGCCTTGGGGATCATGCGAAGAGATTCGGGTATGTAGGCATGACGGCTGCGGACGAGGTTATGATTCGCGCGCAGCGGGCATGGCCGACCGAAATGGCGAAATTTTTGAAACCCGTCATTTCTGGTGAAGAGGTGCGAGACTGGAATGCCAAAAGTCAGAATCGCGCCTTTTATCCATACTCGGAAAATCGGACGTTGATCAGCTTGCCTTACACGGTGGCGACATCGTCGGCGCTCTGGCCTTATCGAACCGAGCTGGGAGGGCGTGCAACTTTCTCCGGAGTAAGCTACTACGCCGCTGGGCGGCCTTGGTGGGAGTGGCATCAGCTTCCAAAAGACGAGGGAACTCACGAGTGGCTTATCTCCTTTGCGCGTGACTCTTCGCATGGCCAGTTCTTTCTTGATCGTGGAGAATCTCTTTTTAAGCAGACTGCTCCGGTGATCAAATTGCCCGCGAATGCTACCGAAGTGCAACACCTTAATTATCTGGGGGTGCTAAATAGTTCCACTGCTACTTTCTGGCTCAAGCAAGTAAGCTACCCTAAGGGGGGTGACCCCATCGGGGGTGAAGGGGCTCGCGTTAGTGCTCATCCTTGGTCTGATCGCTATGAATTTACGGGCACGAACGTGGCGAAATTTCCGCTTCCGATGAAGTACCCGCTAGAGCTCGCTGTCAGGCTAGATAGCCTTGCTAAGGAGCTTGCTGCTAATAGCCCTGTAGCTGTTAGCTATGGGGACAATCTTTCTGTCGGTGTTCTCCGCGAGGCTCGCCGAACCTGGGAGGTTACTCGTGCACGTATGATTTCCCTTCAGGAGGAGTTGGACTGGCAGGTCTACTCTCTCTATAACCTCCACTCCGACGACCTTCGCGTTTCCGAGGATCCCGACGACTCCGACATTCCTGAACTCGCCCTCGGTGAGCGCGCCTTCGAAATTGTCCTTGCCCGTCGCGTAGCCGCAGGCGAGGCCAGTGACGAGTGGTTCAAGCGGCACAATTCCACGCCTATCACGGAGATCCCCGCCCACTGGCCCGCCTCCTACCGTGAGATCGTGCAGAAGCGGATCGACGCCATCGAGTCGAACCGGGCTATCGGCATGGTCGAGAGGCCCGAGTACAAGCGCCGCTGGGCCACCGAGGGCTGGGACGCTCTCCAGGAGAGGGCCCTGCGCTCCTGGCTGCTCGATCGTATGGAGAAGCGTGACCTCTGGTTCGACGAGAACGGTCAGCCCACCATCCTGACCCTGGCACGCCTCACCGACGCCCTCTCCCGAGACGAGGACTTCGTCTCCGTGGCCAAGCTGTACGCGCCCCGCAAGGATCTGCCCAAGGTCGTCGCCGAGCTGATCACCGATGAGCACGTGCCGTTCCTCTCCGCTCTGCGCTACAAGCCCTCCGGCCTGAAGAAGCGCGCTGACTGGGAAGAGGTGTGGGACCTCCAGCGCAAGGAGGACGCCGCGCCCGACGAGCAGACCAAGCGGAAGATCCGGGACTCCATCCCCGTGCCGCCGAAGTACACCTCGGCCGACTTCCTCCGCCCGTCCTACTGGAGGGCGCGCGGCAAGCTGGACGTGCCCAAGGAGCGGTTCATCTCCTACGGGCAGACCCACGCGGCCACCCCAGACCTCTACGGCTGGGCCGGCTGGGACCACAAGGAGCAGGCGCAGGCGCTGGCGACGTACTTCACCAACACCGCGCTGTCCACCGAGGAGATCACGCCGTTCCTCGCCGGCCTGCTGGAACTCCAGCCGTGGCTGTACCAGTGGCACAACGAGTTCGACATGCTCTACAGCGGCTCCCCGGCGGACTTCTTCGCCGCTTACCGCCAGCAGAAGCAGGGCGAGCACGGTCTCACGGACGACGACCTCCGTGGCTGGCGTCCTCCGGCCGCGACCCGAGGTCGTCGCGCAGCAGTGAAGCGGTAGCCAGGAGCAGATCGATTTCCGACGGTTCAGGGGCCACCCGGTGCGTGGGCGGGTGGCCCTGGGCCTGCACGTTCAGCTCCGCCCACACGGTCTTGCCCGGGGCTGCCGGGCGAAGGCTGACGCCCCAGTCGTCCGCGAGGGTGGCGACGAGGAGCAGACCCCGGCCGGACTCGGAAAGGGAGTCGGCCGCCGGGGGACTGGCCGGAGGCCGTTTCTCGGTGCGGGTGTCGGTCACCTCGATGCGGAAGGTGCCCCCGGTCAAGGTGAGTCGGACGTGGAAGTCCCTGCCGGGGACGTGGCCGTGGCGTACGGCGTTGGCGGTGAGTTCCGCCGTGATGAGGGTGAGCGTCTCGTTGACCGGGGCCGTGTAGGGGTGGCCCCAGTCGTCCAGCCGGTGCGAGACGAGTCGGCGGGCGAGGCGGGCGCCGCGCGGCGTCGACGTGAAGCGCATGGTGAATTCGCGTTCGGGTGCGGGACGCTGCGGCATGTGCCCGTTCGGGGGAGTTGCTGACTTCATAGGGTCAACGGTCTTGGACCCTGCGTAGCTTTGACCAGGAGTGACGCGCTGACGGGTACGGGCTGTACACGCGGTCGGTGCGCTTGTACGTGGTGGTGGGCGTGACCGGTTCCCGGGCTCCGAGTTGGCCTGACGGGGCGGTTGCACGAGAGGAGCTGCGGCGTGGACGACGAGGTTCAGCAGCCGGAGTACGAAGTCGGGACGGGCATGCTGTGCGTGTTCGGGCGGCAGTTGAAGTTGTTCCGGGAGCGGGCGGGCCTGGACCGCGCGGGGTTGGGGTCGCTGACCGGGTACTCGGCCTCGACGATCGCGTCGTTCGAGCAGGCGAGACGTATTCCGCCGCCGAAGTTCATCGACCAGGCGGATGAAGTGCTGGGGGCGGGTGGGGTGCTGAGCGCGAGCAAGGAGGAGGTGGCTCGGGCTCAGTATCCGGCGTTCTTCCGTGATGCGGCCAAGTTGGAGACGGAGGCCGTCGAACTGCATGTGTACGCGAACCAGGCGGTGCCCGGACTCTTGCAGACGGAGGAGTATGCGCGGGCCATTTTCATGATGATGCGACCACCCATGCGGGACGAACTGGTCGAGCAGCGGGTGAGCGCCCGCATGGTCCGGCAGGAGATCTTGTCCAGCCGCGATGCGCCCCTCGCCAGCTTTGTCATGGATGAGGCAGTGTTAAAGCGTCCCATCGGAGGTCGAGGCATCCTGCGTGGCCAGCTTGAGCACATCCTTCTGATGGGGCAGCGGCGGAACGTCGAAATCCAGGTTATGCCGCTCGACCGTGAGGAGAACGCGGGTATGGCCGGTCCCTTCACCTTGATCGAGACGAAGGAAGGGCGGAGGATCGCGTACGCCGAGGTACAGAACGTCAGCCGCCTGCAGACGGAGCGGGACCGCGTCCGTGCGCTGGAGGCCAAGTACGGGATCATCCGAGCGCAGGCCCTGACTCCTCGTGAATCATTGGCGTATGTAGAGAAGTTGCTGGGAGAGCCATGAACGCGCACGTACATCAGCCGCACATAGACCAGTTGGTATGGCGCAAGAGTCGCTACAGCAGCGAGGAAGGTGGCGAATGCGTCGAGGTCGCCGTCCGCCCCGCCAGGGTCCACGTCCGCGACTCGAAGGACACCACCCGCGCCGCACTCGCCGTACAACCCACGGCATGGGCCGCGTTCGTCGAGTTCGCGGCAAGCTAACAGACGTGGCGCCGATCGCAGGGCCCTTCGGCGAGCATCCGTTCGCCGAAGGGCCCTGCGCGTCCCGTCTCCGCGTCTTCAGCAGCCCCGGCGCCTCGCTCGCCGGGTGTCGCACCAGCACGGGCCGGCATGACGGTCACCGTCCGGCCGGAGGCGGCCGGCTCTCGGCGGAGGTCGCCTTCCCGGGGGCGATCGGCGCCGTGGTGGACCCGGCCCGCACGCCACCGTCACCCGCATAACGAGGTCTCAACGGAGCTGACGCTGTCCCGCCCTTGCGGCGCGGAACTGCTGTAGGTTCCTGCCATGAAGCAGGGTAAAGAGGTCGAGAACCCCGAGTCGCGTTTCTTCGCGCTGCTGGTGGCGGCAGCGAAGCTTCCGGGTGTGCGTATCCACCGGGAGGCGTACCTCCGGAGTGCGCTGGCTCGCCACTGCTCCGAGGAGGACATCCGACGAGCGATCGAAGAGACTCCTGCTGCGGCGGGCATCACTGTCGAGGTTCTCGACAAGGTGGCCAACGACTCCATCCGCTACGAGACGGCCAAGGTCAGCGCCCTTTCCGCCGCCGCAGGGATACCCGGCATCCTCGCCCTCCCCGCCACGGTGCCCGCCGACACGGCCCAGTACGTCGGCCATATGCTGCGCATCGCGCAGAAGCTCGCCTATCTCTACAGCTGGCCCGATCTGTTTTCCGACGAGGGCGATGACGCCGACGACGCGACCATGGGGGTGCTCACGCTGTTCTTCGGCGTGATGTTCGGCACCCAGTCGGCGAACGCCGCCGTGGGGAAGGTCGCGGGGATGATGTCGGAGCAGGTCGCCAAGAAGCTGCCTCAGAAGGCGCTCACCCAGGGCGTCGTCTATCCCATGGTGAAGAAGATCGCAGCCTACCTCGGCGTCAAGATCACAAAGGATTCGTTCGCGAAGAGCGTCTCGAAGGCCATCCCCCTCGTAGGGGCTGCCGTCTCCGGTGGGCTCACCTTTGCGACCTATCTCCCGATGGCCAAGAGGCTTAAAAAGCACCTCGCCGGCCTGCCGCTGGCAGAACCGTCGCGCCGAGTGATGGACGGGGAAGTCGTGGACGGTGAAGTCGTCGAAGACCACGAAACCTTCGCCGCAGCACACGCCGAACAGCACGGCGCGGACACCACTGCCCCCGAGCTGGAGGAACCCAGGTCCTGACGCCGCGAGTGTGCTCTCCTGGCTGCCCGAGGGAGCGGCCTTCCGTCTTCGGCGGAGGTGCGGGCCCGGGTTCGCTGGTGCTACGCCTGCTCGTGATGCGTTGTGTCCCGGAGGCACGCCCGCAGCGCCGTCACCGTGGGTTCAGGGATCGGCGGGCCGATGCGATGACGTTGTGGGCGTCGGCCCCGTACACCGCCGACTCGCTGAGGGTCTTCCAGACCTTCCTGTACAAGGCGATGTTGTCGGCGTCGTCCAGCCACAATTGGGCGTGCCAGTCCTCGGCGACGACCAGTCGGTCATCGAGCACCCAGAAGCCGTTGGCAGGCACGATCTTGACGGACGCCGCGAAGGGGATGACACCCAGCTCGACCGTGTCCATACCGATCATGCCGGTGAGGCGGTCGAGTTGGCCCGCCAGCACCGGGGGCGGGCAGATCAGCGACCGCAACGCGGCCTCCCACATCAGCACGTGCAGCTTTCGCCCGGACCGGTACAGCCATTCCTGGCGCTGCACCCGGGAGCGGACGGCTGCCTCGACGTCGCCGGCTCCGCCCAGCAGCTCCGCGTACCGCTGGATGACATGTCGGGCGTACTCCGGCGTCTGCATCAATCCGGCGATCACCGACTCTTCCCAGATCCACATCTCGGAGGTGCGGTCGAGCTCGGCGCTCAGCCCCTCGTGAAGGGGCTTGAAGCCGTTCGCCAGCGCTCGGCGCCATGACCTGATGTGCGACTCGAATCCGGCCAGTCTGGCGGCGAGTTCGGGGTACACCCCCGGTTGCTCGGTCGCGTCGGCCCACGCCCGCAGGTCCTCGGGGGTGGCCGTCTGCTTGCCGTTCTCCAGCTTGCTGACCTTGGAGCCCGGCCAGCCGAGCCGCTGCGCGAGCTGCTGACCGGTGAGCCGACCACCGGGGCACGTGAAACGGAGTTCGCGCAGCCGCGCACCCAACGCCGCCCGTGCCTGCTGATAGTCAGTGCTCACCGGTCACGCGCTATTCGGTCGTGGCCACCTGTGCGGCGAACCGGTCGCGTGGGACGGCGTGGTGCATCGCAGCGTCGCGCACCATGGCGTACCGCACGACCTCAGCCGGTTCGGTGATCAGCTCGATGTCGAGCAGGTTGTCCTCGTCATCGAAGTGCAGCAGGGCGACCAGCCGTGAATCGAAGATCCAGAAGTCCTCGGCGGGCAGGCCGGCTCGCTCGGCGTCCTCGCGCCACAGATACCGGATGTCCTCGCCGAAGCCGGCGTTGTGCCGGGCGTAGTCGAGCAGGAACAGCTGTTCCGTGGTGGGCTGGGCATCGGCGATGCGCACACGGCCGACCGTCTTGCCGGCGCCCGTCTGGGCCTTGATGGTGACGAACCAGGGTTCGTCGGGGTCGCAGGGCGACGAGCCGTTGGCCAGGAACGCCTGGAAGTCGGGGTCCTGCCGGTCCGACGCGTAGCCGCGCCGCGTCTCCAGCCGCCAGGCGGTGTGCTCGAAGGTCTCGAACAGGAGGCGGAAGGCGGCCCGGTCCACGAGTTCCGGCACCCGCTCCGTCTCCTTCGGTCCCCAGTTCACGAGCAGCTCGCGCGGCACGGCCACCGCTGCCTCGCCGACTCCGAAGTGCCTGAGCTGCGCGAGGTCTTCGGGGTCCGTGACGGGCGTGCCCTGAACGATGATCTCGCCGGTGCCTTCGTCCGTGTGCAGGGCGGGGCAACCGTCGACCTTGCTGTCCGTGCCGGTGAAGCGCAGCCGACGAACCATGGACGCTCTCCCTTCCGCGGGGTGTCGATCCCATCAGCATGGTCGGTGGTCCGGCCCGGCACTACGGAGTCGGACAGGGTTCAGCAGAAAACGCCGGCAATCTCACGCCCATGGAGAGCAATTTCGAGAAAACAGCGTACCGTCCGTCGGCGCTCCGCCTTTAGCGTCCTGCTCGTGGCACGCCATCCGCTTCGTCCAGGTCGGTCGGCAGTCCTGGCTGGAGCGGGATCCGCAAGGCACCCGGGCCGCCCGTCCAGCCGGGGACCGACAGGCTGGACGGGCTCGCATCGGCCCGGCACGACCATCTCCTGAAGGAGCAGTCCATGACCGTCGCCCTCGACCGCCCCCTGAGCACCCGTACGCGGGATCCGAAGGAACTCCTCAACGCCGTTCAGCCCTGGATCAGGCACCTCACGATCAACGTGCTGGACGGCGGCATGACCCTCTGGGACCGCGAGGTGGCCCTGCTGCTGCGCGACCACACGATGGTCCACGACATGGCCGAACGCATCCTCGGAAACGCCGTCATGTACACCATCGGTTGCATGGAGCACCCGGAGGTCCATCTCGGGGTCGGCAAGCTCGTCGACATCGGCGTGCACCAGCTCATCCTCGACACGCCTGTGTGGTGGGCCCTCTGCGACGCGTACAACGAGGGCCGCTACAAGCACCACGCCCCGTTCATCGAGCGCCGTCGTGACGGTCTGTGCCTGCGCTCGGCGGACTTCCTGAAGTCCATCGGTTTCGACATCGACGAGGAGCTGTGGGCGATCGACGGCACGGACTGCTCGCCGTGCGACAACAAGGTCCCCGACAGCCACTGAACGGCCCTACCCTGGCCCCTGTCCCCCTGTCCTCGGTACCCGGGAGGGCAGGGGCCGGCCCTTGCGCAGAGGAACCGCCTTGCCCGCACAACACGACATCGCCGCCGAGACGGAGCTGTGGGACACGTTCGCCGCTTCCGCCTTCAAGGACGACGCGGAGCCGAGCTTCTGCTGGACCCAGTACGCCGGTCACGGACCCGGCCCGGAGCTGCTGGGCGACCCGCGCCGCGTGCTGGAGATCGGCTGCGGCACAGGCCGCGCCCTCGCCCACCTCGCCGAGCGCGGCATCGCCGCTCGGGGCGTCGACCTGTCTCCCGTCATGGTGGAGAAGACCACGACGAAGTGGGACGGCACCGGCGCGGAGTTCGTGTGCTCCGAGGTGCTGGAGTACCTGAGTGAGCACGAGGAGGTGTACGACGCGATCTACTCGATCTTCGGAGCCGCCTGGTTCACCGACCCGGGCCGTCTCTTCCCCCTTGTCCGCCGAAGGCTCAGGCCCCGTGGCGTCTTCGTGTTCTCGCAGCCGCCGGCCATCCCCGGCGCGTACGGGCCGCAGGGCATGTACAAGGGAGGCTTCGCCGGAAAGGCGATGTTCACCTACCGCTACAGCTACCGGCCGGCCGTCTGGGAGCGCCTGCTCACCCGGGCCGGGTTCGCCACGGCCGACGCGCGGGTGCTCGACGCGCCCCAGCCCGGGCACATCGGGACGCTCCTCGTACGCGCGGTCGCTCCGTGACGGACCCGCCCGCCCTCGACACGACAGCCGTCCGGCTGCTCGACGCGGCCGTGCCCGGCGTACCCGACGCCGGTCCGCACGATCCCCGACTGCGCCTGCCGGTACCTCACACGCTGGCCCTGCTGGGGCACATCGGCGGGCCGTCCGCCGCCGACGCCCTGGCCGTCGCGACCCGGCTGTCCGTCGCCCTGCACCGGACCGGTGACTACCTCTCCGCCTGGGAGGCCGCCCGGAACGCCGCGGACCTCGCACAGCGACACCTCGGCGCGGACCACCGCGCGGTCCTCGCCGCCCGCTCCAGGGCAGGGCGGGCACTGTTCCGGCTGGGCAGGTACGCCGAGGCGGCCGTAGTACCCACGGCGGGACCGGAGCGGCCCGCAGGGACGGTGCGCGAGAGCATATGGCAGGAGGGCGACGGGAGTACCGATGTAGGGTGCTGTGCGCAGGCCGTGCGGGTGACGTTCAGTACGAGGGGGACGAAGAGTGCAGACGCCGCGAAACCGTCCGACCTGAACCGGCCGACGCCGTGAGCGTCGTTCCCGCCCGGTCACCGCACGACCGGATCCGTCCCCGCCGCCGGCCAGGCCGGCCGGCCCGCCGCACCGGCCATCCGTATCTCTGACCCCCCACACCACCCCTCGGACCGGCCCCGGGCCTCGGCGGCGGACCCCGCACGACACCGAGTACGAGCAGCAGCACCGACCACCGTCAGGGAGAGCGAGAACCCGCAATGGCCCAGCCGCCCCTCCTCCGCGATGTCATCGACATCAAGGAGTCCATCTCCACCTCGGACTTCGTGCTGTCCCTCGCCGAGGCGACGACGCCCGAGGGTGCCCAGCACGCGCTGAAGGACTACGTCGTCACCGAGCGGCTGCTGGAGAACTTCGACGAGGCGCTGGCCCTCATCAAGGCGGCACTGGACGGGCACCGCTCCAAGGCGGCGTACCTGCACGGCTCGTTCGGTTCCGGTAAGTCGCACTTCATGGCCGTGCTGTACGCGCTGCTCAGCGGCAACCAGGCCGCCCGCGCCCGCACCGAGTTCGACCCGGTGCTGACCAAGCACGAGTGGCTGCAGTCGGACGGCAAGAAGTTCCTGCTGGTGCCGTACCACATGCTCGGCGCGAAGGCCCTGGAGCAGCGGGTGCTCGGCGGGTACGTGCACCACGTCAAGAAGCTGCACCCGGAGGCGCCCACCCCGCAGGTGTACCGGACGGACTCCCTCTTCGACGACATCCGCGCCATGCGCGCCAACATGGGCGACGAGGCCGTCATCCGCGGCCTGGGCGGCAGCGACGCGGACGACGGCGAGGAGGACGAGTGGGGCGAGGGCTTCGCCTGGACCCCGCAGCTCCTGGACACCGCGCTCGCCGCCGAGGAGAACCACGAGGCGGGCGTCCCGCTCAACCTGCGCAACCCCTCCACCCCGGCCGAGCTGCGCGCCAAGCTGGTCAACGACGCCAGTACGAACCTGCTGCCCGGCTTCGCCAAGAACGCCGCCGAGGACGAGCACGGTTTCATCTCGCTGGACGCCGGTCTGTCCGTCATCGCCGAGCACGCCAAGGCGCTCGGCTACGACGGGCTGATCCTGTTCATGGACGAGCTGATCCTGTGGCTGGCCACCCTCATTCACGACCAGAAGTTCGTGGCACGCGAAGCCAGCAAGATCACGAACTTCGTGGAGGGCGGCGACGCCCGCCGCGCCATCCCCGTCGTGTCGTTCATCGCCCGCCAGCGCGACCTGCGCGAACTGGTCGGCGAGGAGGTGTCCGGCGCGGCCGAGTCGTCCATCCAGGACACCCTGAACCTGGCCTCCGGCCGGTTCGACAAGATCACGCTGGAGGACCGCAACCTCCCGCAGATCGCCCACGCCCGCCTCCTCAAGCCCAAGGACGACGAGGCGAAAAAGCTCATCGACGCGGCCTTCGAGCAGACCAAGCGGGTCGGCCCGCAGGTGTGGGACACCCTGCTCGGCTCGGAGAAGGGCACCACCGGCGCGGACGCCGAGTCGTTCCGGCTGACGTATCCGTTCTCGCCGGCGTTCATGGACACCCTCGTCCACATCTCGTCCGCGCTGCAGCGCTCCCGCACGGGTCTGAAGCTGATGGGCCAGCTCCTCGCCGACCACCGCAACGAGATCCGCCTCGGCCAGCTCATTCCCGTCGGCGACCTCTACCCGGTGATCGCGGAGGGCGGTGACAAGCCGTTCACCGACAGCCTGAAGGTCGTCTTCGAGGCCGCTGACAAGCTGTACAAGACCAAGCTGCGGCCCTACCTGCTCAGCTCGTACGACATCACCGAGGACGACGTCGAGCAGTACCTCAACCGGCCCGAGACGATCACCGACCCGCAGCGCGCCAACCGCTGCCGGATGTTCGTCGGCGACAACCGGCTGGTGTGCACGCTGCTGCTGTCCGCGCTCGCGCCCAGCGTGCCCTCCCTGTCCGAGCTGACCATCCGGCGGCTCGGCGCGCTCAACCACGGCTCGGTTCTCGCCCCCATCCCGGGCGCCGAGGTCGGCATCATCAAGAACAAGGTCGCCGAGTGGGCCGCCCGGTTCCCCGAGATCAAGGAGACCGGCACCGACGCCAACCCCGGCGTACGGCTGGAGCTGTCCGGCGTCGACGTGGACTCCGTCATCGCCAACGCCCAGGTCAACGACAACCCCGGCAACCGGGCCGCGCTCGCCCGCCGCCTGCTGTCCGAGGAACTGGGCGTCGAACACGGCCAGTTGAGCGACCAGCTCCACTTCACCTGGCGCGGCACCGCCCGCACCGCCGAAATCGTCTTCGGCAACGTCGCCGACGAGGACGAGCTGCCCGACCACGACCTGATGCCGCAGGAGGAGGGCCGCTGGCGCATCGCCATAGACCTCCCCTTCGACGAGGGCGAGTGGGGCCCGGTCGAGGACGTCAACCGCATCCAGCGGCTGCGCGAGCGCCAGCAGGGCGAGCGGTCCCGCACCGTCGCCTGGCTGCCCGCACACCTGTCCGCGCAGCGCTTCGCCGACTTCCGGCGCCTCGTCGTCATCGACAAGGCGCTCGCCGACGAGCACCGCTTCGACACCCAGTACGCCGGCCACCTCAACGCCGACAACCGCAGCCGCGCCAAGGGCTTGCTCGAAACCCAGCGCGAGGCGCTGCTCAAGCAGGTCAAGGGCGCCTTCAAGCAGGCGTACGGTCTCGCCCAGAAGCAGGCCGCCGACGTCGTGCCCGACTTCGACGACCACCTCGTCGCGCTGCCCGACGTCGACGGCCTCACCCTGTCCTTCGGGCAGAGCCTGCACGACGGCATCCGGCACATCGCAGGCAGGCTGCTCGCCCACCAGTACCCGGCCCACCCCGACCTCGACCCCGACGCCACCGGCACCGCCGTCAGGCCCGCCGACGCCAAAAAGGTGTTCACCCACGTCCGGGAGGCCGCCGAGGCCCGGGACGGGCGGATCGAGGTCCCGGCCGCCGACCGCAAGCTCATGCAGCGCGTCGCAGGGCCGCTGCGCCTGGGACAGCAGAAGGAGGCGTACTTCGAACTGTCCCGCTACTGGGCCGACCACTTCCGGCAGCTCGCCAGCTCCCAGGGCGTCACCGGGGACCTGTCCCTGATCACGCTCACCGACTGGACCGACAAGCCCGAACCGCGTGGCCTGCCCGACTTCCTCGCCCGGCTCGTCGTCGCCTCCTTCGCCGAGATGGACGACCGGGTGTGGGTGCGCGGCGGCACCGTCCTCGACCCCGCGCCCGAACTGACCGCGATCAAGGACCACGACGCCCTGCGCAGCCAGCCGCTGCCCGCCGAGTCCGACTGGGACACCGCACGGCAGCGCTTCGAGGTGATCTTCGGTGCGAAGCCGCCCGCGCTGCGGCGCGGCCGGATGGTCAACCAGTTCGCCCGCCAGATCATCGACGCCGCCCACGCCCACCGCGACCACGCGGCCGACCTCGTGCACCAGCTGGAGACCCACGCCTCCTTCCTCGGCCTCGACCAGACCGCCGACACCGGGCGGCTCGCCCTCGCACGCCGATCCCTGCAACTGCTGGACACGCTCAAGGCGGAGGCCGGCAAGGGCGCGGCCGGGGCGAAGAAGACCGTGGAGGCCCTCGCCTCCTTCGACCTGGGCGAGACCAGCGCCGACCGGTACGGCACCTCCATCAAAAAGGCCCGCGCCGTTGCGGAGGCCGTCGCCTCCGCTCCGTGGAGCACCTTGGAACTCGCCGCCGGACTCGGCCCCGAGGGCGAGGCGCTGCTCGACTCGTTGCGCAACGTCGCCCGCGACGATCAGCGCACCGCCGACCTGCGCGAAGCCCTCGCCCGCACCCAGCGCGAGGTCGTCGCCCTGATCAAGCGCAGCCAGGCCGCCACCCCGCGGCCCGAGCCCGTAACGCCCCAGCACAGGGCCGACGACCTGCCCCTGGACACCCCGTCCAGCGATCCGCGCATCCCGTACACCCAGCCGCAGGAGACGCCTTCGCCCGTCCCGGCGAGCGGCGGCACGGCGCGGAAGTCCGGACACCGCAGCACGACCGTGCGCCGGGCCGCCGCCGACCTCCAGGCGGAACTGTCCGAACTGGCCGCCCGCCACCCCGACGCGACCATCGAGATCAGCTGGAAGGTCGTCGAATGACGGACACCGCCACCGCCGTCCCGGGCGCGGTCCGGCTGAACACCGCGACCGTCACCCAGTACCTGTCCTCGCAGACTTCCCTCGAAGACTCCCTCACCAGGGCCGACGGGGGCCGGCGCCGGGTCGTGCTACTGCGGTCCACACCCCAGTGGGACGGCCCCGCCGAACCCGTCTGGGGCGAGGGCCGTACTGCCGGCGTCGCGGTGGCACCGTCCCCGCTCGCCGTCCACGAACTCGTCCTCGAGCACCTGTCGGGCCGCCGCCCCGGGCCCGCCGTGCTGGTCGTCCTCACCGACCGCGAGCAGCACGAACTCGACCCGGCGATCCTCGCCCGCGTCCACAAGCTGCGCATCGACACGGTCGACAGCTGGGAGGTGGTCGGCGACGCGTTCGGCGCCCGGCAGATAGACCCGCGCCTGAAGGACATCAACTGGGCCGCCGAGGCATTGCTCGACGCGACCCCGCCCACCAGTGGCGGCTGGCCGCCCGTGCCCGGCGGCTGGCTGTCCCGCCAGTACGCCCTCACTGCGCTCGCCCAGCGCCGCCTGCGCCTGGGCCGCTACGACACCGAGGGCGGCCAACGACGCCCCGGCGACGACCGGCTCGACGCCCAGGCGTTGCTGCACTGGTCCACCCGGCCCGGCGCCCCCGAACGGTTCCTCGCCCTGCGCGGCGCCGAACGCGCCGGACTGGCCGCCTTCCTCGGCGAGGAGGACCAGGCGGGCCTTGCCGGACGCGCCCTGTTCGCCCTCGTGGAGGCCGAGCGCGGCGCGGACGCCGCCGCCTTCGGCCTCGTCTGCGCGGCCCTGTGGCAGCACGCCGAGCCCGCCCCCGAGACGTACCGGGCCCGGGGCCGCGCCGAACGCTACTTCGGCGACCGGCCCCCTGCGGACGGCGACCAGCTCGACGCCCTGGTGACCGTCTTCGGCAGGGCCGCCGAGGAGTACATCACCACCCTGCTGGCGGCCGGACACCGCACCACCGGCACTGACGCCGACCAGGCTCGCGAGGCACGCCGCACCACCGGCACCGTGCTCGACCGGGCCGCCGCGCTCGCCCGCCAGTTCGGCGCGGAGCAGGCCGTGGGGGCGAGCCCTGTCCTGCGTGGCGGACTCGAAGCCCGCTTCACCGCCGTCGGTCACGCCCTCACGGCGGGTGACCCGGGCGCGGTGGCACAGGCCGTACGACACTTGGAGGACCATCGGCTCGCAGCCGAGCCGGAGGAGTCCGCCCGCATCGAACGCGCCCGCATGGGTCAGCGCCTCGCCCGCTGGCTGGCCACCGACCCGCCCGCCGACGCCCCCACCGTCGCCGACGCCATCCAGCGGCACATCACCGAAACCGGCTGGGCCGACCTCGCCCTGGAGCACATCGAAGCCGGCGGCGACCCGGACCCCGTCCTCAAGACCGCCTATGACGCCCTCGGCACCCGCGTCAGGGACCGGCGCCGGCAGATCGATGCCTCCTTCGCCCGTTCCCTGGCCGCCTGGACCGAGGCCGGTACCCAGCCCGGCCGGATGCTCACGGTCGAGACCTTCCTCGATCGCGTGGTCGGCCCGGTCGTGCGACGCACCGGGACACGACGGGTGCTGCTGCTCGTACTCGACGGCATGAGCGCGGCCATCGCGAGCGAACTCGGCGAGGAACTGCGCCGCTCCTGGGCCGAATTCGACCCGCTGCCCGAGGGCGGCACGCCGCGCCGCCGGGCCATGGCCGCCGCCCTGCCCACCGTGACGGCCGTGTCCCGCACCTCGCTCCTGACGGGCACCTTGAGGAAGGGCACCCAGGCCGACGAGAAGCGGCTCTTCCCCACGCTGAAACTGTGGGGCGGGGCCCCGGCGGCCGTGTTCCACAAGGACGACCTGCGCACGGATACCGCGGGCGACACTTTCGGACCGGCGCTCACGCAGGCCCTGGACGACGGCCGGACCCACGTGGCCGTCGTCCTCAACGCCATCGACGACCGGCTCGCCAAGGAGCAGAAACTCGGCGACGGAGCCTGGCGGGTCGACGACGTGCCCGGACTGCGCGATCTGCTGCGGGTGGCGGCGGCCCAGGGCATGGCTGTCCTCCTCACCAGTGACCACGGCCACGTCGTCGACCGGCACGGCACCAAGGTCGATCCGGCCTCCGACCCCGACTCTGCCCGCCACCGCCCGCCCGGCGGCCCGCTCGCCGAACGGGAGATCGCCTTGACCGGGCCGCGCGTGGTGTGGCCTGAGCCCGGCGCGTCCATCGTCGCCCTGTGGGACGCCGACTCGCGCTACACCGCCCTCAAGGCCGGCTATCACGGCGGGGCCTCCCTGGCCGAATTCACCGTCCCGGTCCTCGCCTTCCTGCCGTTCGGGGCGGAACCCCCCAAGGGCTGGCGGGAGCTGGGCGACCAGCGGCCGGCCTGGTGGGCCCCGGAGGAGGCCGGAAGAACACCGCTGGCGAGCGGGCAGGATGCCCCGTCGGTGCCCGGCGCGATGCCCACCGCTCCCAAGAAGCCGACGGGCAAGTCGCAGAAGAAGCAGGCGGAACTCGCGCGGACGCACGAAGCGCTCTTCGAGGTGGAACTGACCTCCGGGGGGGACGACGCCCTGCTCACGCCAGTGGTCGTCTCACGGACCGAGGTGCTCGTAAAGGCATTGCTCGACTCGGAGACGTACCAGGCGCAGCTCGGTGGGCTGGCCCGCAAACCGCAGCAGGAGCAGGTGCACAAGGCGCTCGCCGCGCTGCTCGATGCCGGCGGCACCCTGCCCGTCACCGCCCTCGCCCAGCGCGCGGGCATGCCCACCAGCCGGGGCGACGGCTTCGCCGCCGTCCTGCGGCAACTGCTCAACTACGACGGTGTACAGGTCCTGGAAACCCTGCCGGACGGCCGTACCCTGCGGCTCCACGAGGCGCTGCTGCGTGAGCAGTTCGCTCTCGGAGCGCGCTGACGACACGTTCCGAGTGCCTCCCGGGACACCGGGAGGCACCTCGAGCGGTGCGTCCGGCACGATGAAGTCGCTGTTGTGACCTGGCCGCACAGGCCGAGCGATGAGGGTGCGAGGTGCGGGACACCTGCGCCGAGAAGGCCCGTGCCGCCCTCACCTCACGGCGCGAATGCCCGCAGCACCTTCGCGAACGTCGTCAGCTCGTCGAGCATCTCCTGCGGCAGCGGCTTCTCGTCGAAGTGGGCGATCCGGTTGCGAATGTCCTTCACCCGCTTCAGCAGGCCGACGAACTGCTCCCGGGGCATGTTGGGCCACTTCAGCGCCTCCCAGTTGCGGTCGGCCCGCTCGGCGAGGGACTGCTTCGTCTGGTCGCCGTCCAGGAGTTTCAGGTAGTCGCCGAACATCAGATCCGACACCTGGCCGGTGCGGCGCTCCGGCTTCCTGTTCGTCTGGACCGCCTTGATGGCCTCCGCGTCCAGGGCCGCGCCCAGGCAGCGGCGCAGCAGCGACTCGATCTCGCCCACGAGGAAGAAGGGACGCGCCGCCCCCTCGAAGCGCTCCGTGACGTCCGCGGCGGTGACGATGCCCGACAGGCAGCCGTCGTCGCCGCGGACGAGCAGGTAGCCGTGCTCGCGGATGACGGGGAGGGCGGTGAAGAACTCCTGGCGGGCGTCGGCGACGGGCAGCGAGTCCTTCTCCATCGCGTTGTCCAGCGTGGCCGGCTTCCCCGCCTCGTACATCTTGGCCACGGACCCCCAGGTCACGACCCCGTGGACCTGCGCCATGCCGGTGGTCACCGGCACCTGGGAGAGGCCCTTCGTACGCATGAGGAAGGTCGTCTGGGACAGGGGCGTCCCGGGACCCACGGACACCACGCCGCGCCGCGCCGACGGGATGTCGCCGAGGAGCAGCCGCTGCGGCAGGGCGTGCGAGGGAAGGGCCTCGTCCGTCGCGTCGGCCTCGTCGTCCGCGTCGACGGGCGCGCGCTGCGCGGGGACGGACGCCAGCGGCACGACCTCGACGGTGCTGCGCAGGCCGCACACGGCGAAGTCCGGCAGCGTGGTCAGCCCGGCGTCCGCCAGCGCCTGCGAGATCCGGTGCACCGAGCGGTGGTCGCGAACCCTGACCTGGAACAGGTCGAGGATCTCCTGCACGGACACGGTCCTGCCCTTGAGTGAGGCGATGTCGCGCTCGTCCGGCCTGGTCGTCATCGGGCGTCGCCCTCCGGCAGGTCGCGAAGCATCGTCCTCTTGCCCATGGCGGAGTGCACGAGTTCCTGCAACTGCTTGGAACGGTCGTGGTAGAAGCGCTCGTAGTCGTTTTCCCGCAAGGCGTCCGGATCGATCAGGTGGGTGCTCAGGACATCGTCGAACCACTCGGACCGCATGTCGGACGCGGCGATCATGGTGGACAGGTACGACGACGGCGCTCCTGTCATGTCCATCGCGGCACGGTAGGACAGGGGGGTCTTGTTCACGATAGAACTCGTGGGCAGGCCGTGGCTGTTACCCCGCCGGAACCACGTTTTGGGGAAGATCTGCCGGATGTCCACGCCGTACTCGTCCAGCCGGCCGGGACTGAGCGGGGCGTCCGTGTAGTGCCAGTCCACCGCTCCCTGCTTGATCAGCAGGGCGTAGATGCCCTTGTAGGCGGCGCTGTTGCGGGTGGTGAGGGTATCGAGGCGGTCGGCGAAGAAAAACGCCTCCGTGACTGTCTCGGGTGCCCGGTCGTCCTGTTCGATCCAGGGGACGAGCTGCTCGACGTCCTTGGTGAAGCGCGTCTCCGTGGAGCCGCCGTACATCTCTCCGAGCACGCCGCACCAGTACCACTGCTCGATCTTCTCCTGTGCCCCCATGCCGTCGGTCGCCGTGTCGAGAATGGCGCGGACGGCCGCGAGCGGGACAAGCTGCGTCTTGTACGGCAGGTCGGCCGGGCGGACGATGCACTGCCGCTCCAGGAAATCGCCCACCCATGCGAAGGCGTCGGCAAGCTTCGGCGCCAGGCGGACGAAGTCGGCCAGGGGGAGGTCCAGCAGATCGCGGCGCTTGCAGGAAACCGTCGCCCCGAGGCCCGCCTGCTTCCGCTCCCAGGTACGCACCAGCGCGATGGCCTGCAGGAAGTCGATGCTGCTCAGCCCGTTCTCCAGACCGCCCTCCAGGCGGCCGAAGACCGGGTACTTGCCCGCCAGCCCGTGCTTGATCTCCCGCCAGACCTCGGGAAGCTGGTAGTAGTCCCCGGTCCGCTCCACGTAGTCGCGGTCCCCGGCGTAAGTCGCGGTGAGCAGTTCGAAGACGTTCAGTGGCACGCCGCCCGTGTTGACCCGCTCGAACACCGCGCAGACGGCGTCCATGGACGTGGAGGCAGCCAGGCGGATCATCGGTACCTGGAAGGCGCGGACCTGCTGGAGGACGGCCTCGTCGAACTGGCCCCAGAGGTCCCAGTTCCGGTCCTCGTCCGCCTTGATGTACGCCTTCTTCCACTCGTTCACGCGCTGGGCGTCGAAGACGAAGTGCAGGGGGAAGAGACCGGCCGCGCATTCGGCCTCGGTGGTGCGCAGGTCCAGAACCACCGTGCGGTTGAAGTCCGTGCGCAGCACCCTGTCGGCCGGGACGGACACGATGGCCTCGTCGCGGTCCGCGGACGGCCCGACAGCCTTCGCGATGTCGATGTAGTACCACCGCTGGATGGGCTTGCCCCGGGCGTCCGCGGTCTCCACCGGAGCATCCAGCCACAGGGACTGGAAGAGGGAGGTGAGGCGCTGTTGCCCGTCCAGCAGCAGGAGATCGGCCTCGGGCTCCCCGTCCGGCCGTGCCCCGGTGAGAGTTCGGGACCTGAACCGGGTGGCGCCGCCGGTCTGCAGCGTCATCACAACACCGAGCGGATAGTCGAGTGTGACTGTCGCGATGATCGCCCGGATCCGGTCGTCGTCCCACTTCCAGTTCCGCTGGAAGTCGGGCAGTTGTAAGGAGCCCGAGGCGACGTCCGCCAGTACGTCCTTCAGCTTCACGTTGTCGAGCGCCGCCATGTGACTCCACTTTCGATGTTGCAGTCGGTACGGAGAGTGATTTCATCAGCGCTCTGCGGTGACCGTCAATCGATTCGCTGAAGAGCGGATTCGCTGCGAGCGCCGTACGGTCTGGGTGTCGAGACCTGCGAGTGACGGGCTCGCCGCGGTCTGCGTCGAACGCTGAGACAAGGGCGGCCCACGTCTCGTGGGCCGCCCTCGAAGCCCCTACACGTTGCGCTTCACATGGTTGAGCACGTTCATGCCCGCGCTGAGGACGGCGATGAACGCGCCACCACTGCTCGTAAGAGTCGCCAACGGGCTGACATCGAACGCCATCGTCGTGACGGCAGTGCCGAGAGAGATCACACCGGAGACGAGTGCCACGATGGTGATGTCACGCGCCGGGTGATGGCACGCCTGGTGGGTCGAGTGGGTCGACACCGTTCCTCCCATGACTTGTTGGCTCGCTTGCGGGAAAAGGGCACGGGCCACCGAAGTGAGAGCCCCTCCCCGCGACGCGCAGACGAGCTCTACGGAGCCCGCAACCAGCCGGTTGCTGATTGGAGTGCGCGTAACAAGTGAGTCAAGAGTCCTCCGGGAGAGCGGATATCGATATGCCGAACCCATCCTGCCTGTCAACGCCGTTGCAGCAGAAGCGAGTTGTGTGAGATGGCCGAATACCGTCGATAGGTTGTCCCGACTGTGACCTCCGCCCGGACGGCGACGGCCTCGATTCGCCCCGTGACCGTCACGAACGGTGAGGATGGCTGTGCGTACCGCGACATGCTCGGATCCGAACAGTAACGAACCGGGCATCAGGGCACTTCATCGAAGCCCTGGTGCGCCGGGAGATGGAACACTGGTCACCGTGAGCACCACCGGATCCCAGCGCCCTGCACAGGTCAGCGCGGCCCGCCGCCGTGTAGTCATCGACGCCTTGCGTCGCGGGGCCGTGCCCGAGAGCGGACTGGACCTGTTGGCCACCGGTCTCGACCGGTTCGAGGCGGCCCTGGACGCGGAACTGGACGCGGTGGCGTCCGGGGGGTCCGTCTTCAAGGCCGTGCGCGGCGAGTACGGGTCCGGCAAGACCTTTTTCACCCGATGGCTGGGGGAACGGGCCAAGCGCCGCAATTTCGCCGTCGCCGAGATCCAGGTATCGGAGAACGAGACACCGTTGCACCGGCTGGAAACGGTCTACCGGCGGCTCACCGAACGCCTCACCACCTCCAGCTTCCCGCCCAGCGCACTGCGGCCCGTGGTCGACGCCTGGTTCTACGCCCTGGAGGAGGACGCACTTGCGGCCGGCGCCAGCGAAGAGGAGCTGCCGGAGGAGGTCGAGAAACTGCTGGTCACCCGGCTTGCCGAAGTGTCCCGGCACGCCCCGTCCTTCGCTACCGCCCTGCGCGGTTACCGGGCCGCCCTCGCCGAGGGCGAAGAGGCGACCGCCGCGGCCGTCCTGGCATGGCTCGGTGGCCAGCCCCACGTCGCCGCCTCCGCCCGCCGGTCCGCCGGAGTGCGCGGTGACCTCGACCACTTCGGCGCCCTGGGCTTTCTGCAAGGGCTCCTCACCGTGCTGCGCGACTCCGGTCACACCGGGCTCTTCGTGGTCCTCGACGAGGTCGAGACCCTGCAGCGGGTCCGCTCCGACGCCCGCGACAAGGCGCTCAACGCCCTGCGGCAGCTCATCGACGAGGTGCACTCCGGCCGCTTCCCCGGCCTGTACCTCGTCATCACCGGCACGCCCGCCTTCTTCGACGGGCAGCAAGGCGTGCAGCGTCTGGCCCCGCTGGCCCAGCGGCTCGCCACCGACTTCACCACCGACCCGCGCTTCGACAACCCCCGCGCCGTGCAGATTCGGCTGCCCGGGTTCAACCAGGAGAGCCTGGTCGGTCTCGGTGTCACCATCCGGGACCTGTACGCGGACGCCGCCCAGGCACCCGAGCGGGTCCGAACGGTCGTCGACGACGCCTACGTAGCGGACCTCGCACGGGCCGTCGGCGGGGCACTGGGCGGGAAGGCTGGTGTGGCCCCCCGGCTGTTCTTGAAAAAGCTCGTCGGGGACGTCCTCGACCGGGTGGACCAGTTCGATGACTTCGATCCCCGGCGGCACTACCGGCTGACGGTCGCGAGTAACGAACTCACCGACGTGGAGCGGAACCTGGCTGCCACCGTCACGGCAGGGCACGCGTCGGCCGACGACATCGACCTGGAGCTGTGATGGTGGCTGCCGGCAGCCCGGCCGGGCAAGGTCCGGCCGAGGAAGGGGCCGATGTACTCGACCGGCTTGACCCCGTCGTCCTGCACCACATCGTCAACACCCTCGGCTGGCCCGACCTGCGGCCTCTCCAGCGGGCGGCGATCACCCCGCTCATGGACGGAGAGGACGCCGTATTGCTGGCGCCGACGGCCGGCGGCAAGACCGAGGCTGCCTGCTTCCCTCTGCTGTCGGCGATGACCGAACAGCAGTGGACCGGCACCTCAGTGCTGTACCTGTGTCCGCTCAAGGCGCTCCTCAACAATCTGGTCAACCGTGTCGACACGTACGCCCAGTGGCTGGGACGGCGCGCAGCCCTCTGGCACGGCGACACCAAGGAATCGCAGCGCCGGCGCATCCGCACCGAGGCTCCGGACGTTCTGCTCACCACGCCCGAGTCGCTCGAGGCGATGCTGATCGGAGTCAAGACCGACCACGCCCGCATGCTGGGGAGCGTACGGGCCGTCGTCGTCGACGAAGTTCATGCCTTCGCGGGGGACGACCGGGGCTGGCATCTGCTGGCAGTGCTGGAACGGCTCGAGCGAGTCACGGGGCGGCCCATCCAACGCGTCGGTCTCTCCGCGACCGTCGGCAACCCGGAACAGTTGCTGCACTGGCTGCAGGGCGCGAGCGCGGGCAGCCGCACCGGGCGCGTCGTGGCCCCGGGGGTGAGGCCGCCCGCATACGGCAGGGAAGGTCACGACCGACAACCCACCGCCCACCAATCCGTGCGGCCGACGGGCGAGGTGCAACTCGACTACGTGGGCTCCCTCGACAACGCCGCCAAGGTCATCGCCGCCCTGCACAAGGGAGAGAAGCGGCTCGTCTTCTGCGACTCACGTCGCCAGGTCGAGGAGCTGGGGGCCGCGCTGCGCGCCCGCGAGGTGACCGTCTTCCTGTCCCACGCCTCCCTTTCCGTCGATGAGCGCACTCGTTCCGAGCAGGCGTTCGCCGAGGCACGCGACTGCGTCATCGTCTCCACCTCCACCCTCGAACTCGGCATCGATGTCGGTGACCTCGACCGCGTCATCCAGATCGATTCACCGGCCACCGTCGCCTCCTTCCTGCAGCGCGTCGGCCGCACCGGCCGACGCCCTGGGACGGTACGCAACTGCCTGTTCCTCTCCACCCGCAAGGAAACGCTGCTTCAGGCGGCCGGGCTGCTGCTGCTGTGGTCGCGAGGCTGGGTGGAACCGGTCCTGCCGCCACCCGAGCCACGCCACCTCGTGGCCCAGCAACTCCTTGCCGTCACCCTGCAACAGCACAAACTGGGCGACCAGATGTGGGACCAGCAGTGGAACGGCCTCGCCCCCTTCGACCGCTCCGCCGCACCCATCCTGCACTTCCTGACCGAGGAGGGTTTCCTCGACAGTGACGGTGGCCTGCTGTTCGTCGGACCGGAGGCGGAACGCCGCTTCGGCAAGCGGCACTTCATCGAACTCACCGCGTCCTTCACCGCGCCGCCCCAGTTCACCGTCCTGTCCGGGCGCACAGAGATCGGCCGGACCGACCCGACCGTTCTCACCGAGGAACGACCCGGCCCACGGCGGTTGCTGCTCGGCGGACGCAGCTGGCAGGTCACCTACATCGACTGGCTGCGCAAGCGGGTGTTCGTCGAGCCCGCTGACGGCGGAGGCATTGCCAAGTGGATGAACGGCGGCATCGCGGGCCTCTCGTACGCCCTGACGCGCGCCATGCGCGAGGTGCTGCTGGGCGCGGACCCGCCAGTTACCCTCACACGGCGCGCCGAGGCGTGTCTGGCCGAACAGCGCGAGACCGACGCACCCGACACCGTGCACCCCGGAGGAACTCTCATCACACGTGTAGGCAGCGACGTGCGCTGGTGGACCTGGGCCGGATACCGCGCCAACGCCACCCTCGCGGCCACTCTCCCGTCGGTCACCGACCCTCTGCAGCGCCCCACCGACTGCTGGGTGCGGCTGCGGGAGGACCTCACCCCGGCCGACTGGCATGCGGCGCGTGAGGGTGTCGGTGAGAATCTGGTCCTGCCCGACGTGGACCGCCGGGCCGTACGTGGCCTGAAGTTCTCCGCCGCCCTCCCGGAGCGCCTCGCCGTCGCCACAGTGGCGAGCCGCCTGGCCGACTTCCAGAGCGCCCGCGCGGTGCTCGGGGAACCCGTGCGCTTCCAGCACGACAGGTGAATGCGGACGGACCGGTCGAAGGCAGCCCGTAGGGCGGGATCGCCTGGCTGTCTCAAAGCCGTCGACGCAAGATCAGCCCCCTCTACGCTCGGACACGTACCGCGACGCGAAGGAGCCGGAAGCGCAATGGCCGACCAGCGAGTTGTGATCGTCACCGGTGGAGGTACGGGCATCGGGGAGGCCACCGCTCGGCTGCTCCGGGAAGGGGGGCACCACGTGGTGGTCTCCGGGCGTCGGAGTGAGCCGTTGCGGCGGCTGGAGGAGGAGATCGGGGTCCTCGCGCATCCGTCCGACGTGGGGGAACCCGAGGCCGCCGACGGTCTGGTCCGGGCGGCCCTGGACGCGTACGGACGAGTCGACGGCGTCGTGCTCAACGCGGGGATCGGGCGCGGCGGGAGCGTGGGCGACCTGTCGCTGGAGGACTGGGACGAGGTGATGCGCACCAACGTCACCGGGCCGCTGCTGTTGCTGCGCGCGGCGATCCCGCACCTGGTGGAGGCGAGCGGGGCGGTGGTCGCCGTCGCCTCGGTCTCCGCGCTGCGCAACGGTACGAGCAACGTCCCGTACGCCACCTCCAAGGCGGCCCTGCTGCAGCTGTGCCGGTCCGTCGCCGTCGATTACGGGCGTCAGGGGGTGCGGGCCAACATCGTGTGTCCGAGCTGGGTGAGAAGCGAGATGGCCGACCGGCGCATGGCGCGCTTCGCCGCGGAAGCCGGACTGGAGGGCGATGGCGTCCGGGCCGGGTACGAGGAGGTGACCAGGGTCCTTCCGGTGGGGCGGCCGGGTGAGCCGCGCGAGGTCGCGGAGGCCGTCGGCTGGCTGCTGTCCCCTGCGGCGTCGTATGTGAACGGCGCCGTGCTCACCGTCGACGGCGGGGTGACGGCCCTGGACCCCGGGACGCTCGCGTTCGACTTCCAGCTCGTGCCACGCCGTGGCGAGGTGGCCGGCACGCCGGAGTGACCCGCCTCGCGGTCAGAGCCGGTGGGCGGGAGCGGGGCAGGCCAGCGCGTCCGTCATGGACGGCCACAGCCGGGCGATCCCGAGCAAGGTTTGCGGGCTGCCGTGCACCACGCCGGGCAGGGGGCGGGGGACGGACGGGGGCGTGCCCGCGAGTTTGGCGCGCCGGGCCTGGCCCAGCGCTCCGGCGAGGGCGGCCGCGGCGAGGCGATCGGCTCGCACGCCCGCCCGCCGGGCGTGCCGGTGGGCTTCCTCGTAGGCGCCCGGCTGGACGTACTGCTGGAGGTCCAGGAGCGCGTCGTACGTCTCGATGGTCTGCCTGTGCGCCTGCAGCGGGAGGGGGGAGCGCGGTCGCAGCACCTCTTGGAGTCTGGTCCGCCGCGGTGTCGCGAGTGCCACGTGGGGCACCGCCGCGACAAGATCGCGCCATAGCGGCCAGAGCTGCCAGGTGACGCGCAGAGCGGTCCAGGTGCGGGCGAGGGCGGTCGCGGTGGGGACCAGCAGGGACGCCGCCCGGACGAGGCCGTGGACGCCGATGATCAGGGACAGGTAGGGGAGCAGGGCGGGGGTTCCGCCGCACAGGTGCCAGAGGTAGCCGCACCAGAAGACGAACGCGAGGACGCTGCCCACCGCGAACAGCCGCAGCGACCAGACGAGATCACGGTCCGCCGTGCGCAGGCTGTAGCGCCAGCAGACCACGACGGCGACGGCGTCACCGGCCAGGTGGGCGACGACGAGGAGCAGCCAGTACGCGGACGCCGGGTCGGCCGGGCCCTGGAGGGACGGGCTCGCCTCGCGCAGGTGGTCCGTCTGGAGCCGGTCCAGGACCAGCAGCGCCCCCATGGCCGCCGCCAGTCCCACCAGCACGGACAGCCGCAGACGGCGGGCACGGGTGGAGCCGACCATGAAGAGCAGGACCAGGCCGGCGCTGAGGACGCCGATCAGGTTGCGGGTCAGGGCGATCGTGTGGACGTCCAGGCCGGCGTCCGTGAGGGGGCCGGTGATCCTCGGCTGGAAGAGGGTGATGGCGGTCGCCGCGGCCAGGACCGTGAGCCACAGTCCTCGCTGGTGGGGCCGGCGCAGCGCGGGCCGGGCCCGCACGACGAGGGCGAACCACAGGGCGAGGACGCTGCCCACCCCGACCTGGTCGGCGAGCTCATGGGCCGGCATCGGCCGTCACTCCCAGGAACGCGCCGAGTCGTCCCAGCGGGCCGGCCACCGGGCCGGTCCCGCCCGCGCTCTGGACCGGGCCCGCGCTCTGGAGCAGGCTGGCGATCATCTCGGCCTCCTGTTCCTCGGCGGTGGTGTAACTGGTGCGTGCCCGCAGCCGTTCGACGAGGCGGGGCGCCGGACCGCCGATGAGCCGGTCCGTCAGCTCCTCGTCCCGGACCGTGACGCCCCGGTGGTGGTCGCACAGCACATGGCCGATCTCGTGCAGGATGATGTGCTCGCGGTGCAGCGGCGCGGTCCGGGCCTCGTAGAAGACGTAGTCGGCGTCGTCGGTGCCCAGCCACAGACCGCAGGCCCCGGCGATCGCCGCCTGTTCGGGCAGTTCCCTGATGACGAGCGGGCGGCCCCTCAGCTCCTCCACCCGCTCACGGATCGCGTCGAGGGACATCGGCCGGTGCATCCCGAGGTCACGCAGAATCGCCGCGCACTTGCGCTGTAACTCGGCGTACTCGTCTCTTTCCCTCACCTGCCGTCGCAAGGTGGCCAAGTCCTCCCTTCACGCGCGATGTCCCTCCGGCGCCCCGTGGGCAGGACGCGGCCCTCAACTTAGGCCGCGGCGCGCTTCCTTGCACACACCCGCCCGGCCGGTGCGGTCCGCTTTGGCTCAAAGCTTCTCCTGGGTCGCGCGGGGGGTGTGCGAGGCGGGTGACGCGGCTACTTCGTCGCCCCCTGCGCGAACCCGTTGTAGATGTAGCGCTGGAGGAAGAGGAACACCACCAGCGTCGGGACGATCACCAGGACCGTCCCGGCCGAGATGTGTTCCCAGTGGGCGCCGAAGGGGCCCTTGAAGCGGAACAGCGCGGTGGAGACGGTGCCCAGGTCCTCGGACGGCATGTAGAGGAACGGGATGTAGAAGTCGTTGTAGACGGTGATGCCCTTGATGATGACGACCGTGGCGACGGCGGGCTTCAGCAGGGGCAGGATGATCTTCCAGTAGATGGTGAGGGAGTTCGCCCCGTCCAGGCGCGCGGCCTCGTCGAGGGAGACGGGGATGGACCGGACGAACTGCAGGAAGACGTAGATCGAGACGATGTCCGTGCCCATGTAGAGCAGGACGGGCGCCCAGAGGGTGTTGAACAGGCCGAAGCTGTTGACCACCTGGAAGGTCGCCACCTGGGTGGTGACCCCGGGGACCAGGGTGGCGATCAGGAACAGCGCCATCACCGGCTTCTTCGCCCGGAAGTCGAAGCGGTCGATGGCGTACGCGGTCATCGAGCCGATGAGGACCGTGCCGGTGATGGAGAACAGCAGGATGAGGCCGGTGTTGGCGAAGGCGGAGAGCATCTCGCCGTCGGTGAACGCCGTCACGTAGTTGCCGAAGTTCAGCCAGTCGCGCGGCAGTGACAGGGCGCCGCCGTCGGCCACCTCCTCGGATGTCTTCAGGGAGGTGAGGAAGACGACGACGAGCGGGATCAGGACGATCAGCGACGCCAGGATCAGCGACAGGTACGTCAGGGCGGGCGCGAGGCGGCGGCGCCGGGCGGGCGCGGGCGTGGTCATACGAGGTCCACCTTCTCGTCGGGCACGAGGCGGCGCTGGATCCAGGTGATCAGCAGGATGATCAGCAGCAGGACGACGGCGGCCGCAGACGCGAGCCCCGTCTTGTTGAACTGGAAGGCGAGCTTCACCGTCTGGATGACGAAGGTCGTCGTCCCGGTCGCACCGCCGGTCATGATGTACGGGATCTCGAACACCGCCAGGGAGCCGGAGATCGCCAGGATGACGCTCAGGCTGACCACCGGGCGGATGCTCGGGGCGATGATGTGCCGGAACTGCTGCAGGCGCGTGGCCCCGTCCAGCTGGGCCGCCTCGTACAGTTCGGCCGGGATCGACTGGATCGCGCCGAGGAACAGCACGAAGTTCAGCCCGGTGAAACGCCAGACGGAGACCCCGGCCAGCGAGGTGTTCGCCGAGGTGGGGTCGCCGAGCCAGGCGTGGTCGGAGCCGGCGCCGAACCAGGACAGCACCGCGTCGAGCGTGCCGCCGTCCTGGAAGAAGTACAGGAACACGAAGCCGATCGCCACGCCGTTGATCAGGTAGGGGAAGAACAGGATCCCCTTGAACAGGTTGCGGAAGCGCAGGTCGAAGCTGAGCACGGTCGCGAAGTACAGGGCGACCGCGATCTGCACGGCGGAGGCCGCGAGGTAGAAGAAGCTGACGAAGAACACCCGGAACAGCTCGGGACGGGTGAGGATCTGCCGGTAGTTGTCGAAGCCCGTGAAGTTCCGGTCGGGGCTGACACCGTCCCAGTCGGTGAAGCTGTAGTACAGCATGTTGCCCACCGGCACGTAGGTGAACGTCACCAGCAGGACCAGGGGGACGGTGAGGAAGAGCCACGGCGTGAGGCGGCGGAGCGTTCTGCCGCGCGCCGCCGCCCGGCCCCCGGGGAGGGCGGCGGCGCGCGGCACCTTCGCGGGTGCCGTGTGGGTCGTCGTCTCGGTCATCTCGGGCCTTTCATCGTCCGCCGGTCCGCGCCGGGCGGCCGGCCCCGGCCGCTGGTCCGGGCGGGGCCGGTGACGGAGAGGGTGGAGGAATCAGCGAGGGGTGGGTGCGTGCGTGGATCTGGCGGGGAGTCGCCGAGGGTCAGGGACCCACGGGGGCCACCGGTCGTCAGGACCCCACGCCGGCCGCCGCCTCGTTCCACCGCTTGTCGAGGTCCGCGAAGAAGTCCGCGCGGCTGCCCTGCTGCGCGCCGCGCGCGGTGTCGACGAGCTTTTGGCGGTAGTCCGGCTTGTTGAGACCGATCTCGGCCGCGTTGTCGATGGCGTTCACCGCGCCGGTCTCGGCCTCGGAGCGCTCCAGGAACTTGACATCGTTGTCAACGAACTCGGAGAGGGTGTCCGGCATGGGAGCGGACCGCAGCGCGGGCACCGCGCCCTCCTTGGCCGGGTAGCCGGACTTCTCGGTGAACCAGTCGATCCAGGCCCGCGCGGCGGTCTTGTGGTCCGAGTGGACGTTGACCGCCTGCTGGTAGTCGGAGGCGAGCACGGCGCAGTACGTGCCGTCCTCGCGCGCCGGGAACGGCATGAAGCCGATGTCGTCGGGGTCGGTGCCGGCCTTCTTCGCCGCGGCCCGCATCTGGGTGATGGCCCACGAGCCCAGCTGCATGGTGGCGACCTTCCCGCGGGCGATCAGGGTCTTGGACGCCTCCCAGTTGGTGGTGTTGGGGTCCTTCTCGGACAGGCCGCCCGCCACGATGTCGTACAGCAGTGAGTCGATCGTGTGCAGGTCACCGCCCCGCTTCCACGGGGACACGGGCCCGGCGAGCTTGTCGTTGGCCCGGGCGTCGCAGGTGACCGAGCCGATGTTGTTGCTCCACGCGGTCAGCGGCCAGCCGTCCTTGAAGTTCGTGTAGTACGGCACCGCGTCCGTCCTGGACTTGATCGCCCTCAGGTCCTCGACGAACTCCCGCGGCGTGGTGGGCCAGTCGGTGATGCCGGCCTTCCTCCAGACCGCCTTGTTGTAGAGGAAGCCGTTGGCGGTGCCGAAGGTGCTGATGCCGTAGACCTTGCCGCCGACCTCGGCCTTGTCGCTGAACCGGTACTTGTCGCCCAGTTCGCCGGTGGTGCCCAGCGGGGCGAAGAACGTGGGGTAGTCGTTCTTGGCGACGGCGGCCGGGATCATCAGGACGTCGCCGTAGTCGTCGGTGTTCATCCGGATCTTGACCTCGCCCTCGTAGTCGGTGAGGGCCTCGAACGTCACCTTCACGTCGGGGTAGGTCTTGTTGAACTCGGCGGCGTACGCGTCCATCGTCCCGTTCTGCACGAGGTCGGTGCGATGGGTCAGGACCTTGATGGTGCCCGAGGCCTCGGCGGGGTCGGCGGGTGCCTTCGCCGTCTCACCGGATGCCGCGCCCTGGCCACTGCATCCCGCGACGGTCATGATCGCGGCGGCCAGAAGCGCTCCCGTGAGCGTCTTCTTCTTCCCCATGTGCCCAGCTCCTTCAGGTTGCGGCTCAGCTCTGCGGGTGGGATGTCGGCACTATGTCAGTCCGGCGTTAACCGGTAAAGCAAGGATTTCGAGCGCGATGCCTAATCGTTACCGGAGGGCGGGGCGCCACGGGTCTCACGTGCGATGACTACTACTTCCTGGATGATCTTCAGTCGCTAGACCGGTTTATGGACAGGGGCTCGTCAGCGGGCTAGGTTGACCGCCGTTGTCCGTCCACCTGCCTGAGTCAGGCGATTGGAGCCGCACGATGAAGGACGTCACCCAGCTCACCGAGGGCTGGAGCCTGCGCCATGGAGACGACGTGCTGGAGGCCACGGTGCCCGGCTGCGTCCACACCGATCTGCTGGCCGCCGGGGTCATCCCCGATCCCTTCCTCGGCCGCAACGAGACCGACGTCGCCTGGGTCGGCCGCCGCGCCTGGACCTACGTCCGCCACCTCGGAGACGACAGCGGGCCGGACAGCGGGCATGACAGCACGCGGGACGGCGGGCACGAGCGCACCGACCTGGTCTTCGACGGCCTGGACACGGCCGCGTACATCACCCTGGGAGGCCGCCCCGTCGGCACCACCCGCAACATGCACCGCCGCTACCGCTTCGACGTCACCGGCCGCACCGGGCGGCTGGAGGTCCGCTTCGCCTCCGCCTACGACGAGGCCGCCGCCGTCCGCGCCGTCACCGGCGAGCGGCCCAACGTCTACCCGGAGCCCTCGCAGTACATCCGCAAGATGGCCTGCTCCTTCGGCTGGGACTGGGGGCCCACGCTGGTGACCGCGGGCATCTGGCGGCCGGTGCGGCTGGAGCACTGGTCCACGGCCCGCATCGCCCGCGTCCGCCCGCTCGTCACCGTGGACGAGGGCGCCGGCCGGGTCGAGGTGCGGCTGGACGTCGAACGCACCGCGCAGGGGCGGGGGCGCACCCTGCGCGCCGAGGCCCGGGTGGCCGGCGTCCGCGCCGAGACGTTCCTGACCGGCGACGAGGCGGTGCTGCGCCTGGAGGTGCCGGACGTGGCGCTGTGGTGGCCGCGCGGCTACGGCGACCAGCCCCTGTACGACCTCCATGTCACCCTCGGCGACGACAGCGGCCCGCTCGACACCTGGCACCGGCGCATCGGCTTCCGCACCGTCGAGCTGGACCGCTCGGCCGACGAGTACGGCACCGGGTTCACCCTCGTCGTCAACGGCGAGCGTATCTTCGCGCGCGGCGTCAACTGGATCCCCGACGACGCCTTCCCGTCCCGGATCACCCCCGAGCGCTACCGCGCCCGCCTCACCCGGGCCGCCGAGGCCAACGTGGACCTGGTGCGGGTGTGGGGCGGCGGGATCTACGAGGACGACGCCTTCTACGACGTCTGCGACGAGCTGGGTCTGCTGGTGTGGCAGGACTTCCTCTTCGCGTGTGCCGCCTACCCGGAGGAGCAGCCGCTGCGGGGCGAGGTGGAGGCGGAGGCGCGGGAGAACGTCGTCCGGTTGATGCCGCATCCGTCGCTGGTGCTGTGGAACGGCAACAACGAGAACCTGTGGGGGCGGGCACCGTCGTCTGGCAGCTCAACGACTGCTGGCCCGTCACCTCCTGGGCCGCCATCGACGGCGACGGCCGCGAAAAACCCCTCTACCACGAGCTGAGGCGGGTCTACGCCGACCGGCTCCTCACCCTTCAGCCCGACGCAGGCGGCCTCGTGCTCGCCGCGGTCAACCAGGCCGCCGAGCCCTGGCGTGCCCGGGTCACACTACGGCGGCTGCGGGCCGACGGGACCACCGTCGCGGACGCCGTCGTCGACGTCACCGCGGACCCCCGTGCCGTCGCCCGGACCACCGTGCCGGAGAAGCTGGTGCCGGACGCGGCGGCGGCGGACGAGTTCCTGGTCGCCGACGCCGCCGCACCGGGGGACGAGGATCTGCGCGCCCTGCACTTCCCCGTCCCCGACAAGGACTTCGCCTACCCCCGCCCCCGCTACGACGTCACCGTGGAGCCGGTGCCCGGACCGGGGGATAGAGTCGACGTCGTGGTCAGTGCCCAGACTCTCGTACGAGATCTCCTGCTCCAGCCCGACCGGCTCCGTCCGGCCGCCGCCTGCGACCGGGGACCGCGGACCCTGCTGCCCGGCGAGCGGGTGCGCATCCGGGTGCGGGACTGCGGCAATGTCACCGCCGACGAGGTCACGGCCGCGCTGTTCTGTGTGGAACCGGTGTGAGCGGCTCCGCGGAACGCGTCACCATCAAGGACGTCGCGGCGCGGGCCGGGGTGTCCAAGGGCGCGGTGTCGCTCGCCTTCAACCACAAGCCGGGCGTCTCCGAGGCCACCCGTGAGCGGATCTTCGCGGCGGCCCGCGAGCTGGGCTGGGCGCCGAGCGCCACCGCCCGCAGCCTGTCCAGCCGGCGGGTCGACATCGTCGGGCTGGCCCTGTGCCGGCCCGCCAGGCTGCTCGGCCTGGAGCCGTTCTACATGGACTTCGTCTCCGGCATCGAGGGCGTCCTCGCGGAGCGGTCCTGCTCGCTGCTGCTGCGCCTGGTGCGCGATCTCGACGAGGAGGTCGCGGTCTACCGGGAGTGGTGGCGCAGCCGGATGATCGCCGGGGCGATCCTGGTGGACTTCCGCGAGGACGATCCCCGGGTCGCCGCCCTGCCGCCGCTCGGCATGCCCGCGGTCGCCGTGGGCCATCCCTCCCTCACCGAGCCGTTCCCCGCCGTGTGGACGGACGACGCGTCCGCGGTCGCCGAGGCCGTCCGCTACCTGGCGGCCCTCGGTCACCGGCGCATCGCCCGCGTGGGCGGCCCGGCCGACCTCGGGCACAGCGCCATCCGGGCCCGCGCCTTCGCCGCCACGGCCCGGGAGCTGGGCCTTAAGGAGGCGCGGCAGATCGCGACCGGCTTCGACGAGAAGGAGGGCGCCCGCGCCACCCGCGGCCTCCTGCTCACCGCCGAGCGGCCGACCGCGATCGTCTACGACAACGACATCATGGCGGTCGCCGGTGCGGGCGTCGCGGCGGAGATGGGGTTCACCGTCCCCGACGACCTGTCGCTGCTGGCCTGGGACGACTCCCAGCTGTGCCAGATCACCCACCCGGCCATGTCGGCGATGAGCCACGACGTGCACCACTTCGGCGCCGAGGTGGCGCGGGTGCTCTTCGAGGTGATCAACGGCTCGCAGACCGCCGGCGGGCAGGCGCCGACGCCGACGCTGATCCCGCGCGGCTCCACCGCGCCCGCACCGGGCACCCCGTCGCCGTGACCCGGGAAGGGGCCGCGTCCGGTGCGGACGCGGCCCTCCCGCCTGTCGTACGACGGTCCGTCAGCTCACGGAGCACGCCGCGCCGTTGAGCGTGAAGCCGGCCGGGACGCCGTTGGCTCCGGTGGACGAGCCGCTGAAGCCGAAGCTCACCGAGCCGCCGGCCGGGATGGTCTCCGTCCAGGACTCGTGGGTCGCGCGCACCTCGCTGCCCTGCTGGACGGCCTTGGCGTTCCAGACGTGATGCAGCCTCTGGTCGCCGGGGAACGCGAACGCGAGCTGCCAGCCCTTGACGGTGGTCGTGCCGGTGTTGCGGATGGTCACGTCGGCGTTGAACGAGGTGCCCCAGTCGCTGAGGCGGTAGCCGACCGCGCAGCCCGCGGTGACCGGGCCGTCGCCGCCGAAGACACCGGCCTCCTTCGCCGTCTGCTGGATGCCGTCGGCGCCGGAGAAGATACGCCGCCCCCAGGCGGTCAGACGCGAGGCGTCGAAGCCGGTGGCCATGTCCAGGTACTCGACACCGCCGCCGTTGCCGCTCCACGACCAGCCGAGGTAGCCGATCCCGAGCTGCCGCGCGGTGGACATGATGGCGGCCTCGTCCGGGTCGCCGTCCGAATGCATGTCGCCGAATTCCCCGACGACGAGGGGGAGCCGCTGGGAAGTGAACCGGTTGAGGTAATCCCTCACCTTCTCGGCCGTGTTGAATACGCCGTACATGTGGACCGAGAACACGGTGTTTCTCGCCGGATCCGCGGCGAATACCTCCGCGGCGTGATCACGCATGGTGAAAGACCAGTCCTGGCCCCAGTTGGGGGCGTCGACCATGAGCGTGTGCGCGAATCCGGCCGCCCGCATCCGGCCGATCGCGTTCTTGGTGTCGGCGGTCCACGGGGTGACTCCGGACGTGCCGTTGCCGTGCGGCTCGTTGCCGATGTTGAGGATGACGTACTTCTCCTGACCCCTGACCGCGTCCTTGACGCTGATCCAGTAGTCGACGGCGCGGGAGAGGGAGACGGCGCCCGCCTGCTCGCCGTAGCCGGTGGTGTCGTGGGCCTCCAGGACGCACACGAGCCGGTTCTGCTTGCACTGGGCGACGACGCCCGCGACGTCGGCGGTGTCGTTCTTCGCCCAGCGGTCGCCCGTGGCGAGCACCACGCGCACGGAGTTGGCGCCCAGCGCCTTGATGTCCTTCAGGGCCTGCGGAGTGCGGGCGGGGTACCAGGTGTGGGCGTGGTTCACGCCGCGCAGGACGAAGTCCCGGCCGGTCGCGTCCAGCAGCCGTCCGTCGGCGACGCGGAAGCCCGGCACGGCCTGCGTGTCCGCCGGCGTCCCGGCCCGGGTCCCGCCCTGCGCGGCGCCCGCCGTCCCGGTCTGCGCCGTTCGCTGTGGCTCGGCCTGCGCGGCGGCCGGTGCGGCGAGGACCGCGGAGGCGAGGGTCAGCAACGCGCCCGCGGCGGTGGCCAGTTTCTTCCTCATGCTGCTCCCGAGGTGGTGGCGCGTGCGGCCGGTCGCCGGGCGGGCCCGGGCGGCACGGCACGGCCGGTGGTCGTGGGGTGGGTCCGGCCCGTCCGGCCTGTCCCGCTCACCCGGTCCACCCGGCCGGCGTGGGGGCGCGGCGGCCGGGCGGACCGGGAGAGCGGAAACGCCGAAGTCCCGGGCCGGTGGAACATCCCGCCGCCCGGGCTTTTCGAAAGCGGCTCGCACCGGGCAGCGCAGCGAGGCTAGAACGAGACTTCCGCGCGGGACAACAGTTCGCGCCAAACCGGTTAAGTTTAGCCGTGGTTCAGTTGTCCAGCTCTGCCGTGGTGGCCCGGAAGAGGGTTCCCGCACCGGAGACGGTGACCTCCTCGCCGGCCGCCGCGTACGCCGATCCGCCCGCGGTGAGCACGACGTCGTCGCCGCCCGTGGTGAGGCGGACCGTGCCCTCGGTGCACAGCAGGATCTGCGGCCGCGAGCCGGGCAGGACGCGGGCGCCGTCCTCCGCCGCCCGTACGAGGCGGGACAGCCGGAAGTCGTCGACCGGCGCCGGGTACACCTCTTCGCCGTCCCCCGCGCGCACCGGGCACACCAGCGGCGTCGGCGAGGCGGTGAAGCGGACGACGCGCAGCAGCTCGGGCACGTCCACGTGCTTGGTGGTCAGCCCGCAGCGCAGGACGTTGTCCGAGGCGGCCATGATCTCCACCCCCAGTCCGCGCAGATAGGCGTGCGGTATGCCCGCCCCGAGGTACAGGGCCTCGCCCGGCGCCAGCCGGACGTGCCGCACCAGGAGGGCGGCCGGGACGCCGGGATCACCCGGGCAGGTCCGGGCGAGCCCGTCGTACACCGCGAACTCCTCGCGCCGCGGGCCGCTCCGCACGGCCGCGGACGCCAGCGCGTCGCCGAACTCGGCCAGTCGGCCGGGGGAGAGGGCGAGGAACGCGGAGAAGACCTCCCGCAGCGCGCGCTCCTCCGGTTCCGCGCGAAGCGTTCGGACGTACGGGCCGAGCCAGTCCACATCCAGGGCCGCGAGCAGAGCGGCGCTCTCGTGCGGCGGCCGGAATCCGCACAGGCCCTCGAACGGGGTGAGGGCGACGATCATCTCCGGCTTGTGCTGGGCGTCCCGGTAGGTGCGGTGCGGGGCGTCGAGGGGGATGCCCGCGGCGTTCTCCCGCGCGAAACCGGCGGCCGCCCGATCCGGGTCGGGGTGCACCTGGAGGGACAGCGGCGCGTCGGCCGCCAGCAGCTTCACGAGGAAGGGCAGGCGCGGCCCGAAGCGGCGCACGACCGCCTCGCCCAGCTCGCCCCGAGGGTCCTCCTCGATGACCCGGTTCAACTCCTGAAGGCGCCCGTCGCGCTCCACTCGGGAGGGCGCGCCGGGATGCGCGCCCATCCACAATTCGGCCTGCGGCGAGCCGTCCGGCTCGGTGCCCAGCAGGGCGGGCAGCGCGGTGCGCGAGCCCCACGGATAGGGGCGGACAGTGTTGACGAGGCGGTCCATGCGGCGGGTCCTTCCGGGTGGTGGCGCGGTACCGGGCAGGGGTGAGGGCGAGGGGGCACGAGCGAGCGGGACGGGCCCCACCCTCGGGAAGGGAACTGTGCACGGTGCCTGACAACGTTGTCCAGCCGCAGCCGGGCGTCACGCGCTGGGTGCGGTGAGTGCGGCCGGGACCAGGGTGGGGTGAGTCCGGCCGGGACCGGTGGGGTGAGTCCGGCCAGGACCTGGTGAGGCCCCGGTCGGGCCATCGGTGAGGCTCCGGCCAGGACCCAGTCAGGCTCCGGTCGCCGTCTCGCTGTCCGGATACAGGCGGAAGATCTGGTCCAGGCCGACGATGTGCAGCACGCGCAGCGTGTGGTGCGGAACCGCGGCGAGCGCGATGTCGGCCTGGGCGGCGTCGGCGTGGTTGCGGGCGGCGATCAGGGCGGTGATGCCGCTGGAGTCGCAGAACTCCAGGCCGGCCAGGTCCAGGACGAGGCGCTGGCCCGGCTGGAGGTCGAGCGTGGTGAGCCGGGCGCGCAGCTCGGGGGCGTTGCTGTAGTCCAGGTCGCCGATGATCTCCAGGACGGGACCGGTCCGGGTGTCTCGGGTGGTGATCTTCAGTGTGCTCATGTGGCAGTTCTTGTCGCGGGGCGGGGACGGGCGGGGAGGGCGGCGGGGGCGCCGAGGGCCAGCAGTGCGGTGTCGTCGTCCAGTCCGTCGCCGAACCTGTTCAGCACGTCGGTCAGAGCCTGGACGACGGCGCTGGGGGAGGTGTCGGCGTGGCCGGTGGCGAAGGTGAGCAGGCCGTCGTCCCCGTACAGGGTCGAGCGGTCCTTGCCGGTACGGGCCTCGGTGAGGCCGTCGGTGTAGAGCAGGAGGGTGTCCCCGGGCTGGAGGACGGTGCGGGCGGCGGTGAAGCGGGCCTCGGGCAGGACGCCGACGAGGAGGCCACCGGGGGTGGGCACATAGTCGGCCGTGCCGTCGCCGCGCAGGACGAGCGCGGGCGGATGGCCGCCCGAGGCGAGCTGGACGGTGACCTGCCCGGTCGCGGGGTCGGCTTCGAGCGTGCCGAAGATGGCGGTGCAGTAGCGCGGATCGCCGCCGGCGGCGTACCGCTCGTGCAGCACCTTGTTCAGGGTGGTCAGGGCGGAGACGGGGTCGGCGTCGTGCAGGGCGGCGGCGCGCAGGGTGTACCGGGTCAGCGAGGTGAGCGCCGCGGCCTGCGGGCCCTTTCCGCACACGTCGCCGAGGAAGAACCCGAAGCGTTTGCCGTCGACGGGGAAGACGTCGTAGAAGTCGCCGCCGAGCCGGTCCGGGGAGGCGGTGTGGTAGTAGGCGGCCGCCTCCACGCCGGGAACGGCCGGCAGGCTGTCGGGCAGCAGCGACTGCTGCAGGACGGCGAGCGCGTCCTGCAGCCGGGCCCGGTCGGCCTCCGCCTGCCGGCGCGCCTCTTCGGCCACCCGCCGGCGGCGCAGCAGCTCCTCCTCGTAGGCGCGGCGGTCCCGGGCGTCGAAGAGGGTGGTGCGGATCAGTAGCGGCTCGCCCGTGCCGCCGTGCTTGACCGTCGCGGAGACCAGCACCGGTATGCGGCCGCCGTCGGCCTGCTTGAGCTCCAGGGCGATGCCGCTGATCTCGCCCTGCATCCGCAGCAGGGGCGCGAAATGGGTTTCGTGGTAGAGCTTGCCGCCCACGGTCAGCAGGTCGGTGAACCGCATCCGGCCCACCACCGCCTCGCGGTCCATGCCCAGCCAGTCCAGCAGCGTGGCGTTGATCTTCGCTATGGTGCCGTCCATCAGCGTGGACAGGTAGCCGCACGGCGCGGACTCGTACAGTTCCTCGGCGCTGTCCTCCAGCAAGGTCGCGAACGCCGCCGCGTAGGAGCCCTTCTCGTCGTCGGCGTCCTGCGGGTCGGGCTGCTGCTCGCGGCACATCATCGCAGGGTCGCCAGCCACTCCGTGATCGCCTGATTGGTGGCCTCGGGCGCGGACAGGTGCGGGCAGTGCCCGGTGGCGTCGAGCGTGACCAGCGTGGAGCCGTCGATCGCCTGGTGGACGAAGGCGCCGACCTCGCGGGGGGCGATGACGTCCTGCGAGCACTCCAGGATCAGCGTCGGGACCCGTACGTTCTTCAGGTCGTCCCGCGAGTCCGACAGGAAGGTGGTCCGCGCGAAGACGCGCGCCATGTCCGGGTCGGTGGCGCAGAAGCTGTTCTTCAGCTCCTCGCCGAGTTCCGGCCGCTCGGGATTGCCCATGATCAGCGGTGCCATCGCACCCGACCAGCCGAGGTAGTTCGCCTCCAGCGACTCCAGCAGCTCGTCGATGTCCTCGGCGCTGAAGCCGCCGCGGTAGCCGTCCCCGTCGACGTACCGCGGTGACGGCGCGACCATCACCAGCGCGCCGATCCGATCCGGAGCCAGGCCGGCGGCCATCACCCCGATCATCGCGCTGACCGAATGACCCACGAACACCGCGTCGCGCAGGTCCAGGGCCTCACACACCTCGACCACGTCCCTGGCGTATCCGTCCAGGGACGAGTACCGGTCCTCCGAGAACGCGGACGAGTCGGAGCGGCCCGAGCCGACGTAGTCGAACAGCACGACCCGGTGGTCCGGGGCCAGCGCAGGGACGGTCAGGCGCCACATGTTCTGGTCACAGCCGAACCCGTGGGCCAGCACCACCGTGCGCCCCTGCGGGTTGCCGGTGACGGTGACGTTGTTCCTGCGGACGATATCCATACCGGCCAGTGTCGCAGGTGCGCGGCGCTCACCGGCCGGCCGGTCCGGGAGGGAGGTCGTGCGCGGGAGCGGCCCTTGGGGCCTTCGGACATGCCTGCGGGCCCCGGCCGTACCGGCGGGGCCCACGCAGGGTAAACCTCGTTCCGAGGGTCGGAACTGTGAGTCAGATCACCATCGGTACCAGCGGCCGCGCCCCCCGTCGGCGCTGGTGGAGCGCATGACGAAGCCGAGGAGCCACAGCACCAGGACGGCGATGGCGACCCACCACAGGATCTTGACGGCGAAGCCGGCGCCGAAGAGGAGCACGGCCAGAAGCAGAACGAGAAGCAGGGGAACCATAGTCATCGACCTCCTGGCGGAGCGTGTGCCCTGCGATTCCCTCCTCATGCGCCGAACCGGACCTTGTTTCTGCAGGAAAAGCCGCAGGCGGGAGGAGTGCCGGCCGTCGTCCGGGGTATGCGCGGTCTGCCGGGCGCCGGAGGGGCGCCGGTGACACTTGAGCGACTGGGAGGGGTTATCTCATGACCGCGACGACGACCGAGCGGACTGCCGAGCGGACGGTGGACGTTCCGGAGATCGCGGACCCGGCCACGGTCGCGCCGCAGGACGCCCGGGAACTGTCGAAGGTGTTCTTCGACCAACTGGCGGTGCTGGAGGAGGGCACCCCCGAGTACCAGTACGCGCGCAACACGCTGATCGAGATGAACATGTCCCTCGTCCGTTACGCGGCCGGCCGGTTCCGCAGCCGCGGCGCGGACGAGATGGAGGACATCGTCCAGGTCGGCATGATCGGCCTCATCAAGGCGATCGACCGGTTCGAGCTGTCCCGCGGGGCCGAGTTCACCTCGTTCGCCGTTCCCTACATCGTCGGGGAGATCAAGCGGTTCTTCCGTGACACCACCTGGGCCGTGCACGTGCCGCGCCGGCTGCAGGAAGCGCGCGTCCAGCTCGCCCGTGCCAACGAGGAACTGCGCAGCCGGCTGGGCCGTAAGCCGACCACCAAGGAACTGTCCGAGCTGATGTGCCTCCCCGAGCACGAGGTGGTCGAGGCCCAGCTGGCCTCCAACGGCTACAACTCGGCCTCCCTGGACGCGGCGATCAGCGGCAGCGAGGACGGCGAGGCCGTGCTGCAGGACTTCATCGGCAACGAGGACGCCGCCCTCGAACTGGTCGAGGACTTCCACGCGCTCGCCCCGCTGATCGCCGGGCTGGAGGAACGCGACCGGAAGATCATCCACTGGCGCTTCGTGGAGGAGCTGTCCCAGGCCGAGATCGGCGCCCGCCTCGGCATCTCGCAGATGCAGGTCTCGCGCTTGATCAGGCGCCTCCTGGGCCGACTGCGCGCGGGCATGTCGACCACCGAGGCGTGACCACCGGCTGCTGCCGCTCCCCCCGGTCGGCGGGGAGCGGCAGGGGGCCGGTCAGGGACCGAGCGGGCCGACAGGGCCGACCGGACCGACAGGATCGCCAGGGCCGGCAGGACCGCCAGAGCTGTAGTTGATGTCGCCGCTCGCCTGGAATACCTGACTGTTCCGGCCCACGGCGTACCCGATGTTCGTGCGGGAGCCGCCCGAAGGCCGGCGCGCGTCGGGCAGGAGGGGATACAGCCGCTCGTCCCGGACGCGCTCCAGCTCCCGGGTCAGCTCGGGATCTCCGGCCACCAGCCGTCGCAGCCGTCGATCCCACTCCTCGGCGAGGCCCTCCTCGGTCCGGCCGTCCTGAGTCCGCCGCGCCCGCAACACCTCCTCGCGCACCTCGGCCAGCTCCCCCTCGACGGCGGGCACCCGCTCGGGATGCCGCCGCCGCCACAGGTCGAGCACGGCGGCGCGCGCCTGCTGCCAGGCATCGGTCGCCATCGCCGCGATCAGGGCGGTTCCCGCCGACATGATCACCGGATCCACTGTGTCTCCCCATCCCTCGTGACTCATCGCGCGAGGTGCCAGACGACGGCGTCCACTTCGGCGGCGGGGCTGATGTCGCCCACGATGTCCGTGACCGTCAGCCGGGCGACGCGCCCTTCGTCGGTTCTCACGCACAGCACGGTGCCCTGCCTGACGGGCGCCATCGACGACCCCACGGTGTCCGCCAGCTCGGCGCAGTCCCCATGGCCCGGTTCCCGCCCCGCGTCCTGCCACGGCGCGACGGTGCCACCGCCGGTCGTCATGGCGTTCAGCGTGCCGAGGTATCCCACGGCGAGGTCGCTGCCGAACATGGACGTCCCCTTGCTGGGGGGACTCGCGTCCAGCTCCATGCCGTCGAGGTCGAGCCGCAGGGCGCCCCGCCACTGCTCGCCGGGCGGGGCGTCCGGTGCCGTCTCCGGGGCGGCGTCCGAGGTGGCCTCCGGCGCCGCGTCCGGGGCCGCCTTCGAGGTGGCCTCCGAGGTGGCCGCCGGGGCCTGCCCGCCCGGTCCGCTCCCGGCGGACGAGGCGCGGTCACCGGAGCCCCCGGCCGTGCGCTCGCCCGCGACGGCGTACACGCCCAGCGCCCCGACGGCGGCGGTGACCAGCACCGCCAGCACCACCCAGCCCGTACCGCGGTCGTTGCGGACGTGCGTGACCGTACTGTTGAAGTTGCCGCCGGCCTGGATCACCTGATGTCCCGCCGCCGCACTGTTGGTTCGCCGTACGTCGGACTCGCCACCGGACATGCCGCACCCCCCTGGGCCTCACGCCTCGTGCGCTGGAAGCGTAGGGCACGGGACTGACGGAGGATCAGGTTTCGCCCGAACTCGTCCCGTCCGGCCCCGGCCGCTTGACGCCCAGGCCGGTCCGGCTGCGCGCGTTCGTCTCGGCGAGCCGTGCGCGGAGCAGTTCCCCGGCGGTCAGCGGCCGCACGCGCGCCGGATCCGCGTCCCACTCCCGGCCGCCCGACAGGGGGCGCAGCTGGAGATACGGTCCCTCGTGGCCCATGACGACGCCCACGCGGTCACGGACGGTGTCCCGGACGGCGGTACCGGGCGGCGGCACGCTCACCGAGCGGCACCCTTGGCGATCACGTCGGCGAGCGCGCGGGCCACCGGAGCCGAGCAGACACCGAGGTGGATGAGCGCGTACCCGGCGGCGGCGTGCGTGCGCACGTCCATCGCCGGCAGCTGGATACCCGCGGACGTCAGGGCGGCGGCCAGCGCGTTCCGCGCGGCGGTGGCTTCGTGGATCTTCGGTGTCGGCATCGGCTCTGCCCTTCCCTGGCGAACGGCCTGCGGGTCCACGCGCGGTGAATTACCGTGCGTAGTTGAGGTGTGACGACAATGCCTCCCGGCCGGTCCGGGACGTGCCGCCGAGGCGGTGCGGTTCCGCGCAGGCCGGCGCACGTTCCACACCTTCCACACCTTCCACAGTGCTTGAGGGAGTCACCTTGCCGCAGCGACGCCTCGTCACCGGCCGCAGTCAGGAACCACGCAGGCGGTTCGCCGAGGAGTTGCGCACCCTGCGCTCCCAGCGCGGGGAGAGCCTGCGGCAGCTCGGGGAGCGGCTGGGCTGGGACTGGTCGCTGTTCGGCAAGATGGAGAAGGGCGAGACGCTGGGCGGACCCGAGGTCGTCCAGGCGCTGGACCAGTACTACGGGACGCCGGGCCTGTTGCTGGCGCTGTGGGAACTGGCGCGGGCGGACAAGACGCAGTTCCGTGAGCAGTACCGGGAATACATGGCGCTGGAGGCCGAGGCGGTCAGTGTGTGGCACTTCGCGGTGAGCGTGGTGCCGGGCCTGCTGCAGACGCCGGAGTACGCGGGGGAGCTGCTGGCGGCGGGCGGCTCCAGGGGGCCTGAGCTGGAGGCAGGTCAAGGCCCGGATGGGGCGACGTGAGCTGCTGGAGGGGGAGGACGCGCCGCCGTTTCGGACGATCCTGTCGGAGGCCGTCCTGCGCACCCCGCTGCGGCACCCGTCCGCCTGGCGCAAACAGTTGGAGTACCTGCTGGAGGTGGCGGACTGGGAGAACGTGACCCTTCACGTGCTGCCGTTCAGCGCCGGCCTCTATGGGCTGGACAGCACGGACGTATGGTTCCTGCGACAGCCCGCCGGACACACGGTGGCTTACACCGAGAAAAACGCACACCGTGGCGAACTGATCGAGGAGCACGGCTCCGTCGAGCGCCTTCAACGGACCTACGATGCGGTACGCGACATGGCCATGTCCCCTGCCGAGTCGCGGAAGTTCATCCTGCGTATGTTGGAGGAAGTACCGTGCGACACCTCGCCTTGAACGCCGCGACCTGGCGCAAGAGTTCCTACAGCAACTCCGACGGTGGCGCCTGCCTTGAGGTCTGCGGCGACTTCGACGCCGTCGTCCCGGTCCGCGACAGCAAGCAGATGAACGGCCCCGTGATCATCTTCCCCGCCGCCGGCTGGGGCTCCTTCGTATCGGCCGTTCAGCGGGGCGAGTTGGGCGGCTGACCCGTGCGACCGGCGGGAACCCTCGTCCCCGCCGGTCGGCCGGAGCGTCAGCTGGTCGCGCAGGTGGTGCCGTTGAGGGTGAAGCTCGTCGGAGCGGTGTTCGTGGCGCCCCGGTTGCCGGTGAAGCCGACGGTGACCGAGCCGTTCACCGGGATCGTGGCGGTGTAGGACGCGGCCGCGACCTTCACCGCGGAACCGGTCTGCGTGGGGGTGCCGCCCCACATGTTGGTGATGGTCTGGCCGTCGGGGAACGCGAAGGCCAGCGTCCAGCCGCTGACCGGCGCGGTGCCGGTGTTGCGGATGGTCAGCTCGCCCTGGAAGCCGCCGGGCCACTGGTTGGTCACGCGGTAGCCGACCGCGCAGCCGCTGCCGGGCGTGCCGGTGTCCTTCTCGGTGGTGACGGTGACCGTGGCGGAGCGGGTGGAGCGGTTGCCCGCCGCGTCCTTGGCGTAGACCGCGAAGGTGTACGACGTGCCGGGGGTCAGCGAGGAGACGGTGACGCGGTTGGTCGTGGTGGACGCGGCGGCCGTCTCGGTGGTGCCGCTGACGCGGACCACGTCGTAGCCGGTGACGGCAACGTTGTCGGAGGCGGCGGGCCAGGTCAGGGTGACCGAGGTGGGGGAGACCGCGGAGGCGGTGGGGGTGCCGGGCGCAGTCGGGGCCTGGGTGTCGGGGCCGGTGCCGCCGTAGACCGTGGCCTCGTGGGAGGTCTGCGCGATGCCGTTGGCGCCGTGGAAGATGCGCTGGCCCCAGGAGCTGAGCCGCGCCGGGTCGAAGTCGATGGTCAGGTCGAGGACGGGATCGGTGTTGCCGCTCCAGGACCAGGCCAGGTAGCCGAGGTCGAGCTGTTCGGCGGCGGCCATCATGGTGTCCTCGTCGGGGTCGCCCCACTGGTCGGGCGGTCCGCCGAACTCGCCGATGACGATGGGGAGCTTCGCGTTCACGAAGGCGTTCAGGTAGTCGGTGATCTCCTGGGCCGTGTCGTAGACGCTGTACATGTGGATCGAGAAGATCAGGTTGCCCGTGGGGTCGGCGGCGTAGACCGACTGGGCGTTGGCGCGCATGACGCCCTGCCAGTCCTGGCCCCAGTTCGGCGCGTCCACCATGATCGTGTGCTGGAAGCCCGCCGCGCGCAGCTTCTTGATGGCGGCGATCGTCGGCTCGGTCCAGCCCTGCGGGTTGGTGTTGCCCCAGGGCTCGTTGCCGATGTTGACGATGACGTAGTCCTCCTCGCCGGCCAGGACGTCCTTGAGGCTGATCCAGTAGTCCGCGGCGTGGTCGAGGGTGCCGGCGGCGGCTTCCTCGCCGTAGCCGGTGGTGTCGTGCACCTCCAGGACGCAGATCAGCCGGTTGGCCTTGCAGTCGTCGACGACGGCCGCGACGTCCGCGGGGCTGTTGCGGGTCCAGCGGTGGCCGTCGGAGAGCACGACCCGGACGGTGTTGGCGCCCAGCTTCTTGATGTCGGCCAGCGACTGGGTCTCGCCCGGGTACCAGGTGTGGGCGTGGTTGACGCCGCGCATCACGAAGTCGTTGCCGTTGCCTTCGAGGAGGCGGCCGCCGGAGATGTGCAGACCGGTGGCGGCGGCGCTCGGGGTGCCGGGGGTGCCGGAGGTGCCCGAGGCGGTCGGCGGCGACTGCGCGTGGGCGGCGGCCGGGGCGAGGGTGAGCAGGCCCAGGAGGGTGGCCAGGGCGGTCAGGGCGGTCAGTACGGCGCTTCTTGTCGTTCTCACTGCGACTCCAGGAGTGGGGCAAGAAACCTGCGGGTGGGGTGGGAGGGAGCCATGGAGCTGTGGGAGCGCTCCCATGAGACGTACCCCATGAAGCCATTGCGCCAGGAACACGTCAAGAGTGGCGGAAGAAAGGGGGTGGGGCGGAGGAGGGGTCGTCCATTCGTACCGCCCGGTTTATTTTCAGAGCTTGCAAAACCGCCTGGGTGGTTTTATTGTGCCCGTCGGACGCGTGAATTGACCGCTTTCGCGCGCCCGGCCCCGCAGGTCGGGGATGGTTCGGCCGGGCGCCGGCTCATCGCTCCCTGCGGGCCACAGGAATTAAACCTCCCGGTCTCTTCTCGGTCCGGGAGGTGACGGAGGAGTGCAGTGGCACAGCAGGAGCGGGCCATCCGTACGCGCCAGAAGATCGTCATGGCGGCGGCGGAGCTGTTCGACGAGGTCGGCTACGAGGCGGCGACCATCGCGGAGGTCCTGAAGAGGTGCGGCGTGACCAAGGGCGCGCTGTACTTCCACTTCTCCTCCAAGGAAGAACTCGCCCAGGAGGTGCTGGCCGGGCAGGTGTCCGCGCTGCCCCCGGTGCCGCCGCGGGAGCTGTATCTCCAGCAGAGCCTGGACGAGGCGCTGCTCCTCGCCCACCTGCTGCGCGTCGGTGACCCCATGGTGCGCGGCAGTATCCGTCTCACCGTGGACCAGGGTTCCCCGCAGGACGGGCTGGACCGCAGGGTGCCGATGCAGGCGTGGATCGACCACAACGGGGAGGTCCTGGCCCGGGCGAAGGCGGCCGGCGAACTGCTGCCGCATGTCGACGTGGACTCCACGGCCATGCTGTTCACCAGCAGCTTCACCGGTGTGCAGGTGCTGTCCAAGATCATGACCGGGCACGCGGACATGGTGGAGCGGGTGACGGACCTGATGCTCAGCCTCCTGACCGCCATCGCCGTTCCGGGCGTCCTCGTCCGGCTGGACGTCGCCCCCGACCGCGCCGAGCGGGTCTACGAGGAGGCCCTCCGTCTGCGCGACGACGAGCAGCCGGCCGCGGGTGCGGCGGCGAGCGCGTGACCTTGGCCGATGGGCCGCCATGTTCTCGCCTGGGGAAAACCGCGCACCCAGTCTCTTTCCGGCATGGGCCGGCGGCCGTCGTCGCGCCGTACAGGGCGCAGGTGACCTGCTCGCTGGGCGAGCGGTAGACCGGCGGGCTGACTGAGCTGCCGCCCTCGCCTCTCCGTGACACCGTAAGCCGACTGCTAGCGCTGTTTCTGAAGCCAGCCGGATCTCGTGCCGAGTAGGCATCTGGGCTTCGCTCGCCCGTTTTCTTCCCGTTTGCGCCCTCTCGGTGAGGCTCTGCCGGGAGATGGGGTGCCGTCCGCTGCCGTCGATCCCCGCGCCCACCCTTGACAAACAGCGGCGGCGGTTTGTTTTCTGGGTTCTCGTCACAACCCTGCGAACGGAAGGCGACGTATGTCTGCCGAAGCTCCCGCCCGGCCTGTCGGGTCCCCGCGACGGCCGGGGGTGAAGATGGCACTGCTGGCGTTCTGCATGCTCGTCTTCTCCGTCGACTACAACATCGTCTACGTGGCGCTGCCCGAGATCGGCCGAGAGGTCGGCTTCTCCGCGCAGTCCCTGCAGTGGGTCGTCAGCGCCTACTCCGTCGGTCTCGGCGGCGCCCTGCTGCTCGGCGGCCGCGCGGTCGACCGGCTGGGCGCCCGCCGGATGCTGGTCCTCGCCCTCGCGCTGTACGCGCTCGCCTCGACCGCCGGCGGTCTCGCCACCGAACCGGGCCTGCTCGTCGCCGCGCGCGTCGTGCAGGGCCTCGGTGGCGCGCTGCTCTTCCCGGCCACCCTCTCGCTGATCAACACCGGCTTCGAGGAGGGCCCGGTCCGCAACCGGGCGTACGCGGTCTGGGGAACGGCCGGCGCGTCCGGCGCCATCATCGGCTCCCTGGTCGGCGGTCTGCTCACCGACTACCTGGGCTGGGCCTGGGTGTTCTTCGTCAATGTGCCGCTGTGCGTGCTCGCCGTGGCCGGCTGCTACGCCTGGCTGGCACCCGACGCCCGCAGCGGTGACTCCCGCGCGTTCGACGTCCACGGCGCGCTGCTCGCCACCGCCGCGTCCACCCTGCTGGTCTACGGCCTGATCAACGGCCCCGAGGCGGGCTGGAGTTCCGCCCGGACGCTGACCACCATCGCGGTCGGACTGGTCCTCGGTGTCGCGTTCTTCGCCGTGGAGGCCAAGGCCGCGGACCCGCTGGCCCCGCCGCGGCTGTTCGGCTACCGCGGCCTGCTGACCGCGATGCTGATCATCTTCGTCTTCCAGGGCGCCATCAACACCCTGCACTACCTGTTCTTCATCCAGCTCCAGGACGTCCTCGGCTACAGCCCGCTGGAGGCCGGTCTCGCGTTCCTGCCGATGAGCGCGGTCGCCATGCTCGGCTCCGGCAAGCTGCTGCCGGCCGTCGTCAAGCGCTGGGGCGTCCGCGGGGCGCTGTTCTCCGGCCTGACCGGGGTCGGCGCCTCGATGATCGTCCTGTCGCTGACCATGTCCACCGACACCGGCTTCCTGCCGCTGCTCCCCGCCGTCCTGCTGTGGGGCCTGTTCGCCGGCATGATCTACCCGGCGATGTTCATGGCCGCGGGCTCGGACGCCGCCCCCGACGAGCAGGGTGTCGCTTCCGGCCTCACGCAGACGTCGGCCCAGATCGGCGGCGCGGTCGGCATGGCCCTGCTCATCGCCGTCGCCAACGCCGGCCTGGACCTGAACGAGGGCGCCGCCAACTCGGTCGGCGACGTGGTCGACGGCCTGCGGCTGTCCGCGCTGACCGGCGGCATCGCCGCCGTCGCCGGTGCCTTCCTCGCCTTCCGCATCAAGCCCCCACGGGCCGCACGGCAGGACGGGTCCGCCACCGAGGCACCCCCGGAACCCGAGACCGTCCACTCCGCGTGAAGGGGTGGGGCCGGGCAGGTCATCCGTCTGCTGGTCGGGTCAGGGTGTGATCGGGGATCACTCCGGGGCGGACCCTGATGTACGGGCGCGCGCCCGCTGACAGGGTGAGGACATGACCTCAACGCGTATGTCCCGAAGGGCCTTCGCGGGCGTCGCCCTGTGGGGGACGGCCGCGCTGGCCACCACCGCGATGCTGCCCGCACGCCGCGCCCACGCCTCGCCCGCACAGCACCCGCCGCTCCCGCCGCTCCCGCCACTGGATCCGATCGCCCTGCGGGCCGCGATCGACGATCTGGAGCATCCGCCGTCCACCGCCGCCCAGTTACGCGTGGGCGGCCCGGCCGGCCACTGGTACGGCACCTCGGGCGTGGCCGACATCCACACGCCACGGCCGGTGACGGCCCGCCACAAGGTCCGCATCGGCAGCATCACCAAGGTCTTCGTCGCCACGGTGATGCTGCAGCTGGCAGCGGAGGGCCGCGTCGACCTGGACGCGTCGGTGCGGCGCCTCCTGCCGGGACTGCTGCCGCGCCGCTTCGCGGCTGTCACCGTGGCCCACCTGCTGAACCACACCAGCGGACTGCCCGACCACGTCGGCATACCGGAGCCGAAGACCCCGGAGGAGGTGCTGCGCCACCGCTTAGATCACTGGACGCCGCGGGAGTGGGTGGCGACGGCGACCCACGGTCCGCTGAAGTTCGCCCCGGGCACCCGGCAGGAATACCGCGGCATCAACTACGTACTGGCCGCACTGATCATCGACCAGGTGACCGGCCGCCCGTACGGGGAAGCCGTCAGAGACCGCATCACGCGTCCGCTGGACCTGGCGCACACCGTCGTGCCCGGCGACGACCCGTACATCCACGGCCGGCACGTGCACGGCTATCTGCGCATGACCGACGGCAGCCTGCGGGACATCACCGCCTACGATCCGTCGTCCGTGCGCGGTGAGGGCGACATGATCTCCACCACGACCGACGTCGACCGGATGCTCGCCGCCCTGTTCTCCGGCGAACTGCTCCCGCCCGAACTGCTTCGGCTGATGTTCACGCTGCCGCCGAAGGACGTGCGCATGCTGGACGGCTCCCCGGCCCGCTACAGCACCGGCCTGCAACAGGCCACGGTCAACGGCGTCACGCTCTGGGGCAAGACCGGCGAGACGTACGGCTACAAGAACGCCGCGTTCTCCACCCTGGACCAGCGGCGCCGCTTCGTGCTCGCCTACCATCCGACGACCGCCCGCGACGGCCAGGAGAGCCAGCTGATCGCTCGCGTCGCCGACCTGCTCACCCGTAGCACCAGCACCGAAGGCACGGCACTCGGCCTCTGAAGCACTGAGGAAGCACCGAGGAAGCACCGAGGAAGAACCGGGGAGGTACCGGGAGGACAGCGGCGAAAGACGCATCACTCTCTGTCGCGCACCGTGTCGCTGTTGGGCCGAACGGGTGACTTGGCGTAAGAATTGGCTGGTGCAGGCGATGAGTGCGAGTCAGATCGGGGGGAGCCGGTGAACCGTCACGGTCACGACGTCACCGATGAACAGTGGGAGGGGCTCGCCCAGGTCGTGCCGCTGAGAGGCCGCGACGCGTGGCCGTCCGCGGTGAACCACCGCACGCTGCCCGACGCCGAGACGGAGACGCGCCGCCGGTTCGTGGTGCTGCGGGTGAACGTCTTCGCGGACGCCCGCGAGGTCGCCGAGACCCTCATGTCCGGCATCCCGGTCCTCCTCGACCTCACCGGCGCGGAGACCGAGGTCGCCAAGCGCGTCCTCGACTTCAGCACCGGTGTCGTCTTCGGCCTGGCCAGCGGAATGCACCGCGTCGACCGCAACGTCTTCCTCCTCACCCCACCCGGCACCGAGGTCCAGGGCCTGATGGAGGGCGCAAGCCTGCCCGGCGTCTGAGCCGGCCCACCGGGTCGCCCGATCGTAGGAAGCCCCCCGAGCGGAACGGTTCACCCGCCGACGGGGGGCCTACGGTCCGGACATGGCTGTTTCCTCCGGTGCGTCCACGCCCGGCACCCGCAATCCGTCCCCGTGGGAATCCGGGGCACCGGATCGCCCGCCCCGTCCGCTGCGGCCCCATCTCAGTGAGTTGCGGCTGTCCGCGTTCGCCGGGCATCGGGGGGTCGGGCTGCCGTTGGGGGCGGTGACCTTGCTGGCCGGGCCGAGCGGGGCGGGCAAGAGCAGTGCGTTGCGGGCGTACGAGGCGCTGGCTCGGCTCGCGGGGGGCGCGCCGGTGGGCGAGGTGTTCCGGGAGCCGGTGGCGTGCGTGCCCGAGCGGGTGGCGCCGGACGCGCAGGGCAGGCGCGGGTTCCGGATCGGCTGTACCGCCGACGGGCCCGAGGGGCCGGTCCGGCTCGACCTCGCGGTCCAGGCCGAGCCGGAGCTGCGGATCGTGGGGGAGCGGCTGACCGCGCGCGGGGTGGTGCTGCTGGAGACCGCGCTGCGCGACCCGGCCCGGCGCGTGGTCCAGGCCGCCTGGCACACGGGCGGTCAGGCCCCGGTCGTCCGTGCCCCGCTGTCCGACGACCGGCTCGGGACCGCGCTGCTGCCGCTGCGCGTCGCGGGCACGACCGACGGAGAGCGCCAGGTGCTGGCCGCCGCCGAGCAGATGGTGGTCGCCCTGCGGTCCGTCTTCGCCTGCGATCCGCTGCCCGACCGGATGCGGGCGCCCGTGCCGGCCGGTTCCGGACGGCTGTTCGGCGGCTGTGACAACCTCGCCGACGTACTGTGGCGCACCCGCGCCGAGTGCGCGCGGCGGCACGACCGGTTCGTGCAGGAGGTGGCCGCCGGCTGCGCCGGACCCGTCGTGGACGTGTTCGCCGAACCGGCCGGCCACGGCACCGTGCGCGCCGTGCTCGACCGGGGGGACGGCCTGCGCACCGACTTCGCGCGGCTCGGCGACGGCGAATTGCGCTATCTGGCTCTGGCGTTGGTGCTGCTCACCGGACCCGGTGTCCTGGAGGTCGACCCGCCCGGCGAGGTGCCCGCCGCGCTCCGGGCGCTGACCGTGCTCGCCGACGGACTCGACCGGCAGGTGGACGCGGCGCAGCGGCGCGCGCTGCTGCGGCTCGCGACGAAGTCCGCGCGGGACGGGCACATCCGCCTGCTCGGCGCGGTGAGCGACGCGTCCTGGGCGGCCGGGCAGAGCGGGGTGACGGTGGTACATCTGAGGGCGTGATCTCCCGAGAACCGCACGAGCAATCCCAGGCACCGAAGACACCCGCGGCAGCCCATAGACCCCAGGCACCTCAGCACCCGCCGCGCGAGGGGCAGATGCCTCCGCGTGAACCGCTCGACGTCCGCCGGCTGCAACGCCGGCTCGCCGAGTTCGCCGCGGCCCGCGACTGGCAGCCGTACCACACGCCCAAGAACCTGGTGGCCGCGCTCAGCGTGGAGGCCTCCGAACTGGTCGAGATCTTCCAGTGGCTGTCCCCGGAGGAGTCGACGCGTGTGATGTCCGACCCGGACACCGCGCACCGCGTCAGGGACGAGGTCGCGGACGTACTCGCCTATCTGCTCCGGCTCTGCGACGTGCTCGGCGTCGACCCGCTGGCCGCTCTCGACGCGAAGATCGACCGCAACGAGCAGCGGTTCCCCGCCCCGGAATGATCTGATCCGGTATTACTCTCCGCAGTCAATATCTGAGGCGAATCCGAATTGTTGTCCACAATTTCCGTCTTCCTCTGGCCTTTTGCCTCGCTGACCCTCACTCTGGGTAGTGAACCAGTGGAGTCGGGTGGACGCGCCGAAAGCGCGTCGGGACAGACGGGGACAGCGCATGGAGGCGGTGCGGCTCATCCTGACGAGCAGGCGTGCCCTGGCGGCGAGCGGCGAGGTGCCGCAGATCATGACGGAGGTGTGGCAGGCCCAGGCGCTGGCGCAGGCGATCGGCAGCCGCCTCGCCGTCTTCGGCCCGCCCGAACTACGCGGCGAGGCGATCGGGTTGACGGAACTGGCGGGCCGGGGCTGCGGGGTGCTGGAGACCCCGGACCTCGCCCCGGGCGAACTGCGCGCGGCCCAGTTGACCGAACTGGGCGACGCCCGGCGGGCGCTGACCCACCTCGGCGGACTGCTCGGCGAGGTCGGCATCGCTCTCGTCGGCATCGCCTGCTCCGCGCCCGACGAGGCGACGTACTGGCAGTGCATGGAGGCCATCGACGCGGCGGACGAGTCCCGCGACCGGGTCCGCGAGCTGCTGCGCAGACTGGCGGACCGAGAACAGGCGATACCCCAGCGGGAGGCGGGCTGAGTCCCGCGCTCCCGCGCACCGGCTCCCGCCGGGTGCGGACAGCTGCCCGCCGTGGTGCTCTGCCCGCCGTGGTGCGCTGTCCGCCGTGGTGCTCTGCTCGCCATGGTGCCCGGCCGGCCATGGTGCACCGCCCGCCGATGTGCTCCACGCCGTCTCGCGGCGCATGCGGGCCGTGCGGGGCTGGTCGCGCAGTTCCCCGCGCCCCTGAGGGAGTTCCCGCACCGGAGTGAGACGGGACCCCCGAGTGAGAGCGGATCCCCCTCCACCTCGCCTCACGCCACGGGAGGCTCCGCCCCCTGGCGGCTCCCTTCCTCGGCGGCCCCCGCGGGCTCGCGGCCCGCCGCCTGGAGGTCCGCGTTCAGCGCGGACAGGTTCGCGTTCAGCGCCGCCATCACCTCCTCCATCTGCTGCAGCAGCCCCTTCGGCTGGGCGGACCCGCCCTGCTGCGGCTCGGCTTCCTCGGACATGACGGCCTCCTCGGCCCGCGGCCCTCAAGGGGCCGGTACGGGGGCGCCCCGGCGACGACACGCCGGTGCGGGACCCGGGCGGTCCGGCTCCGCCCGAGCCAACGATCACCACCAGACCGGGTCACTGGCCCGGGCGCGTCCCCGCGCCGCGGTTGACGTTATTCACCCGCCCGGGGACGACGGGGGCACGGCGCGGCGCGGGGGCGCCCACCGGACCCCGCACCACCCCGCCCGCACCCCGGCGAGGCAGGATGGACCCATGGATCTTCGAATCTTCACCGAACCCCAGCAGGGCGCCAGCTACGACACCCTGCTCACCGTGGCGAAGGCCACCGAGGATCTCGGGTTCGACGCGTTCTTCCGTTCCGACCACTATCTGAAGATGGGCTCCGTCGACGGCCTGCCCGGCCCCACGGACGCCTGGATCACCCTCGCCGGACTCGCCCGCGAGACCAAGCGCATCCGTCTCGGCACGCTGATGACCGCCGCCACCTTCCGGCTGCCCGGTGTCCTCGCCATCCAGGTCGCCCAGGTCGACCAGATGTCCGGCGGCCGGGTCGAGCTCGGACTGGGCGCGGGCTGGTTCGAGGAGGAGCACACCGCGTACGGCATCCCCTTCCCGAAGGAGAAGTTCGGGCGCCTGGAGGAGCAGCTGGCGATCGTCACCGGCCTGTGGGCCACCGAGCCGGGCAAGACCTTCGACTTCCAGGGCACGTACTACGACCTCAAGAACTCGCCCGCCCTCCCCAAGCCCGCCCAGCGCAAGCTGCCCGTCCTCATCGGCGGCCACGGCGCCACCCGCACCCCCCGCCTCGCCGCGCGGTACGCCGACGAGTTCAACATCCCCTTCGCCTCCCTCGAGGACACCGCCCGCCAGTTCGGGCGGGTGCGGGCCGCCGCCGAGGAGATCGGCCGCAAGGCCGACGACCTGATCTACTCCAACGCCCTCGTCGCCTGCGTCGGCAAGGACGACGCCGAGGTCGCCCGCCGCGCCGCCGCCATCGGCCGCGAGGTCGACGAGCTGAAGCTCAACGGACTGGCCGGTTCCCCGGCCGAGGTAGTCGACAAGATCGGCCGGTACGCCGAGACCGGATCGAGCCGGATCTACCTCCAGATCCTCGACCTCGACGACCTCGACCACCTGGAGCTGATCGCCTCGCAGGTCCAGTCGCAGCTGTCGTGACGGTGCGTCGGCTATAGCCGGATAACCGAAGGCGCAGGTCCGGTCGGGTGTGCGATCGTATGACGGTCGTCCTGCCCAAGCCCCCAGGATCACCACCCTGGGGGCTTTCGCGTACGGCACACGGTCCGACACCGACACCATCCGCCAGCCGGAGAGGCCCTCCGCATGTTCCTGACGATCAGTACCACCGGCACGCCCGGACGCCCGGCCACCGACCTCGGCTACCTGCTGCACAAGCATCCCGCCAAGGCCCAGGCGTTCTCCACCTCCTACGGCACCGCGCACGTCCTCTACCCCGAGGCGGACGAGCAGCGCTGCACGGCGGCGCTGCTGCTGGAGGTCGACGCGGTGGCACTGGTCCGGCGCGGCAAGGGCAAGGGCCGCGGCGGCGCCCCCGACGCGGCGCTCGCGCAGTACGTCAACGACCGACCGTACGCGGCCTCCTCGCTGCTCGCGGTGGCCATCGGCGCCGTCTTCTCCAGCGCCATGCGCGGGGTCTGCCACGCCCGGCCGGAACTGCCGGAGCAGGCCCGGCCGCTGCGCGTCGAGGTGCCCGCGCTGCCCGCCCGCGGCGGCCCCGACCTGGTCCGCCGCCTCTTCGAGCCGCTGGGCTGGACGGTGACCGCCGAACCCATCGCCCTCGACACCGAGTTCCCGGAGTGGGGCGACTCCCGGTACGTACGGCTGACCCTGGAAGGGGGCACCCGCACGCTCGCCGAGGCGTTGCGCCACCTGTACGTCCTCCTGCCGGTCCTGGACGACGCCAAGCACTACTGGGTCTCCGCCGACGAGGTCGACAAGCTGCTGCGGGCCGGTGAGGGCTGGCTGGCCGAGCACCCGGAGCAGAAGCTGATCACCAGCCGCTATCTGACGCGCCGCTGGTCGCTGACCCGGGAGGCGATGAGCCGCCTGGAGCTGGTGCGGCTGGCCGAGACGGACGACACCGAGGTGGAGTCCATCGACAACGCCGTCGCCGCGGAGACCGGGACCGAGGCGGAGATCGAGGCCGAGGCGGGCATCGGGGCCGAGGCGGGCATCGGGGCCGAGGCGCGTACCGAGGCTGAGGCCACGGCCGTGCCCGACGGCACCACCGAGCCCGCCACCGTCACCGAGTCGGTCACTGTCACCGAGCCCGCCACCGCCACCGCGGACCCGTCGGACGCCACGGACGCCGCGGACACAGCGCCCGCAGCCGACAAGCCCGTCCCGCTCGCCGTGCGGCGCCGCGAGGCGATCGTCGCCGCGCTCACCGCGTCCGGCGCCGCCCGCGTCCTCGACCTGGGCTGCGGTGAGGGGCACCTGGTGCAGACGCTGCTGAAGAACCCCCGGTTCACCGAGATCGTCGGCGTCGACGTGTCGACACGCGCCCTCACCATCGCCGCCCGCCGGCTGAAGCTGGACCGCATGGGGGAGCGGCAGGCATCGCGCGTCACGCTCCTGCAGGGATCGCTCGCCTACACCGACAGCCGGCTCAAGGGCTACGACGCCGCGGTGCTCAGCGAGGTCATCGAGCACGTGGACCTGCCCCGGCTGCCCGCCCTGGAGTACGCGGTGTTCGGCGCCGCCCGCCCCCGCACGGTCCTCGTGACCACCCCCAACGTCGAGTACAACGTCCGCTGGGAGAGCCTGCCGGCCGGCCACGTCCGCCACCGCGACCACCGCTTCGAGTGGACCCGCGAGGAGTTCCGCACCTGGGCCGCCGCGGTGGCCGCACGGCACGGCTACGAAGTGGAGTTCCGGCCCGTCGGCCCGGACGACCCCGAGGTCGGACCGCCCACCCAGATGGCCGTGTTCGCCCTGACCACCACCAGGAACGAGAAGGAGGCGAAGGCAGCATGACCGAGACCCCGAAGGGACGGGTCCTCCCCGTCACCGACCTCTCCCTCGTCGTGCTCGTCGGCGCCTCCGGCTCCGGCAAGTCGACGTTCGCCCGCAGGCACTTCAAGCCGACCGAGGTGATCTCCTCCGACTTCTGCCGCGGCCTGGTCGCCGACGACGAGAACGACCAGAGCGCGTCGGCGGACGCCTTCGACGTGCTGCACTACATCGCGGGCAAGCGGCTCGCCGCCGGCCGCCGCACGGTCGTCGACGCGACCAGCGTGCAGAAGGAGTCCCGGCGCCAGCTGCTCGACCTGGCCAAGCGGCACGACGTCCTGCCGATAGCCATCGTGCTCGACGTGCCCGAGGAGGTCTGCGCCGAGCGCAACGCCGCCCGCACCGACCGCGCCGACATGCCGCGCCGGGTCATCCAGCGCCACATCCGAGAACTGCGCCGATCCATACGGAACTTGGAGCGCGAGGGGTTCCGCAAGGTGCACGTGCTGCGCGGCGTCGCGGAGGTCGAGCACGCCACCGTCGTCACCGAGAAGCGGTTCAACGACCTCACCCACCTCACCGGCCCGTTCGACATCATCGGCGACATCCACGGCTGCTCCGCCGAGCTGGAGGCGCTGCTGGGCAAGCTCGGCTACGTCGACGGCGTGCACCCCCAGGGCCGTACCGCCGTCTTCGTCGGCGACCTGGTCGACCGCGGCCCGGACAGTCCGGGTGTGCTGCGCCGCGTGATGTCCATGGTCAAGTCCGGCAACGCGCTGTGCGTGCCGGGCAACCACGAGAACAAGTTCGGCCGCTACCTCAAGGGCCGGGGCGTGCAGCACACGCACGGGCTCGCCGAGACGATCGCGCAGATGGAGGGCGAGAGCGAGGAGTTCCGGCAGGAGGTGCGCGAGTTCATCGACGGACTCGTCAGCCACTACGTCCTCGACGGCGGGCGGCTGGTGGTCTGCCACGCCGGCCTGCCGGAGAAGTACCACGGCCGCACCTCGGGCCGGGTCCGCTCGCACGCCCTGTACGGCGACACCACCGGTGAGACCGACGAGTTCGGGCTGCCGGTGCGCTACCCGTGGGCCGAGGACTACCGGGGCCGGGCGGCCGTGGTCTACGGCCACACCCCGGTGCCGGAGGCCACCTGGCTGAACAACACGATCTGCCTGGACACCGGCGCCGTCTTCGGCGGCAAGCTCACCGCGCTGCGCTGGCCGGAGCGGGAGCTGGTCGACGTACCGGCCCAGCGGGTCTGGTACGAGCCGGTGAAGCCGCTGCGCAGCGACGCACCCGGCGGGCACGACGGGCGGCCGCTGGACCTGGCGGACGTGGCCGGCCGGCGGATCGTGGAGACCCGGTACGCGGGCCGGATCTCGGTGCGCGAGGAGAACGGGGCCGCCGCGCTGGAGGTCATGAGCCGCTTCGCCATCGACCCGAGACTGCTGCCGTACCTGCCGCCGACCATGGCGCCGACCGCGACCAGCCACGAGGACGGCTATCTGGAGCACCCGGCGGAGGCGTTCGCGCAGTACGCCCGGGACGGTGTCGCGCGGGTCGTGTGCGAGGAGAAGCACATGGGCTCGCGGGCGGTGGCGCTGGTCTGCAAGGACGCGGAGGCCGCGCGGAAGCGGTTCGGGGTGGGCGGCTCCTCCCCTGCGAGCGGGGCAGGGCCGACCGGCTCGCTGTACACCCGCACCGGGCGTCCCTTCTTCGACGACGAGACGGTCACCGAGGCGATCCTCGGCCGGCTGCGGGAGGCGATCGGCGCCGCCGGGCTGTGGGCCGAGCTGGACACGGACTGGCTGCTGCTCGACGCGGAGCTGATGCCGTGGTCGCTGAAGGCGTCCGGGCTGCTGCGCAGCCAGTACGCCGCGGTCGGCGCCGCATCCGGGGCGGTGTTCCCGGACGTGCTGTCGGCGCTGGAGGGTGCCGCCGCGCGCGGGGTCGACGTGGGCGGCCTGCTGGAGCGCCAGCGCGAACGGGCCGCCGACGCGGCCGCCTTCACCGCGGCGTACCGCCGCTACTGCTGGACCACCGACGGGCTGGACGGCGTGCGCCTCGCCCCGTTCCAGATCCTGGCCGTGCGCGGACGCAGCCTCGCCGGGCTGCCGCACGACGAGCAACTGGTCCTACTGGACCGGCTGGTGGAGCACGACGGCACCGGGCTGCTGCAGACCACCCGGCGGCTCTACGTCGACACCGGTGACCCGGAGTCGGTGCGGGCCGGTGTCGACTGGTGGCTGGAGATGACCGGGCGCGGCGGCGAGGGCATGGTCGTCAAGCCGGTCGGCGCCCTCGTGCGCGACGCGCAGGGGCGGCTGGTGCAGCCCGGCATCAAGTGCCGCGGCCGGGAGTACCTGCGGATCATCTACGGCCCGGAGTACACCCGCCCGGACAACCTGGCCCGTCTGCGGCAGCGGTTCCTGAACCACAAGCGGTCGCTGGCGATCCGCGAGTACGCCCTCGGCCTGGAGGCCCTGGACCGCCTGGCGGACGGCGAGCCCCTGTGGCGCGTCCACGAAGCGGTATTCGCGGTCCTCGCCCTGGAGTCCGAGCCGGTCGACCCCCGGCTCTGAGCCGGGCCCGGCGGCGGTTTCCGGCCAGGTCGCCCTCGTGAAGGGGGCGATCTCGGCCGGACCCGCCGCTCCCGTCGGCCCGGTCCCACTCGTCCCTGGTTAACCGCTGGTTGCCGTGCTAACTTCCGGACGGTCAGGCAGGCGTAACCGGCTCAGGGGGAAAGTCGGTGGTGACAGGCGCGGGTTTCGGTACGGCGGGTGAGCCGGACGACGAGGCCGCGCGCGCCCGGGGCCTGGAGCTTCTCCTACGGCTGACCGACGCGTTCTGCGAACTGGGCTGCATGGCGGACCCACAGGAGCGGACGCAGTTCGCACTGGTTCTCGGCGAGCATCTGAACCGGCCGGTCGACATCCGCGGCGTCAAGCTCCGCGAAGACGTGGTGAGGCTGGTACGTGCGGCGCTGAGCGTGCCGAACGGCGAGCGCGTGCTGGTCACGGTGGTGAGGATCTTCGAGGGGCCCGCCGCGGCCGACGAGCTCCACCGGCTCATCGAGCCGGCCGCCCCGCCCGCCCCCGAAGTGCCCGGCCCGCTCTCCGGCCACGACGAGGCCACCGCCCGCGCGTTACTGGCCGAGGCCCGGGCCCAGGTGTCCGCGACCCGCCTGCGCGACGGCCTCGTCGAGGAACTCCACGGCCTCCAGCTCCCCGACGGCCTCACTCCCGAACAGCTCTTCACCCATGTCGTCGAGTGGAGCACTCAGCTCGACGGTCTGCCGCCCGCCGTGCTCCTGGTCGACCACGCCGCCCGGCTCGCCCCCGCACCCCACCGCGCCGCCCTCACCGCCTGGGTCGACGGCTGGGCTCACCGCGCCGGACTCACCGAGGCGATCCGCAGGCGCCGCGCCGACCGGGTCGCCGTGACCAGCGACCCCGACGTCCCCCGCTGTCTGATCATCGCGGTCGAACCCACCCGGGACGGGACCGACCAAGTCGTCGTCCGTACCTGGCTCAACACGGTCGCGGGGCACTGGGACCCCCAGCCCGGGGAACCGTCCGTCACCACACTGGACGGTCTGGGACGGGCCGTGGAGAAAGCGCTCCAGCAGGGTGCCCGGCTCTGGGCCGCACAGCGCGAGCCCGATCCGGGCGGACGCGACCAGCAGCCGCCGTACATCGAGTTCGTCCTTCCGTACGACCTGCTCAACCATGATGTCGCCGGCCTGCCGGTGCGCTCCGGCGACGGGCGACCCCTGCCGCTGGGCCTGAAGTACGGCGTACACCTGCGCAGTCTGGAGCGGATGCGGACGGACGATGTCCTGGTGCGAAGCCAGTGGCGCGAGCGCTGGCGGGCCCTGCGCCGGCATGGCGTCACCGTGCACGGCTGGAGCGGACAGGACGCCCAGCGGCTCGACGCGTGGCAGATGTCCCTCGCCGGGGAATCCAGACACACCGCGGTGGTGTTGGACGCACCGGCGGACGACTTCGCGCGGGAGGCGCTGAAGGCGGCCATCGCGGAGGGGATCGGGCTGGCGGTCTGGGATCGCAGGGGGGTGTTCGTGGAAGAGCGGCGGGAAGTGGTCACAGCCGTCTTCGCCTCCGTGCCGACATCGGCGCAGATACCGATGGCCATACACCGCCTGCGCCAGAAGGCCGAACTCCACAGTCAGCCGCACCTGCTGGGCAGACACATCGCGTTCTTCTGGGACGACCCGACGCGTCCCGTCGACCTCCACCCCACCGACCACGACGACCTCGCCAGCTAGGAGGCACCGGGATGACCGTGCAGGAGCACACGGAACCAGGCGGCTGGCGCGTCTTCCACGCCACCGGCCGGGCGCCGCAGGTGTCGCCGGCACTGCCCGAGCCGCCTCCCTGGCGCCGGTTCCGCGGCGGCCCGCTCCAGCCCGCCCCGCCGGACGACCCGGAGGCCGCCGAGCGCCGGCTCGGCCCCGGAGAAATCACCCCGCAGCTCGCCCAGGACGAGATCGACACGGTCAACGCCGCCCTCCTGCTGCGCCGCCCGCTGCTGGTCACCGGCCCGCCCGGAGTGGGCAAGTCGACGCTGGCCTACGTCATCGCCCGCGAACTGGGGCTCGGAAGGGTCCTGGAGTGGAACGTGGTCAGCCGCACCACCCTGCGCGACGGCCTCTACAGTCACGACGCGATGGGCCGCGCCCAGGCCATCGCCGCCTGGCAGGCCGGACTGCGCGACGCGGCGCCACCGGATTCCGAACACAGCGACGCTCAACTCCCGCCTGCGTTGGGCGAGTTCATTACCCTCGGCCCGCTCGGCACGGCGCTTCTGCCCTACGATCGACCCCGTGTGCTCCTCGTCGACGAACTCGACAAGAGCGACATCGACCTGCCGAACGACCTGCTGCACGTCCTGGAGAACGGAAGCTATGACGTCCCGGAACTGGTGCGTGACGCCGCCGGGGTCGCCCGCGTCCACACCGACGACCCCGGCGGGTACGCCGTGGTGCACGACGGGCGGGTCGAGTGCCGGGAGTTCCCGATCGTGGTGATCACCAGCAACGGGGAGCGGGAATTCCCGGCGGCCTTCCGCAGGCGCTGTCTGCCGCTGGAGATGCGGGTACCCACCAGGGAGCAACTACTGGCCATGGTGGAAGGACATCTCGGCATGCGTCCGCAGGGCACCGAGGAACTGGTCGACCTCTTCGTCCAGCGGGTCCAGGCAGGAGGCACCCACTCCCTGGACCAGCTACTGAACGCTGTCCATATGACTACGGCGGGTGGTTTCCAGGGCGACGGTCACGGGGTTAGGCTCGTGGAAATGCTCCTCCGCGACCTCGCGAAGGGCCGCTGAATGAACGGCTTTCCCAGGGAGCACGCATCCGGACGCGGCGACAGCGCCCACGCCTCGGGCTCGTCGCCTCCTTCGGCGTACCCTGAGCCCCACGGGTACGCGGGCGAGGACGACGGCGCGCCGCGCGACTCGCCGTACCACGATCACGCACGACCGTACGCCGAAGCGGAGGAGCTTCCGGGCTGGCGTGAGGTCGCCGACGCCGTCTGGCTCGCCGCCTACTGGGACCGCCACGGTGGCCCGACCGGCCCCGGTCGCGAGAACGCGTCCGGCAGGCCAGGCCCCGAAGCGCCCTTCGTCGAGGACGCCGCTCGTCCCCGGACACACCCGTCCGACTCCGCCCGGCCATCTGCCGAGCCGTCCCCCCTCGAAGCCGAGCCGGACGTACGCCCCGTCCGGGAGCCCGGCGGGAGGCCGTCCCGCGAGCCGGCCGCCACCACCGGCCCGCCGCTGCCGCCGCGTCCAGCACGCCGGTCAGCCGTTCCCGACCCCCAGGTGCCGTTCACGCTGCACGCCGGACGCCCCCTGCTGCCCGAGACGGAGCCGGCGCCGCTCCCGTCCGGCCGCACGACGTTGCTCGCCCGCGCCCTGCACCGGATGGCCCGCCGCGTGCCCGACCGCGTCACCCTGGAACTGGACGAGGAGACCACAGCCGAGCAGGGGGTCGTCGACGGCTTGTGGCTCCCCTTCCTGCGTCCCGCCCGGACCACCGCCTTCGACCTGGTGCTGCTCCTCGACGACGCCCCCACCATGCGGATCTGGGACGGCACCACTGCCCGCCTAGCCGAGGCCGCCGAACAGAGCGGCGCCTTCCGGGCCGTGCGCGCGGTGCGGGTGCACCTGCCGCGCACCGGCAGCGCCACCCTGCGCTGGGGTGCCGGGCAGGCCGCCACCGACCCCGCCGAACTCATCGACGGCCGCGGCGGCCGGATCTTCCTCGTCGTCACCGACGGACTCGCCCACGGGTGGGCCGGATCCGCCGCCGACGCCCTCCTGGGCCGGCTCGCCCACGCCGGGCCCACCGCGGTGGTGCATCTCCTGCCACCCCACCTGCGTCACCGCACCTCCCTCTACCCCTACCAGGCGGTACTGGAGGCCGGCGGCTTCGGCGCTCCCAACGACGGCCTCGGACACTGGACGCCGGCCGACGGACCCGACCCGCTGCGTCCGCTGCCCGCCGGAGGCGACGATTCCGTCCCGGTGCCCGTGCTGTCCATGAAGCCCGGTTCCCTCGCCGCGTGGGCCGACCTCGTCACCGGGGACCGGGGAGTGCGCCGCCCGCTGCCCGTGGTCCTGGCCGGCACCTTGACCAAGGGAGCGCCCGCGCCCGGACTGCGCGCCCCTCGCCGCCCGCGCGCCGCCGTCCGCCGGTTCTTCACCCTCGCCAGCCCCGCCGCGCGCCGGCTCGCCGTCCAACTGGCGGCCGTCCCGCTCGACTTCGACCTCATCGAGCAGCTGCGGCGGCGGACCATGCCCGAGACGGGGCCGGATCATCTCGCGGAGATCCTGATGGGCGGGCTGATCGACTGGGACAGCGACGGCGAGGGCCGCCCCGAGTTCGCCGAAGGGGTGCGCGAGGCGCTCCTCGCCACCGCGACCCGCAGCCAACTCGCCCGCACCGTCAGCCTGCTGGGCGAGCTGCCCGCAGCCGGTGACCGTGGCGCCGCGCTGCGCGCCGCCCTGCGCGACCCGATGGGCGCGAGCCTGCCCGACCCGGCCCAGCGTGCCTGGGCGCGCAGCGAACTGGCCGTGATGCGAGCGTTGTCGGGGCCGTACGCCGAACGTGCGAAGCGGATCGAGCCCAGCCTCTCCGGCATCGGACCCGGGGCCTCCGAACGGGTGCACACCGACAGCTACGCCGGTTTGTCCCCGATTACACCCGGTGAGGTGAACCACCAGGGTGACGGGGGATCATCCGGCGGTGGATCAGGCAGTGATTCAGGGGCGAGTGTCCCCGACCGACCTGATCCACCTGGAGAAACCGTGCCGAGCCCGCTGACCGAAGCGACCCGACAAGAAGCCCCGGAGGCTGAGCCGCTCATGCAGAGCACCACGACCGCAACGCCGGCCCTTCTGGTGAACGTTCCCCTGCGGAACAACTCGTTCGTCGGCCGCCAGGCGCTGCTGCGGGCCGTGGAGGAGCAGCTGAGTGCCCAGGACACCGCGGCCGTGCTGCCGCACGCGCTGCACGGCCTCGGGGGGGTCGGCAAATCGCAGCTGGCGCTGGAGTACATCTACACCCACCAGCACCAGTACAAGGTGGTCTGCTGGATCCCCGCCGAACGCGAACCGATGATCCTGGCCGCGCTGGCCGGCCTCGCCGCTCAGCTGGGGGTCGCGCCGCGCCAGGACAGCGTGGGTGCCCCCACCGCCAACACCGCCGTGCCCGCCGTCCTGGACGCGCTGCGGTCCGGTTCGCCGTACGACAACTGGCTGCTGGTCTTCGACAATGCCGAGGACATCGAGGTGGTACGGCGGTACTTCCCCACCAACGGTCCGGGCAAGGTCATCGTCACCTCCCGCAACCGCGGCTGGGAGCGGGTGGCCACGCCGCTCCCGGTGAACGTCTTCGAACGCGAGGAGTCCATCGAACTCCTCCAGCGGCGGCTCCCCGCGCTTTCGGACGAGGACGCCGACCGGCTCGCCCGCGCCCTCGGTGACCTGCCGCTCGCCGTGGAGCAGGCCGGTGCCTGGCTCGCTGTCACCGGCATGCTCGTCGACGAGTACCTCGACATGCTGGACCAGCGCAGCCCCGACATCCTGGAGCTGGACACCGGACATCCCGACTATCCGGTCAACGTGGCGGCCGCCTGGGACATCTCCCTGGAGCGGATCGAGGAGAAGAACCCGGGCGCCCGCCAGCTCCTGGACATCTGCGCCAGCATGGCCCCCGAGCCGATCCCGCGGTCCATGCTGCGCGGCAGCCGCGGCATCAGCATCACGCCCGAGGTCGACCCGCTGCTGCGCGAGTCGATCAAGCTCAACCGTGCCATCCGCGACCTGAGCCAGTTCTCACTGATCAAGGTCGACCCGCGCTCCGACACCCTGCAGATGCACCGTCTGCTGCAGACCGTGCTGCTCGCCAAACTCGCCCCCGAGGAACGGGAGCGGATGCGGGACGCGGCGCACCTGCTGCTGTCGGCCGCCAAGCCGGGCGACTACGGATCCTCCCTGGAGTGGCGCGCCTACCAGCGGCTGCTGCCCCACATCCTCGCCTCGCGCGCGGTGACCAGCACCGACACGTTCGTCCGCGAACTGGTGTACTCGACCGTCCTGTTCCTCTACTACTGGGGCGACCACGAGGGCGCCGCCGACCTCGGGCGGCAGGCATGGACCGCCTGGCTCGCCGCCTCCGGCGAGGAGGACGGGCACGTCCTGCGCATGGCCAAGAGCTATGCGTTCATGCTGCGGCAGATCGGGCAGATCCCCGAGTCCATCCCGATCACCGAGCAGGCCCTGGAAGCCTCCCGGCGCACGGACGTCGACCCCGAGGTCCTGATCGACTCGCTGTGCGAGATGGCCGATGCCCGGCGGTACCAGGGCCGGTTCGCTGAGGCCCGGGACCTCGGCAAGGAGGCCACCGAGCTGGCCCGCTCGCTGTTCGGGCCCGACGACCCCACCACCCTGCGGGCCACCCACAGCTGGGGCGTCGACCTGCGGCTGTGCGGCCAGTTCCGGGAAGCGCTGCCGCTGGACCAGGAGAACGCCCGACAGCGTGAGTTGCTGCTCGGACCGGCCAGCTTCTTCACCCTGAACACCCTCAACGGGCTCTCCATCGACATGCGGGAGAGCGGCAACTATCCCGAGGCCCGCGATTTCCAGGAGGGCGTCTACCGCAGCGCGCGTTCGGCGTTCGGCGACGAGCATCCGCTCACCCTGCGCATCGCGCGCAACCTCGCGGTGTGCCGGCGCCGGGACGGGGCGCTGGAAGAGGCCGCCGAACTGGCCGCGGAGACCCTGCGGCGCTTCCACGCCCGCTACGGCCCGGACCACACCGATTCCCTGTCGACGGCCGTCAACTACGCCGTCGACCAGCGGCTCGCCGGAGAGCTGGAGAGCTCCCGGCAACTCGGCGAGACCACAGCACGGCGGTATGCGGCACGGCTCGGCGAGCAGCACGCCTACACGCTGCTGACCAAAGCGAACCTCGCAGCCACCCTGCGTGCGCTCGGCGCGCTCGACGCGGCACAGGAGATCGAGGACGACGCGGCGCGCCGGCTCGTCGAGACGGTGGGCCCTGATCACGTGACCACGCTGACCGTGGCCATCGGCCAGGCCAACACGGCGTACGCACAGCTGGAGTTCGAACGTGCCTACGAGCTGGACGAGGCGAATCGTCCGAAGCTCGCCGAGGTCGCCGGCGAGCACCACCCGTTGACGCTGTCCTGCACCGCCAATCTCGCCCTCGACCTGCGCGGCCTCGGCCGCGGCGCGGAGGCCGACGAACTCCAGCGCAGGGCGGTCGACGGCTTCAGCCGGGTGCTCCGCGCGAACCACCCCTGGCTGCTCGCCGCTCGCCAGCGGCGGCGGATCGAGTGCGACATGGCGCCGATGCCGCTGTGACCACGCCGGGGCCGGACGTGCCCCGTACGGGCGATGGCCGCCTGCCCACCGGAGCCCGGTGGGCGGGAGGCCGCGCGAGGGTTCACCGGCCGGCGTCCGGTTGACAGGCGATCCGACGACTCGCCCGGACACCCCCTAGGAGGTGGGGGCGGGCGGCTGTACCGCAACCGGTGCGGGGCCGGGAAGCGGTTGCGGGGCAGGGGCGGCGAAGCGGCGGACCAGGTGCAGCAGGGGCTGGGTGAGCACGGTCGTGGCCAGGGCCATGAAGACCAGCACCGTGTACAGGGGCGCGCTCAGCAGCCCCGCCTGGTGGCCGGCGTTGAGGGCGATCAGCTCGGTCAGGCCGCGGGCGCTCAGCAGCACGCCGACCGTGCGGGCGTCGTCCCGGCCGAGACCGCTCAGCCGCGCCGCCACCGTGCCGCTGCCGACCTTGGTGACCACGGCCAGCACCGTCACCACGAGCAGGGTGAGCCAGCCCGCCCCGTCGACGCCCCGGAGCGTCACCGACTGACCCGAGATCACGAAGAAGAACGGCAGCAGCAGCGAACCGACCTCGTGCAGCGGCCGCACCAGGTCCGGGTCGAGCGTGCCGTCCTTCTCGCGCGGCACCACCACCCCGGCCAGCAGCGCACCGAAGATCACATGCAGCCCCAGCGTGTGCGTCACCCACGCCGAACCCAGCGCGAAGCCGACGAGCAGGGCCAGCCGCAGCGAGGGCTCCAGCCGGACCCGCCGCAGCAGCCACCGCAGCAGGGGCCGCGCGACGAGCAGCATCAGCGCGACGAAACCCACGGCGAGCAGCGCCCGCCACGCCCAGCCGGACGACTCCTCCCGGCCGCTGTTCATCAGCGCTCCCGCCAGCACCGTCCAGCCGATCACGTCGAGCAGCCCGGCCGCGGACACCGCGACCACTCCGGGGACGGTGGGCGCCAGACCGTTCTCCCGGACGATGGCGGTCAGCACCGGCACGGCCGTTATCGACAGCGCGACCCCGGCGAAGACCACCATGGACGGGGTGAGCTGCCGGGGCATGCCGAGCCCGTGCAGCCAGTCCTCGAAGAGCAGCGCGCAGCCGCAGCCCACCGCCATCGGCACCAGGAAGGTCGCCAGCGCGGTGACCACCGCCGTGCGTGCCCGGTCGCCGAGCAGCTTCAGATCCAGCTCGTAACCGACCGCGAACAGGAAGACGACGAGCGAGAACTGCGCGAAAGAGGTCAGCGCCGGCTGGATCGCGGCGGGGAACAGGGCGTCGTACGCGTCCGGCGCGAGCGCGCCCAGCAGGGTGGGGCCGAGCGCCATGCCGGCCGCCAACTGGCCGACGATGTACGGCTGTCTCAGGCTCCGGGCGAGCCGGCCCCCGGCGTGGGCGGCCACCAGGATCAAGGCCGAGGCACCCACGAAATGCGCGATCATCGCGTCCGAGCTCACGGTGTCTCCCCGGTGTCCGGTGGTCGTCGTCGGGGTAGAACGTGCGTCAACCTGCCTAGAGTACTGCCAAGTTGACGTCCGAACGGAAGTCGTACACAGCCCGGGTCCGGGCTCACGGGGGGCACATGACAGCGGTCGTCTTCATCCATGGCACGGGCGTACGCGAACCGGGCTTCTCTGCGCTGGCGGGGCGCGTGGCGGCCGGGCTGACCGCGGCGCGCGACGGATTACGTATCGTGCCGTACTACTGGGGCGGCACGCACGGCGCCACGCTCGCCGCCGGCGGCGCGAGTCTCCCGCCGCCCCCCGGCGCCACCGGACGGGGCCCCGCCCTCGCCGAGACCCCGCACCACCCCGACGCCGCCGGTCCGGACACCGACGTCGCCGCCTGGGCCGCCCTCTACGCCGACCCCTACGCCGAGCTGGCCCTCGCCGCCGCTGCCGCGCCGCCCGCGGTCGAACGGCCGCCCGGCCGGCAGCCGCCGGAAGAGCCACTCCGGACCCGGCTGACCGCCCTGCCCGCCCAAGTGGCACTGGAAGAAGGCGAGTCGGCGGACGGGCTGGCCCGCGCCGCCCGCGAGCTGGCCGGGCACCCGCTGCTCGGACCGGCCGCCGACGCCCTCACCCCGCAGGAGCTGGCCACCCTCGCGGGCCGCGCGCTCACCGCCCGCATCATCGCCGACGCCCTCGACGCGGACGCGCCGCTGGTGCCGGCCGGTGACGCGCGCGACGCGCTCGCCGAGCGCCTGTCGGTGGCCCTGGGCGCACCACCCCGCGGCACCGGACGCGGAGTGCGCGCCCTGCTGGCCCGCACGGCCGGCGCGGCCGCCTCCCGGGCCGCGCTGCGCCGCAGACGCGCCCTGACGCAGGCCGCCCACCCGGCCGCCGGGGACGTCCTGCGCTACCTCAGCCGCGGCGCCCCCGTCCGCGCCGGCCTGCGCGACCTGGTCACGGGCCTCGAGCCGCCCGTCGTCCTCGTCGGACACAGCCTCGGCGGGATCATCGCCCTGGACACCCTCGTCAGCGCACCGCTGCCCGCCGTACGGCTGCTGGTGACCGCCGGGTCGCAGGCGCCGTTCCTCTACGAGTCCGGCTCCCTGCCCACCCTGGAGCACCCCGCACCGCTGCCGGCGCACGTCCCCGACTGGCTGAACCTGTACGACCCGCGCGACCTCCTCGCCTACCTGGCCGGCCCGCTGTTCCCCGGCCGGGTCACCGACGTCGCCGTCGACAGCCGCCAGCCGTTCCCCGCCTCGCACAGCGCCTACTGGACCAACCCGGACGTGTACCGGCACATCGTGGAGCGGCTGCCGTGACCGGCCCCCTCGACCCGGACCGGGTGCGCGCGCTGATCGTCGGCATCGAGCGGTACGACGCGGGGGAGGACTGGGCGCTGCCCGGCCCCGCCCGGGACGCCGTGGCCTTCCACCGGCTGCTGCGGGCGGCCGGGGTGCCCGGACACCGGCTGCGGCTGCACCTCGCCCCGCTCGCGCCGTACGTCCCCGACGTGCCGTACGCGCCCGCCGACCACGCCACCCTGCGCCGCGTCCTGGTCCGCGAACTGCCCGCCGAGCCCGGGGACGTGCTGTGGGTGTGGTGGGGCGGGCACGGCGTGCTGGACCGGTCCGGCGGACTGCGGCTGTTCTGCTCCGACGCCACCACCGCCGACAAGGTCGGCATCGACCTGGACTCCGCGCTCACCCGGTACGCGGGGGACGCCGTCGCCGGATTCGCCGAGCAGCTGTGGATCGTCGACGCCTGCGAGAGCTTCGAGGAGGCGCTGAACTTCCGGGACCCGCTGCCGCCGCAGGCCCTGCCGGTGGGGCGGCGCGATCTCGCCCACCGGCAGACCGTGCTGCGCGCGGCGGGCCGCGGCCGGGTGGCCGCCAACGACCCGGCGCGCGCCACGGGACTCTTCTCCGACGTCCTGCTCGGCCTGCTCGCGGAGCGGACCGCCGTGCTGCCGGGGCTGCCCGATCCGGAAGAGTTGTTTCCCGCCGTCCGGGAACGCCTCGCGGCCCTCAGGAAGGAGGGCCGCACTCTTCAGCATCCCGAGATCCGGCTGCAGAGTGCGGAGCGTGTGGAGATCCTGCCTCCGGCCGTCCCCGGCGACGCGGAGCGCGCGGTCTCGCCGCTGCTGCGGGCGGTGGAGGCGCTGCTCGCGTATCCGCTGATGGCGGACCCCGTCGAACGGCAGGCGCTGATCGGTCAGTTGAGCACGCGCGTCACCGCCACGCTGCCCCGTCACACCAAGGCCCGCACGGAGGCCGCCACCCTGCTCGGCACCCTCGCCCGGCGCCACCCCGCGGCCCTGTGGGAGCTGTACGACGCCGTGCTCGCCCTCGACGACGCTCCCGCCCTGAAGACGGAACTGCGAACCGCGCTGCGGGAGTTGGAGGCACAGGGGCGCAACCGCGACGGTCACGGATGATCAGGTGGCGTGATCGTACGGTTTCAGATGCGGGCAGGAATGGCCATGATGGAACAGGACACGGGGCATCGCGTGCCACCGTGCGAGAAGGGGGACGCACCTTGGACCAGCCGCCCGCACTGCACGCTGCCGAAGCCGCCGCCGGTGAGCCGTTCTCCACGGCGGGTGTGCTCGGCTGGGAGTCGGACCTGGCGGATCTGGCGGCGCTGCCGTTGACCGCCGTGGACGGTCTCGACCCGCTCGATCCCACCGCCCGCCTGCTCGAGGAAGTCCTGCGGTCGTACGACGGCGTCCGAGGCGGCGGTGAAACGGGCGGCGAGACGGGCGGCGGTGGTGGCGGTAGTGACGACCGGATGTAGGGCGTGTCCGCTGCAGCGCGCCGGCGACGCGGGGCCGGGCAGGCACGTCTGACGCCGTCGTCACCCCTTCTCAGCTGCTCCCGGCTGTCGGTCTCGCTCGGCAAGGCCGCCGTACCGTGCGGTGATCCGACCCGGCTGCGCGGCCGGCCCGGACCCGGAGGACCGGCCCCGGCCGCGCCCGGCTCCGGGATCCCGGCGAGGTACCCCTGCCCGCCAACTCGACGGAGGTCCCGGCCATGAGCAGCGAACGGCGCCCTGCCCCGCTCTGGATGCCAGAGCGGCTCTTCGCGGGCCTGGCCACCGGCGGAGGTTCGGCGGAGGCCATTGCCTTCCTCGAGCGGGGGGAGCGGGCACGGCGGCTGCTGCTCCTGCGCACGATGCTGGACCGGCTGGAGGGGATGTCCACTCCGCTCGCCTCGGCCGCCGAGGCCTGGCGGACAGTGAAGGAAGCGGCCTCGCGGGCGCCGGAGCCCGTGGAGCGGCTGCTGCTCGCCCCCGCGACCGGCCGCTGGATCGCTCACGTCCTGCGTCGCCTGCACAGCGGTTCGGCGACCGGTCCGCCACTGTGGGCGGAGGCCGGACGGCTCTGTGCGGTGGCCGCGGCGGCGGCCGTGCACGCGGGTACGGAGACCGATCTGCGGGTGCCGCTCACCGACGGGCGGCTGCATCTGCCGGGACTCGGCCTGGTGTGCCTGCCCGACGCGCCGCCCGGGACGGCGGTCGGCAGGGCGGTGACCCGGGGCGGCCGGCTGATCCTGACCGGACCCGGCCGTGGGGGGCGGCCGGTCACGGTGACCTGCCGTCCCCGCGCTGTGCGGATCACCGGGGCGGTGAACCCCGGATCAGCCCGGGAACCGCACTGGGTCCCCCTGCGCACCCTCACCCACACCGGCCCCGACAAAACCGTCGCCATCGCCCTCGACGACCTCGACCCCTACCGTGACCTGGACGTCCCCCTACCGCCCGCCCGGCTCGACGCCGACGAGGCCGAGGCATGGCAGCGACTGTTCCAGGAGGCGGCCGGGCTGCTCGCCGGAGCGGCAAGCGGCGAGCCCGGACGGCTCGATCCCTCCCACATCCGGGCCGTCGTGCCGTGGGGGCGGACCAGTTCCCAGCCACCGGCCCCGCCGACCGTGTGGATGTCCGCGTCCAGCGGCGACTCCTTCGGCGCCATGGTGATATCCCGCCCGGGCACGGCGCTGGCGCTCGCCGAGACCCTGGTCCACGAGTTCCAGCACAGCAAGCTGGGCGCCCTTCTCCACCTGTTCCCGCTCCTCGACGACGACCGCGAGGAGCGTTACTACGCCCCCTGGCGCCCCGACCCCCGCCATCTGACCGGCCTGCTGCACGGCGCGTACGCGTTCACCGCCGTCGCCGGCTTCTGGCGGGACCGGATGGCCGAGCCCGACCACGCCGACCGGGCCGCCTACCACTTCGCGCTGCGCCGCCTGCAGAGCCGGCTGGTCGTACGGACCCTGCTGAGCAGCGGCCGGCTGACCGCGCCCGGCCGGCGGCTGGTCACCGGACTCGCCCGCACCCTGGACGCCTGGCTGCGCGAGCCCGTCGCCCCCGACGCCCTCGCCCGGGCCCGTACGGCCGCCGCGCTCCACCGCACCGAGTGGCGGCTGCGCAACGTCGCACCGGGGCCCGGGGACGCGCCCCGCCTGCGGCCCGACCGGGAGCACTGGCCCGACCGGCGCACCCAGGCCTTCGCCGTCCGCCCCACCGCCCCGCGCACCGCCGACGAGCACCTCGCCGCCGCCGACCCGGCCACCGCGCTCACCCATTACGCCGACGCCCTGACCACCCACCCGGCCGACCCCCACCTCCTGGCCGGCTGGATCGTCGCCCACGCCACCAAGAATCCCGGCCCCACCACCCGCCGCCTCCTGGCCCGCCCGGAACTCCTCCAGCCCCAGCCCAGCAGCTAGCCTCCGGCGGTTCGGGGCAGGGGGCGTTGCGGCTCCCCCTGGGTGTGCGGTGCGGTCGTGATGCGGGAAGTGCACGCGTGCGGCCGGGGCCGGTCGCCTGCGGTGGGCGTGAGTGACGTGCACGCGTGGGGGCGGGTGGGCAGTCGCTCCGGCGGGGCGTGGTGTGTGTCACGCGGAGGACCGGGGCGCCCACGCCGTGTCGGGCGCGCCCGGACTTCCTCCAGCACCTCCGGCGATGTGGGGGCAGGGGCGTTGCGGCTGCCCCCTGGGGTGCCTCCGGTCGGCGGGTCGGTGAGGTGGTGGGCACGGCAGAGGTGCACGCGTGGAGCCGAGCCGGTCGCCTGCGGTGGGCATGGGTGACGTGCACGCACGGGGGCGGGCGGGCTGTCGCTTCTGGTGGGGCGTGGGTGGGTGTACGCGGAGGACCTGGGCGCCCAACCCGTGTCCGGGCGCGTCCGGAACCTACGCGTGCCGCTCGCCGACGTACGTGGTGACGCGCACGCGCGTGGGCGGCGGGCAGCGTCTCGGGCGGTTGCCGCCCGCGTGGCTGGGTGGTGTGTGTACGGGGCCGGGGCGCCCTCGCCGTTTGCGGGCGCGTCCGGGAGTCCTTCATCGCCACCCAGTGGGTGCCCTTCGGTGGTTCCGGGCGGGGGGCGTGCGGCCGTCCTTGATGTGCCGCTCGCCTGCGGGGCGGTGAGACGCGCCGCGCCGGGGGCGGTGGGCGGACGCTCGGGTGGTTGCCGCACGTGGTGGGGCGTGGGACGCCGCGTGGCGGGCTGTTCACCGACCCCCGGCCGGCTCCCGAGTGGTGGGGTGGGGGCGCGTACGGATGGGGTCGAGGGTGTGGGCTGCGGCGCCGCCCTGGACGGAGGCCGGTCGGCAGTCAGCGGGGCGGAACCGGTCCGGGCGGTGGTGGTGGCGAAAGGGGGGTGAACAGGCGCGCGAATGGTCAGGATGGAGGCATGGGATTCCATGTCGACTCCGAGGCCGGGCGGCTGCGCCACGTCATCCTGCACCGGCCGGATCTGGAGCTCAAAAGGCTCACCCCCAGCAACAAGGACGCCCTGCTCTTCGACGACGTGCTGTGGGTCCGCCGGGCGCGGGCCGAGCACGACGGGTTCGCCGACGTGCTGCGCGACCGCGGCGTCACCGTGCACCTCTTCGGCGACCTGCTCACCGAGGCCCTGGAGATCCCGGCGGCCCGGGCGCTCGTCCTCGACCGGGTCTTCCACGAGAAGGAGTACGGTCCGCTCGCCACCGACCACCTCCGCGCCGCCTTCGAGACGCTGCCCGCCCGGGAGCTGGCGGAGGCGCTGGTCGGCGGGATGACGAAGCGGGAGTTCCTGGAGGCGCACCCGGAGCCGGTGTCGGTGCGGTTCCATGTGATGGACCTCGACGACTTCCTGCTGCGTCCGCTGCCCAACCACCTGTTCACCCGGGACACCTCCGCCTGGATCTACGACGGCGTCTCCATCAACGCGATGCGCTGGCCCGCCCGCCAGCGGGAGACGGTGCACTTCGAGGCGATCTACCGCCACCACCCGCTCTTCCGCCGCGAGGACTTCCACCTCTGGTCGGAGGGACAGGCCGACTACCCCTCCACCATCGAGGGCGGCGACGTCCTCGTCATCGGCAACGGCGCCGTCCTGATCGGCATGAGCGAGCGCACCACCCCGCAGGCCGTCGAGATGCTCGCGCACAAGCTGTTCGCGGCCGGTTCCGCCCGCACGATCGTGGCGCTCGACATGCCGAAGCGGCGCGCCCTGATGCACCTCGACACCGTGATGACGATGGTCGACGGGGACACCTTCACGCAGTACGCCGGTCTCGGCATGCTCCGCTCCTACACCATCGAACCCGGCACCGAGGACAAGGAGCTGAAGGTCACCGACCATCCGCCGGAGCACATGCACCGCGCCATCGCCGCCGCGCTCGGCCTCAGCGAGATCCGCGTGCTGACCGCCACCCAGGACGTGCACGCCGCCGAGCGGGAGCAGTGGGACGACGGCTGCAACGTCCTCGCCGTCGAGCCCGGCGTGGTCGTCGCCTACGAGCGCAACTCCACCACCAACACCCATCTGCGCAAGCAGGGCATCGAGGTGATCGAGATCCCGGGCAGCGAGCTGGGCCGGGGCCGGGGCGGGCCGCGCTGTATGAGCTGTCCGGTGCAGCGGGACGCCGTATGAGCACCGGCCGGGCCGGCAACGGGACACACTCCGCATAGTCATGTGAAGAGTCGTATAGACTTCCAGTCGTCCTGCCGTCGTCCCCGTACCTGGAGCGCCCCATGGCGACCGTCCCGACCGCCCTCGCCGGCCGTCACTTCCTCAAGGAGCTCGACTTCACCGAGCAGGAGTTCCTGGGGCTGATCGAGCTGGCCGCCGAGCTGAAGGCGGCCAAGAAGGCCGGGACCGAGACCCCGTATCTGCGCGGCAGGAACATCGCGCTGATCTTCGAGAAGACCTCCACCCGCACCCGCTGCGCCTTCGAGGTCGCCGCCGCCGACCAGGGCGCCCGCACCACCTACCTCGACCCCTCCGGCTCGCAGATCGGGCACAAGGAGTCCGTGAAGGACACCGCCCGCGTCCTCGGCCGGATGTTCGACGCCATCGAGTACCGGGGCGACAGCCAGGCCGGCGTCGAGGAGCTGGCCGCGCACGCCGGGGTGCCGGTCTACAACGGTCTCACCGACGACTGGCACCCCACCCAGATGCTCGCCGACGTGCTCACCATGACCGAGCACACCACCAAGCCGGTCAAGGAGATCACCTTCGCCTACCTCGGCGACGCCCGCTTCAACATGGGCAACTCCTACCTCGTCACCGGCGCCCTGCTCGGCATGGACGTCCGGATCGTCGCCCCGAAGTCCTACTGGCCCGCCCAGACAATCGTCGACCGTGCCCGCGAGCTGGCCGGGACGAGCGGCGCCCGGATCACCCTCACCGAGTCCGTCGCGGAGGGCGTGCGCGGCGCCGACTTCGTCGCCACCGACGTCTGGGTGTCCATGGGCGAGCCCAAGGAGGTCTGGGACGAGCGGATCGCCGCCCTCGGCCCGTACGCGGTCACGATGGACGTGCTGCGCGCCACCGGCAACCCGGACGTGCGGTTCCTGCACTGCCTGCCCGCCTTCCACGACCTGGGCACCGAGGTCGGCCGCGAGATCCACGAGCGCCACGGCCTTCAGTCCCTGGAGGTCACCGACGAGGTGTTCGAGTCGGCGCACTCGGTCGTCTTCGACGAGGCCGAGAACCGGCTGCACACCATCAAGGCCGTCCTCGTCGCCACGCTCGCCTGAGCGGAGCGCGTCACACGCGGTATCCCGCCCGGGCGACCGGGCCTTATGCTGTCCGGCGGCCCGGAGCCACCCCTTCCGCAGCCGCCGCGCGCCCCACCCGGGCGCATGTCCGTCCCCAGAAACGAGCACCACCCGCATGCCCCGCATCAAATCCCCCGCCCTCCTGGTCGCCGAATCCGGCGCCGACCGCGAGGGCCACGGCCTCCGCCGCACGATGGGCCTGTTCCAGCTGATCTGCTTCGGCGTCGGCGCGATCGTCGGCACCGGCATCTTCGTCGGCCTGTCCGACTCGGTGGCCCAGGCCGGCCCGGCCGTCGTCGTCTCCTTCGTCCTCGCCGCGATCACCTGCGTGTTCACCGCGTTCGCCTTCGCCGAGCTGGGCGGCGCGATCCCGGTCTCCGGCTCCTCGTACTCCTTCGCCTACGCCGGACTCGGCGAGACCACCGCCTTCCTGGTCGGCTGGTGCCTGTTGCTGGAGTACGGCGTCTCCGTCTCCGCCGTCGCGGTCGGCTGGAGCCAGTACGTCAACGAACTCCTCGACAGCCTGATCGGCATCCAGCTGCCCGCCGCGCTCTCCGCGAGCCCCGGCGACGGCGGCGCCGTGAACCTCCCGGCGGTCATCGTCATCGCCATGGCCGCCCTGCTGCTGGTGCGCGGCGTGCGCGAGAGCGCCCGCGCCACCGCCGCCATGGCCGTGCTCAAGCTGGCCATCCTCGTCGCCTTCTGCGCGATCGGCTTCAGCGCCTTCCAGGACGGCAACCTGATGCCGTTCGCGCCGGCCGGCCTCGCCGGGATCGGCGCCGGCACCACGGCCGCCTTCTTCTCGTACATCGGCTTCGACGCGATCACCACGGCCGGCGAGGAGGCGAAGAACCCGCGCCGGGACATCCCCGTCGCGATCCTCGTCTGCATCGGCCTGGTCACCCTGCTGTACTGCGCGGTCGCCCTCGCCGCGACCGGCGCCATCGGCGGCGACGCGGTCGGCGGGCAGCCCGCCGCGCTGTCGTACGTCGTCAACGAGGTCACCGGCTCCGGCATCGGCGGCGGCATCATCGCCTTCGGCGCGGTCGTCGCCATCGCCTCCGTGGTGCTCGCCGTGATGTACGGCCAGAGCCGCATCCTGATGTCGATGGCCCGCGACGGCCTGGTCCCGGCCGTCTTCGAGAAGGTCTCGCCGCGCACCGCCACCCCCGTCGCGGGCACCCTGATCATCGCGGTCGTCTTCGCCGTCCCGGCGGCCTTCTCCTCGCTGGACGCCGTGGTCAACCTGTGCACCATCGGCACGCTCGCGGTCATGGCCGCGGTCAACGTCGCGGTGATCGCGCTGCGCCGCCGCGAGCCGGACCTGCCCCGCACCTTCCGGGTGCCGCTGTACCCCGTGCTGCCGCTGCTCGGCGTCGGCTGCTGCCTGTACCTGATGTACGAGACGGGCTGGACGACCTGGGTGCAGTTCGCCGTCTTCCTCGTCGTCGGCCTGCTGGTCTACCTCGGCTACGGGCGCCGCAGGTCGCGGCTGGCGCGGACCGGCGTCACGCCGGACGCTGACGCCACTGACGCTGACGCGGTACCGCAGCCAGTCTGAACCACACCGCCTTGCCGGACTCGGTGGGGCGGTGACCGCACGCCGCGCTGAGGGCGCGGATCAGCAGCAGTCCGCGCCCGCCCTCCTGCCAGAGGTCCGGCTCGCTGTCGGCCGCGTGCGCGAGGTCGCCGGGCGGCGCCGGGTCCGGGTCGTGCACCTCGACCGTGCAGCCGTTCGGCAGCACCTCCACGACCAGCTCGATCGGGGCGTCCCCCGCGGTGTGCTCGACGGCGTTGGCGACCAGCTCCGCCGTCAGCAGCTCGGCCGTGTCGGTGTCGCTCGCGTGCTCCAGCTCGGCCAGGGCGGTACGGACCAGTGCGCGGGCCACGGGCACGGCCGCCGTCGAGTGCGGCAGCGCGAGGCGCCAGCAGGCGGGGGGTGAGGGGCGTTCGTGCAAGGCGAGTCCGTTCGTGGCGCAGGTCTCCCGCAGTCGGGCACAGGCTGTCCTGCTGTCGACAACCGATGGTACGGGGCGGCCCGCCGAAGCCCTCCGGGGGGCGCCGGCCCGTTACCGGGCTGTGGTCGTGCGGGCGATGTCCGGTCACACCGTGACATCTGCCCACCCGGCGTATCGCGCACTCATGACGACAGTCACGGATAGGTGATAAATTCATCAGGCACCCTCCCTCTGCCGAGGAGGCCGTCCGCCATGAGTCCCTTCACCGGCTCCGCCGCCCGCACCCCCCGCTGGCGGCATCTGCGCGTCGGCCTCGCCGACGGCGTCGCCACCGTCACCCTCGCCCGCCCCGAGAAACTCAACGCACTCACCTTCGGCGCCTACGCCGACCTGCGGGACCTGCTCGCCGAGCTGTCCCGGGAACGGGCCGTGCGCGCCCTGGTGCTGGCCGGCGAGGGGCGCGGCTTCTGCTCCGGCGGCGACGTCGACGAGATCATCGGCGCCACCCTCGCCATGGACACCGCCCGGCTCCTCGACTTCAACCGCATGACCGGCCAGGTGGTCCGCGCGATCCGCGAATGCCCGTTCCCCGTGATCGCGGCGGTGCACGGAGTGGCCGCGGGCGCCGGCGCGGTCCTCGCCCTCGCCGCCGACTTCCGCGTCGCCGACCCCACCGCCCGCTTCGCCTTCCTCTTCACCCGCGTCGGCCTCTCCGGCGGCGACATGGGCGCCGCCTACCTGCTGCCCCGCGTCGTCGGCCTCGGCCACGCCACCCGCCTGCTGATGCTCGGCGAACCTGTCCGGGCCGCGGAGGCCGAACGCATCGGCCTGATCAGCCACCTCACCGACGACGGCGGCGCCGACGAGGCCGCCCGGACCCTCGCCCACCGCCTCGCCGAGGGCCCCGCCCTGGCATACGCCCAGACCAAGGCCCTCCTCACCGCCGAGCTGGACATGCCCCTGGCCGCGTCCGTCGAACTGGACGCCTCGACCCAGGCGCTCCTCATGACCGGCGACGACTACCGGGAGTTCCACAAGGCGTTCACCGAGAAGCGCCCCCCGAAATGGAGCGGACGGTGACCACGACGCGCCCAGGGGCGCGGGGAACTGCGCGACCGACCACGAACGGCCCGCAGCCGCCCGGGACGCCGAGCCACCCCCTGCGCATCGCGATCATCGGCGGAGGCCCCGGCGGCCTCTACGCCGCGGCCCTGCTGAAACGCCTGGACCCGCGACGCGCCGTCACGGTCTGGGAACGCAACGCCCCCGACGACACCTTCGGCTTCGGCGTCGTCCTCTCCGACGAGACCCTCGGCGGCATCGAACACGCCGACCCCGTCGTCCACGAAGCCCTCCAGCGCCACTTCGTCCGCTGGGACGACATCCACATCACCCACCGCGGCACCCGCCACACCTCCGGCGGCCACGGCTTCGCCGCCCTCGGCAGGAAACGCCTCCTGCAGATCCTGCACGAGCGCTGCCGAAGCCTCGGCGTGGACCTGCGCTTCCGCACCCAGGCCCCGCACCCCGCCCGGCTCACCGAGTCCCACGACCTGGTCATCGCGGCCGACGGCCTCCACAGCACCACCCGCGACGCCTACGCCCAGGTCTTCCGCCCCCACCTCACCCCCCACCGCTGCCGCTACATCTGGCTCGCCGCCGACTTCCCCCTCGACGCGTTCCGCTTCGACATCGCCGAGACCGAACACGGCGTGATGCAACTGCACGCCTACCCCTACGCGCCCGACGCCTCCACCGTGATCGTCGAGATGCGCGAGGAGGTCTGGCGGGCCGCCGGCTTCGACGTCATGGACGAGCGGGAATCCGTCGACCGCTGCGCCAAGATCTTCGCCGACGCCCTGCGCGGCCGTCCGCTCCAGTCGAACAAGTCGGCCTGGACGCGGTTCCGCACGGTCGTCAACGAACACTGGTCGGCCGGCAACCTGGTGCTGCTCGGCGACGCCGCCCACACCGCGCACTTCTCCATCGGCTCCGGCACCAAGCTCGCCGTCGAGGACGCCCTCGCCCTCGCCGCCTGCCTGGACGAACAGCCGTCGCTGGACACGGCGCTCGCCGCCTACGAGGAGGAGCGCAAGCCGGTCGTCGCCTCCACCCAGCGCGCGGCCAGCGCCAGCCTGGAGTGGTTCGAGAACCTGGCCCTGTACCGGGACCAGCCGCCCCGCCAGTTCGCCTTCAACCTGCTCACCCGCAGCCGCCGCGTCACCCACGACAACCTGCGGCTGCGCGACGCCCGCTTCACCCGGGCCGTGGAACGCGAGTTCGGCTGCCCGCCGGGCACTCCGCCGATGTTCACCCCGTTCCGGCTGCGCGGACTGACCCTGCGCAACCGGGTCGTCGTCTCGCCCATGGACATGTACTCGGCGGTCGACGGCGTCCCCGGCGACTTCCACCTCGTCCACCTGGGCGCACGGGCGCTCGGCGGCGCCGGACTGGTGATGACGGAGATGGTGTGCGTCAGCGAGCAGGGGCGGATCACCCCCGGCTGCGCCGGCCTCTACACCGGCCGGCAGACCGAGGCCTGGCGGCGGATCACCGACTTCGTGCACCACCAGGCCCCGGGCACCGCGATCGGCGTGCAGCTCGGTCACTCGGGGCGCAAGGGCTCCACCCGGGTGATGTGGGAGGGCATCGACGAGCCGCTGCCCGACGGCAACTGGCCGCTCGTGGCCGCCTCCCCGCTGCCGTACAAACCGGGCAGCCAGACGCCGCGCGAGCTGACCCGCGCCCAACTCACCGACTTGCGCGAGCAGTTCGCGGCCGCCGCCGGCCGGGCCGCGCGCGCCGGGTTCGACCTGCTCGAACTGCACTGCGGGCACGGCTATCTGCTCTCCGGCTTCCTCTCCCCGCTCACCAACCGCCGCACCGACGCCTACGGCGGATCCCTGGAGCGACGGCTGCGCTTCCCGCTGGAGGTCTTCGACGCCGTACGCGCCGTATGGCCCGGGGAGCGGCCCATGACCGTGCGGATCTCCGCCACCGACTGGGCCGAGGGCGGCACCACCGCCGACGACGCCGTCGAGATCGCCCGTGCCTTCGCCGCGCACGGCGCCGACGCGATCGACGTGTCGACCGGGCAGGTGGTGGCCGACGAGCGGCCGCGGTTCGGGCGCTCCTACCAGACCCCGTTCGCCGACCGCATCCGCCACGAGGTCCGCGTCCCGGTCGTCGCCGTCGGCGCGATCTCCTCCTGGGACGACGTCAACTCCCTCATCCTGGCCGGGCGGACCGACCTGTGCGCGCTGGCCCGCCCGCACCTGTACGACCCGCACTGGACGCTGCACGCGGCGGCCGAACAGGGCTACGAGGGTCCGGGCGTCGTCTGGCCGGCGCCCTACCGCGCGGGCAGCAGGCGGCCCCGCACGGGGCGTACGGACGCGCCCAAGCCCCGCCTCACTCTGCGGAGTTGACAGGAACGCCCGCGAAGACCGCCCCCGCGTCGCGCAGCCGCTCGTGCAGCCCGCGGAACACGGCCGCCGAGCGCGCCCCCGGCCAGTCCCCGGGCAGCAGCCGGGCCGGGAGTCCCGGATCGGCGTACGGCAGCCGGCGCCAGGAGTCGAGGGCGAGCAGGTAGTCCCGGTAGGCCTCCTCGGGCGGGGTGTCGGACCGCCGCTCCCAGTCGCTCAGCACCCGCGCGTGCCGGTCCAGGAACGCCTCGTGCTCCTTGGCGATGGCGGCCAGGTCCCACCAGCGGGCCACCGCCTCCGCGGTCGCCGCGAAGCCCAGGTGCTCACCGCGGAAGAGGTCGACGTACCCCTCCAGGCGCAGCCGTTGCAGGGTGTGCCGGGTCTCCTCGTACAGCCGGGCCGGGGCGATCCACACGCCGGGCGCGGCCGTGCCGAAGCCCAGTCCGGCCAGCCGGGAGCGCAGCACGTGCCGCTTCTGCCGTTCGGTCTCCGGGACGGAGAACACGGCGAGCACCCAGCCCTCGTCCCCGGGCGGCACGGCCGCGTAGATCCGCCGGTCGCCGTCGTCGAGCAGCTGGCGGGCGTCCGGGGACAGCGCGTACCCGGCGGCCCCTTGCCCGGTGCGGGCGGGGACGAGCAGGCCGCGCCGTTTGAGCCGGGAGACCGACGAGCGCACCGAGGGCGCGTCCACGCCGACGGCGGCCAGCAGCCTGATCAGCTCGGCGACGGGCACCGGGCCGGGCAGGAAGCGGCCGTACGCCCCGTAGAGCGTGACGATGAGGGACCGGGGAGCGTGCTGGTCGGACACGTTGATCATTTTAGGTCGTGCCGGTGGCCGCCGGTCCCCGGTCCTCGGCTCCGGCCCGCAGGCGGAACCGCTGGAGCTTGCCGGTCGCCGTGCGCGGCAGCGCGTCCAGGAAGACGATCTCGCGCGGGCACTTGTACGGCGCCAGCTCCTTCCTGACGAACGCGCGCAGCGCCTCGGCGTCCCGCGCGGCGCCCTCCGCGACGACGACATACGCCACCACGGCCGCCCCGCGCGCCTCGTCGGGCCGGCCGACGACCGCCGCCTCGGCCACGTCGGGGTGGCGCAGCAGCGCCTCCTCGACCTCGGGGCCCGCGATGTTGTACCCGGCGGAGATGATCATGTCGTCGGCGCGGGCGACGTAGCGGAAGTAGCCGTCGCTCTCGCGGACGTAGGTGTCGCCGGTGATGTTCCAGCCGTCGCGGACGTATTCCGTCTGCCGCGGGTCGGCGAGATAGCGGCAGCCGACCGGGCCGCGCACGGCGAGCAGGCCGGGCTCGCCGTCGGGGACCGGCTCGCCGTGCGCGTCCTGCACGCGCGCCTGCCAGCCGGGCACCGGCACCCCGGTCGTGCCGGGCCGGATCTGCTCGTCGGCGGCCGAGATGAAGATGTGCAGCAGCTCGGTGGCGCCGATGCCGTTGATGATCCGCAGCCCGGTGCGCTCGTGCCAGGCGTGCCAGGTGGCCTCCGGCAGGTTCTCGCCCGCGGAGACGCAGCGGCGCAGCGACGACAGGTCGTGGCCGTCCAGGCCGGTGAGCATCGCGCGGTACGCCGTCGGGGCGGTGAACAGCACCGACACCCGGTGCTCGGCGATCGCCGGCAGCAGCCGGGCCGGGTTCGCCTGTTCCAGGAGGAGGGCGCTGGCGCCCGCGCGCAGCGGGAACACGACGAGACCGCCGAGGCCGAAGGTGAACCCGAGCGGCGGACTGCCCGCGAAGACGTCGTCGGGGCGCGGCTTCAGCACGTGCCGGGCGAAGGTGTCGGCGATGGCCAGCACGTCCCGGTGGAAGTGCGCGCAGCCCTTCGGGCGGCCGGTGGTGCCGGAGGTGAAGGCGATCAGCGCCACGTCGTCGGCGGCGGTGTCCACGGCCGGGTACGGCGTCGCGGGCGTGGGCCGGTTCAGCAGGTCCTCCGGGCCGTCGCCGCCGTACGTGGTGATCCGCAGGCCCGGTATCGCGGCCCTGGCGAGGTCGTCGACCGCGCGGATGTCGCACAGGGCGTGCCGCACCCGGGCGATCTCGCACATCGTGGCCAGCTCGTGCGGGCGCTGCTGGGCCAGCACGGTCACGGCGATCGCCCCCGCCTTCAGGACGGCCAGCCAGCAGGCGGCCAGCCAGGGCGTGGTGGGGCCGCGCAGCAGCACCCGGTTGCCGGGGACGACGCCCAGCTCGCCGGTGAGGAGGTGGGCGAGGCGGTCGACGCGGGCGCGCAGATCGCCGTAGGTCCAGGTGGGGCCGTCCGGGGTGTGGAAGACGGGGCGGTCGTCCGGAGGGCCGTCCAGCAGCGCGACGGCGCAGTTGAGCCGTTCGGGGTGGCGCAGCTCCGGCAGGTCGAAGCGGAGTTCGGGCCACTGGCCGGGCGGCGGGAGGTGGTCGCGGGCGAAGGTGTCGACGTGCGCGGAGCGGGTCGGGCGGGCCGGGCCGGACGGGGGGTGCCGGTCGGACGGGCGGTGCGCGTGGGTCGGGCGGGCCGAGTGGGTCGGGCGGGCCGAGTGGGTCGGGCGGTCCATGGCGGTTCGCCCCCTTGCCGGGTGGGCGTCGGATGGGTGGGCCTCGCGGTCGCGGTCGCACCTGGAGCGTATCGCCTTGGTGACGGCAGTCAACGGGGCGCGATACCGTTCGGGTGAGGGTCAGCCTTCGAGAGGGAGGACCGCACGTGCCCGCATTCTCACTCGACCCGGACCGCACCGCCTGGTGTGCCGAGCTGCGCGCCCTCGCCGCCGAACGGCTGCGCCCGCTCGCCGAGAAGGGCGGACCCGGTCACGTCAACCGCCCCCTCGTCGCCGAACTGGGCCGGCTCGGGCTGCTGGACCGGCTGTTCACCTCCGGCGCGCTCGACCTGTGCCTGATGCGGGAATCGCTCGCCCGGGTCTGCACCGAGGCCGAGACCGCGCTCGCCCTCCAGGGCCTGGGCGCCCACCCCGTCCACGCCCACGGCACCGACGCCCAGCGCGCCCGCTGGCTGCCCGCCGTCCGCCGGGGCACCGCGATCGCCGCCTTCGCCCTCACGGAGCCGGAGGCGGGCTCGGACGCGGCGGCGCTCACCCTGGCGGCCGAGCCGGAGGCGACCGGCCGCGGCCGCCCCGGCGGGCGGGGCGCGGCCGGGGCGGGCACGGTGGCGGGGGCGGGCACGGCAGCCACGGACGGGCGGCGCGTCCGCGCGGACGCCTGCGCGGTCCCGGCCACTGGCACCGATCCGGGCACCGGCTCGGTCCCGGCCACTGGCACCGCCCCCGTGAGCCCGGCTGATGAGACGGACACGGGCCCGGACACCGCCCCGGCCCCGCTGCCCGACCCGGACACGGCTCCGGCCACTGCTTCGCGCGCCGCCGGCCACGAGGCCCGTACGGGCGCCGTAGGCGTCGCGGACGGCCGGTTCGCCGACGGTCCGGCGGACACCCCGGTCCCCGCGCCACCCCGCACCCCCCTCACCGCCCCCGCACCGGACGCCCTCGCCGCCGCACCCGATGGCGGCGCCCGCTGGCGGCTCACCGGGAGCAAGTGCTGGATCTCCAACGCGCCCGAGGCCGACTTCTACACCGTCTTCGCGCGGACGACACCCGGCGCGGGGGCGCGAGGGGTCACCGCGTTCCTGGTGCCCGCCGACCGGCCCGGACTGAGCGGCACCGCGCTCGACATGCTCTCCCCGCACCCGCTGGGAGCGCTCGACTTCGACGCCGTACCGGTCACCGCCGACGACGTGCTGGGCGAGCCCGACCGGGGCTTCCGGGTCGCCATGGGCACCCTCAACCTCTTCCGGCCCAGCGTCGGGGCCTTCGCCGTCGGGATGGCCCAGGCCGCCCTCGACGCGACCGTCGCCCACACCGCCCGCCGCCAGGCCTTCGGCGGCCCGCTCAGCGCCCAGCAGACGGTCGCCCACCAGGTCGCGGAGATGGCCCTGCGCATCGAGGCGGCCCGGCTCATGGTGTACGCGGCGGCCACCGCGTACGACGCGGGCGCCGCGGACGTGCCCCGGCGCGCCGCGATGGCGAAACTCCTCGCCACCGAGACCGCGCAGTACGTCGTCGACCGCGCCGTCCAGCTGCACGGGGCGCGCGCCCTGCGCCGCGGCCACCTGCTCGAACACCTCTACCGCGAGGTGCGCGCGCCCCGCATCTACGAGGGGGCGAGCGAGATCCAGCGCGGCATCATCGCCAAGGAGCTGTACAAGGAGCTGTACCGGGAGGCCCCGTGACCGCCGAACGCGTCAACCCGCCCGACCTCTCCCCGCCCACCGGCTTCTCGCACGCCGCCGTCGCCACCGGCACCCGGCTGGTCTTCCTGGCCGGCCAGACCGCCCTCGACCCCGACGGCAAGATCACCGGCGAGACCCTGCCCGCACAGTTCGAGCGGGCGCTCGGCAACCTCCTCACCGCCCTGCACGCGGCCGGCGGCACCCCCGCCGACCTCGCCCGCGTCACCGTCTACACCACCGACCTCACCGCCTACCGCGCCCACGCCCCCGAACTCGGCCGCATCTGGCGCGACGCGGCGGGCCGTGACTACCCGGCCATGGCGGTCGTCGAGGTGTCCCGCCTCTGGGACACCGAGGCCCTGGTCGAGCTGGACGGTTTCGCGGTGCTGCCCTGAGACCGTGCTCCGGGGCCGTGCTGTGCGACCTTGCTCGGAGGCCGTGCTCTGCGACCGTGCTCCGGGGCCGTGACCGAGACCGTGACGCGCCACCGAAAGAGTGACGATCACACCGGTGGGGGCGTGGGGCCGGTACCTGTGGAAGTCCCATCACAGGAGGTTTCCGATGTCTGTTCGCCCGCTTCTCGCAGTGGCCGCCGCCGCGAGCCTGGCGCTGGTCGCCGGTGCCGGTGTCACGCCGGCGGTCGCCGAGCCGTCCGAGACGGTCACCGTCGACCCGTTGGCGCAAATCGCCGCCGACGGCACCGTCACGCTGTCCGGCACCTACCGCTGCACCGGCGGCGGCCCGGTGTTCGTCAGTTCCTCGCTCGAGCAGTCGTCGCCGGGGAAGACGGTGCGGCACGGCATCGGCGGCACGCGTGCGGTCTGCGACGGCACGCTGCGCCCGTGGGTCAACACCGCCCGGACGCTGGGCGACACGCTCGTCGCGGGCCCGGCCCGCGCCGAGGCGACGCTGGTGGAGCTGGACACCAGCGGCGGCCTGCCGCTGCCCCGCATCCACGCCGTGTCGCCGCAGCAGGACGTCACCCTGGTCGCGTCCTGACCGTTCGGCGCGGGCTCAGACGGCCGCCGGAGCAGAGGTCGTGCTCAGGCGGCCGATGCCCCGCCCGAACCGCCGCAGCAGCAGCACCGCGGTGGTGGCGAGCCCGGTGAGCAGACCGAGCCAGACGCCGAGGGTGTCCAGGCCCGCCGCGAAGCCCAGCAGCGCGGCGGCGGGCAGCCCGACCAGCCAGTAGCCGACCAGGGTGACCCGGAAGCCGCCCTTGGTGTCGTCCAGGCCGCGCAGCAGCCCCACCCCGATGTTCTGCGCGCAGTCGAAGAACTGGAGCACCGCCGCCACCAGCAGCAGCTGCGTCGCGATGTCCACCGCCCGCACCTCGCCGGACTCGAAGAACGGGGCCAGCACCAGCTTCGGCACGGTCAGGTAGACGAGTCCGACCACCGCCATCACCCCCGCCGCGCACGCCAGCGCGGTGTGCTGGAGCCGCCGCGCCGCCGCCGTGTTGCCGAGGGCCAGTTCGCGGCTGACGCCGATCGACGCCGCGTGCGAGAGGCCGACGGCGATCTGGAACACGATGTAGACCAGCTGGTTGACGGCCGTGTGGGCGGCCAGCGCGGCCGGCCCGAAGCTGCCCACCAGCAGCGCGACGACGGAGAAGAACCCCGCCTCCGAGCCGTACGTCGCGGCGATCGGCGTACCGAGCGCGGTCAGCCGGCGCAGCGTCGCCGGGCGGGTCTTCCAGATGCTCAGCGACAGCACCGGCGCGAGCTGCGGATCGCGCCGGGCCGACAGGTAGAGGGCCAGGAACGACAGGGCGTACACCGAGGTCGTGGCCAGGCCGATGCCGGGCAGGCCGAGCTTCGGGAAGAACCAGGTGCCGTGGATGAACACCCAGTTCAGACCCGCGTTGACGGCGATCGAGGCGATCGTGATGCGCAGCAGCGCCTGCGGGCGGCGCATGCCGACGGTGAACTGCCGGATCGCCTGGAACCACAGGCAGGGCAGCAGCCCCGGCGCCATCGCGTAGAGCACCGGCTTCGCCGCGTCGACCACGTCCGGGTCCTGACCGAGCCAGACCACGGCGTGCCCGATCAGGATCATCAGGACGGCACCGGCGAGCCCGGCCAGGGTGGACAGCAGCAGGCTCGCCCGGACCAGGTCGCGGACGTCCTCCCGCGCCGCCTCGGAGCCGTCCTGCTCGCCGCGCGCGTCCGCCGCGGCGACCTGGTTGCCGACGGCGGTCACCAGACCGACGCCCATGGTGCGCAGCTGATTGAAGATCACCATCGCCAGACCGCCGGCCGCCAGGGCCTCGGTGCCGATCAGGCCCATCATGACGGTGTCGGTGGTGGTCAGCGCGACCTGCGCGAGCTGGGTCAGCGCGAGCGGCACCGCCAGCGTGGCGAGGGCGCGGCTGTCGGTGAGCAGACGGGTCAGGGCGGGAGGCATCGGATCTCCGCGAACTTCCTCTGGTCGTGGGGGAGTCGAGTGTGGCGGCGTCGGGCGTGGCGGCGGGCGTGGGCGGGTCAGGCGTGGCGGAGTTTGGTCAGCAGCGCGTCGACCTCGCGCTCCACATCGCGGTCGACGAGGTCGCGCGCGGCCATCCAGTCGTCGTCGAACACCGTGTCCAGGTACTTCTCCCCGCCGTCGTTGACGAGCGCGACCATAGTCGTTCCCGGCGGCTGTGAGGAGAGCCGGGCCAGCGCCTCGTACACCACCCCGCCCGCCGAGCCGCCGATCAGCAGCCCGGTGCGGCGGGCGACGACCCGGCAGGTGGCGAACGCCTCCACGTCACCGACCTTGACCCCCTCGTCGAGCAGGTCGTAGTCGACCATCGCGCCGATGGCGGCGCCCTCGGGGGTGCCGGTGCCGGACTGGTAGTAGTCGTGCGCCGGCGGCCCGAACGCGATCGACCCCTTCGGCTCGACCCCGACGATCCGCACCCCGGGCACCGTCCTGCGCAGCTCGCCGCCGGTCCCGAACAGGCCGCCGCCGGTGCCGACGGCGCCGATCAGGACGTCGATACGGCCGTCCAGGGCGGCGTGCAGCTCATGGGCGACGGGCCGGTAACCGTCGCCGTTGGCCGGGTTGTTGTGCTGCTCGGTGAAGTAGGCGCCCGGCGACTCGGCGGCCAGCCTCTCGGCGAACTCCTCCCGGGCGGCGGTGGCCAGCTCCTCGTCGCCCTCGTCGGCGACGTAGACGAGTTCGGCGCCCAGCGCCTTCATCGCGCGCAGCTTGTCGGCGGCGGCGTGGTGGTCGACGACGGCGGTGAAGGTGTAGCCGCGCTCGGCGGCGACCACGGCGAGGCCCAGCCCGGTGTTCCCGGAGGTCGACTCGACGATCCGGCCGCCGGGGGGCAGCAGCCCGCGCTCCTCCGCGTCGAGGACCATCTGCCGGGCCATGCGTATCTTCGCGGTGCCGGTGGGATTGAACTGCTCCAGTTTCAGCAGCAGCCGGCTGCCGTCCTGGGTGCGGCACAGCTCGAACAGGGGCGTGGCGCCGATGAGTTCGGTGACCCGGCGGACGATCGGCGGACGGTGGAGGGCGTAGCCGGGGGTATGGACGGGGGCGGCGGCGGGCGTGGACTCCGGGGCGCGGTCCAGGGCATGGCCGGGGGCGCGGTCCAGGGTGTGGTCCATGGTGGGAACTCCCTACGGGTGGCGGTCGAGACGCCAGCGGGGACGGGCGGCGGGATCGGCGGAGCCGGGGGCGGGTTCGACGACGACCTTCGGCGGCAGCGGCAGCTCGTGGAAGGGCGACTCGTTGGAGTCCATCTGGTAGCCCGCCGTGTTGAGGTAGACCAGCAGGTCGCCCACGGCCGGCCGGTGCGGGAACGGCACCCGCCGCCAGGTGAGCATGTCGGACTCCAGGCAGGTCGCGGCGCCGACGCAGGCCTCGTGGGTGCCCTCGGGGGACGGCACGCGCGGCACCAGCACCGGGTCCGGCAGGAACTCGCTCTCGAACCACTGCTCGGACAGGCTGAGGCTGCTGCCGTCCACGGTGAGGATCGCGTACCCGTCGCGCTCCTTGACGCCCTGGATCCGGAAGACCGTGCACCCGGCCTGGTCCAGCAGTGCCCGGCCCGGCTCCACCAGCAGCGTCACCCCGGCCGCGCGCAGCAGCGCGGCCAGCGGGTCGGCCTCACCGGCGGGCACCGCCGCGAGGATCGCGCGCAGCGCGCCGGCCCCGGCGACGGGGGAGTGGTACGGGTAGAAGCCACCGGAGAAGGTCTTGCGCGCGTGGTAGTGCTCGGGCCGCTGCTCCTCGGTGAACCGGCGCCAGTCGTCGCCGTCGGCGTAGTCGACCGGGAAGCCGCCGCCGATGCTGATCCGGTCGGCGCGCAGCCCCAGGGTGCGGGCGTGCCGGCACAGCCGCACCAGTTCCCCGGCGAGGTCGGCGCGCGCCGGGAGGTCGTAGCCGGACAGATGGAAGCTGAAGCCCTCCAGTACCAGCGGCGCGTCGGCGCAGCGGCGCAGCGCGGCCTCCAGTTCCTCCGCGTCCATGCCGAACCGGCTGTGCGGCTGGGCGGGCGGCAGCCGCCGCAGCAACACCCGCGCGGTGCGGCCCAGTCCGGCCGCCGCGTGGGCGATCCGGTCCAGCTCGTCGAGGGCGTCGACGGCGACGAGCGCGCCCTGGAGCACGGCGACCCGCAGCAGGTCGTCCGCCTTGGCGGGCCCGGTCACCACCACGTCGGGCGCGGGCACCCCGCAGGCCAGGGTCTCGCGCAGCTCCCCGAGGCTGGCCACGTCGACGCCGAGGCCCAGCACGGCGGCCCGCTCGGTGTACAGAGCGGCCTTGTTGGCCTTCTTGGCGTAGTAGACCCGCCCGGCGACGCCCGCCTCGGCGAACGCGTCCCGGAAGGCGGCCGCGTTGGCGTCGAAGGGGCCGGGGAACAGCACGTGGTACGGCCCGCCGAGGCCATGGCTCAGCTCGTGCAGCAGCGGCCCGGCGGCGAGCAGTGCCCGCGTCTCGGGTGCCTGCCGGGCGGGCAGCGAGGGCACGGCGGGAGCGGTCACTGCGGTCACTGCCACAGCGGCACCACCGTGCCGAGCCCCTGGGCGAGGGCGAGTTCGGCGAAGCGGTGGCCGAGCGCGATGTCGGTGACGACCAGCCCGCTGTTGTAGGCGAAGATCCGCTGCCCGGGATCGGTGCGCCCGGCCGCCCGGCCGGCGAGCACGTCGGGGAACTCGGCATCCACGTCGCGCAGTTCGCCGCTGTCGTCGGCCATGTCGGTGCCGGTGACCCGCATCTGGGCGGCGCTGGTGGCGATCACCCGGTCGGCGCGGTGCAGGGTGGACGGTGCGATGCCGTAGCCGACGAGCACGGACAGCGCGGCGGGCTTGAGCCAGTCGGCGTCGACGGAGGCGGGCGTGTGGGGTCCGGCGGTGGCCAGGACGATGTCGGCGTCCTCGGCGGCGGCGCGCAGATCGGTGACGATCTCCGGCTCGCGTCCGGGGAAGTGGGCGTGCAGCTGCTCGCGCACCGCGCGTATGCCGTCCGGGTGGGTGCCGAAGACCATCAGCCGCTCCAGCCGCGGCATGGTCGTCAGCAGGAAGGGCAGGGCGAGCCGGCCCTGGGTGCCGGTGCCGATGACGAGCGCGCTGCGGGCGCCGGGCGCGGCCAGTTCGCGGGCGAGGAGCGCGGAGACCGCGGGGGTGCGCAGGGCGCCGACGCGGCCGCAGTCCATCATCGCGACCGGCAGTCCGGTGGCGTCGTCGTAGAGGGTGAGGGTCGTGTAGTAGTGCTGCTTGTCGCGGTCCTCGTGCAGGCCGTACTTGTACGACGTCTTGACGGCGACGACCCCGCGCTCCCCGTCCCGGCCGAGCATCGCGTACGCCACCGAGTGGCCGTCCTCTGGTTTCACGGTGAGCTTGCGCGGATTGTCGGAGCGGCCCGCGGCCAGGGTGCCGTAGGCCTGCTCCACCACGGCGACGACATCGGCGAGGGTGATCTCGATGCCGGCGACGTCACTGGTGCTGAGGATGCGCAGGGTGGTGTCCGAAGCGTGGGTGGCGGTCATGCGTCGTAAGCCTCCAGAACCTTCTGTCCGTAGCCGTGTTCGAAGCGTTCCGCCGGGGGGCGGGTACGACGCCCCGGAACGCGCACGGAGGAACGTTTCAGCCAGCGGTCCGTGCCGTCGTAGCGGGCCGTGAAGGGGACCCGGCCGTGCACCACGAGGTCGTTGTCCACGACCAGGACCTGGCCGGGCTCCAGGCTGACCGCGGTGGCGACCCGGGACAGCTCGTCCGTCAGCCGCTCGTAGGCGGCGCGGTGCGCGGTGCCGGCCCGCTCCAGCGGGGTGTAGGCGGGGTCGAAGCGCAGGGTGAGGCCGTCCGGCGACTGCCACAGCGTCGGCACGGGCTGCGGGTCACCGGCGTGGCCGCGCGCCTCGGCGTAGGCGTCGTCGGGCAGGATCGGCAGCTCCGGGCGGGACAGCAGCCCTAAGTCGTCACCGGACAGCCGGACCCGGCGCACGCTCGCGGCCGTGGTGGCCACCGCGTCCGGGTTGCGCAGGCAGGACAGCAGCAGCAGATGGGCGCGGCCGGGGTGGAAGGCGTCCTCGGTGTGCGGGCTGAGCAGCACGGTGCTGCTGGCGCCGGTCTGCTCCTCCTCGTGGCCGGGCGAGGGCACGATGTCGTGCACGAACCGGCCCTCCTGCTGGCCCTCCCAGGCGAGGGGGACGCCCATCACCGCGGAGAGCAGCAGCAGTTCGACGTCGTGCACCACGCCCGCGCCGCCGGCGCTCGACCAGTGGGCGGGCGTCGGGCCGAGCGCGCGGTCGTCGACCTCCAGGCCGGCCAGGACGAACAGTCCGTCGGGGGTGCCGGCGGGGCGGCAGGCGTCCCGGATGCCGTCGCTCAACGCGGCTGTCGCGTAGGGGAGTTCGGCGAGCAGGTCGAGGTCGGCGGAGGTGCCGGAGAAGTGGTGCAGCAGGGTCTCGGCGGCGGTGCGCAGTTCCGCCGCCTGGTCGGGTGTGAGGGTTCGTACGGGCAAGGCTCCCGTGGGCATGGTGAGTTGTCCGTTCCGGAGGCTGAGGGCGTTTCCGTGGCGCTGTTTCGGACAGCGCTTTCCGATGGCGAACGGGCTCTTGCGGTGGCCTTCCAGGGCTTGTCACGGTCCGTAGCCGCTTGGTGGCCGTCGAGAAACATAGCCAACACATAAGGTGTAGGCAAGGCTTACCTAAGCTTGTTCAATGTCACGCCGTGCGCCCTTGTGCGCCCCCCGCAGGGCAGGGTAGGCAAACCTCAGCAAGTGGCCCACCGGGTGAAATCGAGGACGAACGTGGATCTGACGAGACGTCAACTGTTGTGCACGGGCGGCGCCTTGACCGCCACCGCGCTGCTCGGCGGCTGCGGGGACGGCAGTGACGACGACACCGCCGGGTCCCCCGGCGCCGGAACGAAGCCCCGCCGCGGCGGCACCCTGCGGGTCGGCGCCCTCGGCCGCGCGGGCGCCATCACCCGCGACCCGCACGGCACCCAGGCCAACGAGAGCGACTACCTGATCCTCAGCCTCGTATACGACACCCTCACCGTGCCCGGCACCAAGCCGAACACCGTGCCCCGGCTCGCCGCCGCATGGCAGCCCTCCGACGATCTGAAGACCTGGCGATTCACACTCGCCAAGGGTGCCGCCTTCCACGACGGCACCCCCGTCACCGCCGCCGACGTCGTGTTCTCGCTGCGCCGGCTGCGCGCCACCCCCTCCGGTGCCTCCCGGCTCCCCGGCATCCAGGCGAAGAACATCACCGCCGACGGCGACGGCACCGTCGTCCTCGTCTCCGACTACCCCAACGCCGAACTGCCCCAGCTCACCCGGCTCACCACCTTCGTCATACCCGAGGGCACCACCGACAAGGACATAGCCAAGGCTCCCGGAACCGGCCCCTTCACGCTCGACTGGTTCCGCGGCGGCAACGCCCGCCTCGTCCGCAACGACACCTGGTACGGCGGCGACGTCCACCTCGACGCCATCGAGGTGAAGATCTTCGAATCCCCCCAGGCGATGGCGAACGCCCTGCTCTCCGGGCAGATCGACCTCGCCTCCAACGTCGGCGCCGTCGCCGCCCGCACCGCCGCGAACCGGGGGGACATCCGGACCGTCCGCCGGCCCAACGACATGGCCATGCCCCTCGTGATGCGCACCGCCGACGGCCCCTTCGCCGACCCGAGGGTCCGCGAGGCCCTGCGGCTCGCCGTCGACCGCGAGGCCATGGTCAAGCAGGTCCTCTCCGGCTACGGCAGCGTCGCCAACGACATCCTCGGCACCGGCGACCCCGCCTACGCCAAGGACATCCCCCAGCGCACCCGCGACCTGGCCCGGGCCAAGCGGCTGCTGAAGGAAGCCGGCTTCGACACCTCCAGGACCTACGAACTGCTCACCACCGAGGACATCTCCGGACTCGCCGAATCCGCCACCCTCTTCGCCTCCCAGGTCCGCGAGGCAGGCGTCAGGATCAAGGTGGTCAAGCAGGAGTCCGCCGTCTTCTGGGACAAGACCTGGCTCAAGGGCGACCTCTACACCACCTACTGGGGCACCAACGACTCCGTCGTGTTCTTCGCCAGCAAGACCATGGTCTCCGACAGCGGCCAGAACGAGGCCGGCTGGCAGGACGAGGAGTTCGACACCGCCTACGAGAAGGCGATGGCCACCGCCGACGCCACCGCCCGCGCCCGGCAGCTGCGCGAACTCCAGCAGATCCAGCACGAACGCTCCGGCTACCTGCTGTGGGGCATGGCCGACGGCATCGACCTCGCCGCACCCGCCGTCCAGGGGCTGCCCAAGCTGCCCGGCTACGGACGCGTCCAGCTCGAGCGGGCATGGCTGGCCCGTTGACGACCGACACCGCCGCGCCGCCCCGCACGACCGGGCCGGCGCGGCACCCCGCCGTATCCGCGCTCCTCGCCACCGGGGCCCTGCTGCTCAAACGCGCCGCGCTGCTCGCCCTGCTGCTCGCCCTCGTCTTCTGCGCCGTCGAGCTGCTGCCCGGCGACGCCGCCAACGCCACCTCCGAGCGCGGCGAGAGCGCCGCCGACATCGACCGCCGCCGCGCACTGCTCGGCCTCGACCGGCCGGTCCTCGAACGCTTCTGGGACTGGATGTCGGGCCTGCCCACCGGCGACCTCGGCACCTCCGCCCGCGGCGAGCCGGTCACCGACCTGCTCTCCACCGCGTTCCCCAACACCCTGCTCCTCGGCGGCATCGCCCTGCTGCTCACCGCCACCCTCTCGCTCACCCTCGGCTGCTGGGCCGCGCTCCGGCCCGGCGGACGCACCGACCGCGCCGTGTCCGGCACCGCCACCGCCGTCCTCGCCCTGCCCGAGTTCGTGGTGGCCGTGGCCCTCGTCCTGGTGCTCTCGCTGTGGACCGGCTGGCTTCCCGCCGTCACCCTCACCGACGTCGACGGAACCCCCGACTCCTGGACCATGCTCGTCCTGCCCGCCCTCGCCCTGACCATCCCGCAGACCGGCTGGAACGTCCGCATCGTGCGGGCCGCGCTCGCCGACGAGGCCCGCGCCCCGCACGTGGAGACCGCCGTCCTCGACGGCCTCCCGCCGCACCGCGTCCTCACCCACCACGTCCTGCCCGGCGCCCTGCCCACCATCGCGGCCGGCCTCGCCACCTCCACCGGCATGCTGCTCGGCGGCGCCGTCGTCGTCGAGACCATCTTCAACTACCCCGGCATCGGCTCCGTCCTGGCCTCCGCCGTCACCGACCGCGACAGCCCCGTCATCGCCGGGGTCACCGCCCTCGCCGGCGCGGTCATCACCGTCGTACTCCTCCTGGCCGACCTGGTACGGGACCTGATGGCGGGAGGCCGCCGATGACCACGACCCGCGGCTTTCCGCTCCGCGTCCTGCCCGCGCTGCTCCTCGTCACGCTCGCCCTGTGCGGCCCCTGGATCGCCCCGCACGCCATCGACACCCCCGTCACCGCGCCGTACGCCGAACCGGGAGCCGACGCCGTGCTCGGCGGCGACCAGCTCGGCCGGGACGTGCTCAGCAGGCTCCTCGCCGGAGGACGCGAACTCGTCGTCTCCTCGCTGCTCGTGGCCGTCCTCGTCACCGCCGTCGCCGCCGTCCTCAGCGCCGTCGGCGCCCTCCGGCCCGCCGTCGGACGGATCGTGGAACGCGCCGCCGACGTGCTGATGCTGCTGCCCGCCGTGCTCGGCATCCTCCTGGTCACCCTCTCCTGGCCGGGCGGCGGCCGGCTCGCCGTCGTCGCCGCCGCCGTCGCCCTCGGCGTGCCCTACGCCGTGCGGCTCGTCGCGGGCGCCGCCGCGCCCGTCGCCGCCACCGGATACGTCGAGGCCGCCGCGGCGGGCGGCGAACGCCTCTGGCACCTGGTGTGGCGGGAGATCCTGCCCAACCTGCGCGCCACCCTCCTCGCCCTGTTCGGACTGCGCTTCGTCGCCGCCGTCTACCTCGTCGCCACCGCCGGGTTCCTCCAGGTCGGCCCGCAACCCCCGGCCGCCGACTGGGCGCTGATGATCCGCGAGAACTCCGCCGGCATCCTCCTCAACCCCTGGGCCGTGGTCGCCCCCAGCGCCGCCATCGGCCTGCTCGCCCTGAGCGTCAACCTCGCCGCGGCGGCCCTCGCCCCGCAGACCGGCCGGAAGGCGGTACCCGTCCTGTGAGCCACGACCCCGACCGGTACCCGAAGCCCGCCGGACCGCCGGCCGACACCCCCGTCGTCCGGGTCAGAGGCCTCACCGTCACCGCTCCCGGAGGCCGCCTCCTGCTGCAGGACGCCGCCCTCGCCCTGCGCCCCGGCCGGGTCACCGCCCTCACCGGCCCGTCCGGCTCCGGCAAGACCACCCTGCTGCGCGCGGTCACCGGACTGCTCCCGCCCGGCACCCGGCGCACCGCCGGCCACGTCGACGTCCTCGGCCACGACGTGTTCGCCGTCTCCGACAAGGACCTGCGCGCCCTGCGCAGCCGCCGCCTCGCCTATGTCGGCCAGGACCCCGGATCCGGCCTCAACCCGCGGATGCGGGTACGCACCCTCGTCCGCGAACTCGCCGCCGACCGCGCCGCCGACACGGTGACCGCCCTGCTCGCCGAGGTCCGCCTGCCCGACGACGGCGGGCTCGCCGCCCGCCGCCCGGCCGCCCTCTCCGGCGGCCAGCAGCGCCGCGTCGCCCTCGCCCGCGCCCTGGCCCGCCGCCCCGACGTCCTGCTCCTGGACGAGCCCACCGCCGGACTCCACCCCGAACTCCGCGAGGAAATCGGCGACCTGCTGCGCCACCTCGCCGCCGAACACCGGCTGGCGATCTGCCTGTCCTGCCACGACCCGGAACTGGTCGACCGGATCGCCGACGACGTCGTGGAACTCGGCGGCCGGCTGCCCGCACCCCGGCCCGCCCTGGCGCCGCCCACCCCGCGGGACGGCGCGGACGAGCCCGGTGCGTCCGGCGTGCTCGCAGTGCCCGGCGTGCCGGTCCTGGAGGTCCGCGACCTCCGCGTCGTCTTCGGCCCCCGCCGGCGCGGCACCGCTCCCGCCCTCGACGGCGTCGGCCTGACCGTCGCCCCCGGCGGCGCCACCGGCATCGTCGGCGCGTCCGGCTCGGGCAAGACCACCCTCGTACGGGCGATCGTCGGACTCCAGCCGGTCACCTCCGGCACCCTCCGCCTCGACGGGCAGCCGCTCAGCACCGGACTGCGCGCCCGCGCCCGCGCCCAGCGCCGCCGCATCCAGCTGGTCACCCAGAACCCGCTCGGCGCGCTCAACCCCAGCCGCACCATCGGCGCCGCGATCGGCCGCCCGCTGCGCCTGCACCGCCGCTGCCCGCCCGCGGAGGCACCCGGACGCGTGGCCGGCCTGCTCGAACGGGTCGGCCTGCCGCCCGCCTTCGCCGACCGCTACCCGCACGAACTCTCCGGAGGCCAGCGCCAGCGCGTCGCCATCGCCCGCGCCCTCGCCGCCGACCCGGACGTCCTGATCTGCGACGAGGTCACCTCCGCGCTGGACTCCGGCACGGCCGAGGCGATCATGGACCTGCTGGCCCGGCTGCGCGAGGAGCGCGGCACCGCCCTCGTCCTCATCAGCCACGACCTCCCGCTCGTCGCCGAGCGCACGGACACCGTGACGGTGCTCGACGCGGGCCGGGTCGTCGAGTCGGGCCCGACGGCCGAGGTGTTCGCGGCGCCGTCGCATCCGGCGACGCGGGCCCTGCTCACCGTGGACCCGGCCGCGCGGCGGACGGCGGGCCGCCTCCGCTGACGACGACGGCGTACGGCCCCGCGCCCGCCCCGGAGGGCGGTGCGGGGCCGCTGGACCGCGGGGCCGCCCGGGGACGCGGTGGGCGCGAGGGTTACCGCGTCGCGTACGGCGAGGCGGCGGCCTGGGTGCGGATGTCCGGCAGACGGTCGTAGAGGGTCTGCCCCGGGCAGAGGGTGGCGTAGCCGTCCCGGTGGCCCGAGATGGTGTACAGGGTGGCCTTCTCCCCGGGCTCGTAGACGCCGGTGTCCCCGGCGGCGGTCAGCGTGACCCGGCCCTGCGGGTCGACGCCGTCCAGGCCCAGCTTCCAGGCGGCGATGTCGGCGAGGGCGGACAGCGCGGCGGGGGTGGGCGTGCCGCCGTCCTCGTAGTTGCCGAGCAGGGAGACGCCGGACGAGACCCCGTTGAAGCCGTAGGTGTGGGCGCCGCGGACCCGCTGGTCGACCCCGCCCGCGCGGCCCTCGAAGAGGGTGCCGCACTTGTCGACGAAGAAGTTGTAGCCCACGTCGTTCCAGCCGTTCGACTGCACGTGGTAGACGAAGATGGCCCGGATCATGGCGGCGGAGTCGGCGCAGGTGTAGTCGTTCGTGCCCGCGGTGTGGTGGACGAACACGGCCTCCACCTTGGGGATGTACTCCGCGGGGTCCTTCACCAGCGACTCGTCGGCACCCCAGCCGGCCCGGCTGACGATGGGGGGACGGGCGGGGGCGGTGGTCTCGGCCCGGCCCTGAGACGTGGCCGTGGACGGGGCCGTCGCCGTGGCCTCCGCCGTGGCGGTGCCGGGGTCGATCAGGTCCAGGCGCAGACCGCCGGGTACGGCGCGCTGCCGGCCGTCGGCGACAACGCGCGCCTCGACCGCGTCGGACGGCCCCGTCCACAGTGGTTCGGAGGCACCGCGGGTGTCCGCGGCGGCCGCCTCGTCCGTCTCCGGCGCCACGATGTCGAAGTCCAGGTCCCGCCAGCCGGACCACCGGCCCGTCTCGGCGCTGCGCGTGCGGACCTGTGCGGTGCCGTCGAAGCGCCGGGTGTGGTCCGCCCAGGAGACGCCGATCAGCGAGAACTCCTCGGTCCCGGTGCGCGGCACGGTGCGCTCGGACGTGCCGGTCCCGCCGAACGCCAGGGTCCGGGCCCTCGCCGGGCCGCCGGCGTCCGCCGCACCGGACGGCTCGGCCGCGGCGGACGGCTCCGCACCGAATCGTTCCGCCGCGACGGAACGTTCCGCCGGGGCCGCGACCGCCGGGGCACCGGCCGCGACCGTCACCGGCCCGGCACCGCCGAGCACCGCCGCGCCGACGGCCAGCCAGGTCATACGCGCACGGCCGAGCACACGGCGCGCACGGGCTCCTCTGGGGCTCATGGCCCTCCTTCTTCTGTCGCTGTGACATCCCGCGACGCTTCCCCGGATATCGCGCTGCCGGCAGGCACTGGTTCCCCTCGGCAGGTGAGTCACCGGTGCACTCGGCTCGCGGACACCGAGTTCCGCGCGTTCATATCCCACGACGTCGGCCGTCTTCCAGCGACCGGAGATACGGGAGACCAGCTGACGCCCGTATGACCCTTTCGCAGGTGCCGGTCAGTCAACTGACAATAAATTCGCGTCAGTCGACGCTCACCGAAGCTGCCGCCGCACCTCTCGGCCCCGGAGAACCGGAGACCGGCTAATGGGCTGAACAGGTGGCCGGCGGCAGCGGCCGGCCACACGGCGGCGCTCCGGACCGGGGCGCTCAGATGTCCCGGAACGTCTCGATCTGCGCCCCCACCGAGTTCAGCCGCTCCGCCAGGTCCTCGTACCCCCGGTTGATGACGTACACGTTGCGCAGCACCGACGTGCCCTCCGCCGCCATCATCGCGAGCAGGACGACCACCGCGGGGCGCAGGGCCGGCGGGCACATCATCTCGGCGGCGCGCCAGCGGGTGGGGCCCTCGACGAGGACGCGGTGCGGGTCGAGCAACTGCAGGCGTCCGCCGAGGCGGTTGAGGTCGGTCAGGTAGATGGCGCGGTTGTCGTAGACCCAGTCGTGGATCAGCGTCTTGCCCTGCGCGGACGCCGCGATGGCCGCGAAGAACGGGACGTTGTCGATGTTCAGGCCGGGGAACGGCATGGGGTGGATCTTGTCGATGGGCGCCTCCAGCTTGGAGGGGCGCACGGTCAGGTCCACCAGGCGGGTGCGGCCGTTGTCGGCGACGTACTCGGGCGTGCGGTCGTGGTCGAGGCCCATCTCCTCCAGGACCGCCAGCTCGATCTCCAGGAACTCGATGGGCACCCGGCGCACGGTCAGCTCGGACTCCGTGACGACCGCGGCGGCGAGCAGGCTCATCGCCTCGACCGGGTCCTCGGAGGGGGAGTAGTCGACGTCGACGTCGATCCGCGGCATGCCGTGCACGGTGAGCGTGGTGGTGCCGATGCCCTCGACCTTGACGCCGAGCGCCTCCAGGAAGAAGCACAGGTCCTGGACCATGTAGTTGGAGGAGGCGTTGCGGATGACGGTGACGCCGTCGTGCCGGGCGGCGGCGAGCAGCGCGTTCTCGGTGACGGTGTCGCCGCGTTCGGTCAGCACGATCGGGCGGTCGGGGCGCACGCCCGGGTCCACCACCGCGTGGTACTGGCCCTCGGTCGCGGCGATGTCGAGGCCGAACCGGCGCAGCGCGATCATGTGCGGCTCGATGGTCCGGGTGCCGAGGTCGCAGCCGCCGGCGTAGGGCAGCTTGAAGCGGTCCATGCGGTGCAGCAGCGGGCCGAGGAACATGATGATCGAGCGGGTGCGGCGGGCCGCCTCCGCGTCGATGGACTCCAGGTCGAGGTCGGCCGGCGGCACGATCTCCAGGTCGACGCCGTTGTTGATCCAGCGGGTGCGCACGCCGATGGAGTTCAGCACCTCCAGCAGGCGGTACACCTCCTCGATCCGGGCCACCCGGCGCAGCACCGTGCGCCCCTGGTTGAGCAGCGAGGCGCACAGCAGGGCGACGCACGCGTTCTTGCTGGTCTTCACATCGATGGCACCGGACAGCCGGCGGCCGCCCACCACCCTCAGATGCATCGGGCCCGCGTAGCCCAGCGAGACGATTTCGCTGTCCAGGGCCTCGCCGATGCGGGCGATCATCTCAAGGCTGATGTTCTGGTTGCCCCGCTCGATGCGATTCACGGCGCTCTGCGAGGTGCCGAGCGCCTCGGCAAGCTGCGATTGCGTCCAGCCACGGTGCTGCCGGGCGTCACGGATGAGCTTGCCGATGCGTACGAGGTAGTCGTCTGCCATGGGGTTGAGGCTATCTCAGATATGAGATGGCACCTCCCCGGGGGGTCCGTTCGGGTGATGGACCGTCAACGACGCTTGGTGGTGCGGGTGCGACGCCACCCGAAAGGTCCGGGCAAATCCACCGATGTCGTACGACGTCCGGTGCTGCTGTGCGTATGGCGCGGGCCGTGGGCGCCGCCGGTCGTGATGGACCAGGAGCGCCGGTTGATGTTCAGCCGTACGCCGGGCAGGATCCGAAAACTCTTGCGAAACGTCAGGGGCATGGGTTCCTCCCGTGCGAGCGCTGATGTCTGCCTTTCGGTTACCCCGGTTCGGCCGGTCGATGGCCGCGCGTCGCGGTGTCGGGGCGTACGGCGGCGGGGCAACGGTGAGGGATCGGGCCGCGCGAGTCCGGTGCCGTCGCCGGGTGGCGGGCGAGCGGTTCAGGCCGCGGGTGCCTTTCCGGCGGCTCGAAGCTGCACCTGCCGCGCGTCCTGGTGGGTTTGCGCCCAGCGGACGGCGCGTGGTGCCGCCAGGCCGGTCAGCGCGAACATGGCGCCCACGACATACCACCCGGGGCGGCCCCAGCTGATGCAGAGCCAGATGAGCAGTCCTGGTCCGAGGGCCTCGGCCAGTCCGGCGCCGAGGCCGAACACGCCCAGGTACTGCCCCGTCGCGTGTCGTGGAGCGAGGGCGAAGGACACCTCGAAGCCGGCGGCGGAGTGCCACAGCTCGCCGACCGTGTGGATCACCACCGCGGTGATGAGCAGCGTCGCGGCGGCCCAGGCCGGCACCCCCGCGGACAGGGAGATCAGCGCGCACGCGATGAGGAACGCGACGCCTGCCCGGCGGTAGGCGTCTCCGCCGGCTGCGGGGGAATCGACGTGGCGACTGGCGCGTACCTGGAACGCGACGACGATGACGGTGCCGGTGAGCATGGTGCCGGAGATGAGCCAGTGCGGAGCCGCGGTGGCACCGACGATCCAGAGCGGGATGGCGACGGTGAGCACCTTGAACTGGATGGCCATGATGCCGTCGAGAGTGGTGAGCAGCAGGTAGGGCCGGTCTCGCAGGGCGATCCAGCGAGGGCCGCCGGTGGCGGGGAGGGGCGTGACCGGCGGGAGGAGGACCAGGAGCGCCGAGGAGACCGCGAAGGCGATCGCGTTGCCGATGATCATGAGCTGGTAGGCGGTGAGGGTGCCCACCTGAACGACCCATCCCGCTCCCAGGGCGCCGAGGGATATGCCGACGTTGGTCACCGCGCGGAGATGGGCCCGGAACTCCTGTGGCCGGTCCCCTCCGTAGTGCCTGATGAGCGGGGAGCGGGCGGCTGTTCCGGCTGCCTTCGCCCCGGCGGCCGCGCTGACCATGAGGACGAACGGCCAGAAGCTCTCCACCAGCAGGAAGCCGGCCGTGGCCAGGGCCTGGACGACAAGGGTGGCCGCATGGACGCCACGGGCTCCGTGCCTGTCCGCGAGGTGGCCGACGGCGATCCTCAGGGCCAGCGAGAAGAATCCGGCGATGCCGAGTCCGAGGCCCACCTGGCCGGCGGGCAGGTGGGCCGCCTGGGTGAAGTAGAGGACGCCTGCGGTCAGGTAGAGGCCGCTGCCGATGGTGTAGACGAAGTTCGACGCGGCCAGGATGCGTTGCGGTCCGGTATCCGGCAGCAATTGGGGCACGGCTGGGCTCCGCATCCAGGGCAGGCGGTAAGGACCCGTCCAGCTTGTTGCTTATTACTTGCAAGAGCAAGAGGTCTGCAGGCTTCTGATGGATCTGTCTGTCTGCCGCACCCAGTGGTCTGCTTATCCAGCCGCCGATGCCCCGCAAAGGCTGAACCGCCCCGGTTTGCAGGCAGGGCAAGCGGGGCGGGGCATGACCATCCCGCGCCCATGTACTAGAGTTATCTCGACATCGAGATATCTGCCGAGGCGCACCGCAGCCACCACAGCAGTAAGGTAGACCTAACTTAGCCTTACCTTAGCGGATCGGCCAAGCTCGCGTGGCGGCAGGATGCGGTGGTACGCGCACATCAATGAAGGAGACTGTCGTGTCGGCGAACAGCTTCGACGCCCGCAGCACGCTGCAGGTGGGCGACGAGTCGTATGAGATCTTCCGGCTTGACAAGGTCGAGGGCTCCGCCCGGCTGCCTTACAGCCTGAAGGTCCTGCTGGAGAACCTGCTCCGCACCGAGGACGGCGCGAACATCACCGCCGACCACATCCGCGCCCTCGGCAACTGGGACTCCCAGGCCCAGCCGTCGCAGGAGATCCAGTTCACGCCGGCCCGCGTGATCATGCAGGACTTCACCGGCGTGCCCTGTGTCGTCGACCTCGCCACCATGCGTGAGGCCGTCAAGGAGCTCGGCGGCGACCCGGCGAAGATCAACCCGCTGGCCCCGGCCGAGCTGGTCATCGACCACTCCGTCATCGCCGACAAGTTCGGCACCAACGAGGCGTTCAAGCAGAACGTCGACCTGGAGTACGGCCGCAACAAGGAGCGCTACCAGTTCCTGCGCTGGGGCCAGACCGCCTTCGACGAGTTCAAGGTCGTCCCGCCGGGCACCGGCATCGTCCACCAGGTGAACATCGAGCACCTGGCCCGCGTCGTCATGGTCCGCGACGGCAAGGCGTACCCCGACACCCTGGTCGGCACCGACTCGCACACCACCATGGTCAACGGCCTCGGCGTCCTCGGCTGGGGCGTCGGCGGCATCGAGGCCGAGGCCGCCATGCTCGGCCAGCCGGTCTCCATGCTCATCCCGCGCGTCGTCGGCTTCAAGCTGACCGGCGAGCTGCCCACCGGCACCACCGCCACCGACCTGGTGCTCACCATCACCGAGATGCTGCGCCAGCACGGCGTCGTCGGGAAGTTCGTCGAGTTCTACGGCGAGGGCGTCGCCGCCACCTCCCTGGCCAACCGCGCCACCATCGGCAACATGTCGCCGGAGTTCGGCTCCACCGCCGCGATCTTCCCGATCGACGACGAGACCCTGAACTACCTGCGCCTGACCGGCCGCTCCGAGCAGCAGGTCGCGCTCGTCGAGGCGTACGCCAAGCAGCAGGGCCTGTGGCTGGACCCGGCCGCCGAGCCGGACTTCTCCGAGAAGCTGGAGCTGGACCTCTCCACGGTCGTCCCCTCCATCGCCGGCCCCAAGCGTCCGCAGGACCGCATCGAGCTGTCCAAGGCCGCCGAGCAGTTCGCCAAGGACGTCCTCAACTACGTCGAGGCGCCCGTCGCGCAGCAGCCCGGTGCCGCGGCCTCCCCGGTCGACGAGGCCAGCGCCGAGTCCTTCCCGGCCTCCGACGCCCCGGCCTACGGCAGCCAGGAGAACGGCGCCGGCGCGCCGCAGCACGCCGAGGGCACCGGTGCCGCCGTCCCGTCGAACCCGGTCACCGTCACCGCCCCCGACGGCTCGACCTACACCCTGGACCACGGCGCGGTGACGGTCGCGGCCATCACCTCCTGCACCAACACCTCCAACCCGTACGTCATGGTCGCCGCCGCGCTGGTGGCCAAGAAGGCGGTCGAGAAGGGCCTGACCCGCAAGCCGTGGGTCAAGACCACCCTCGCCCCGGGTTCGAAGGTCGTCACCGACTACTTCGACAAGGCCGGGCTCACCCCGTACCTCGACAAGGTCGGCTTCAACCTGGTCGGTTACGGCTGCACCACCTGCATCGGCAACTCCGGCCCGCTGCCGGAGGAGGTCTCCAAGGCCGTCAACGACCACGACCTCGCGGTCACCTCGGTCCTCTCCGGCAACCGGAACTTCGAGGGCCGCATCAACCCCGACGTCAAGATGAACTACCTGGCGTCCCCGCCGCTGGTCGTCGCCTACGCCATCGCCGGCTCCATGAAGGTCGACATCACCAAGGACGCCCTGGGCACCGACCAGGACGGCAACCCGGTCTACCTGAAGGACATCTGGCCCTCCGAGGCCGAGGTGAACGACGTCGTCGCCAACGCCATCGGCGAGGACATGTTCACCAAGTCCTACCAGGACGTCTTCGCCGGCGACGCCCAGTGGCAGTCGCTCCCGGTCCCGACCGGCGACACCTTCGAGTGGGACCCGGAGTCGACCTACGTCCGCAAGCCCCCGTACTTCGAGGGCATGACGATGGAGACGACCCCGGTCACCGACATCACGGGCGCCCGCGTCCTGGCCAAGCTGGGCGACTCGGTCACCACCGACCACATCTCCCCGGCCGGCGCCATCAAGGCCGACACCCCGGCCGGCAAGTACCTCACGGAGCACGGCGTCGAGCGCCGCGACTTCAACAGCTACGGCTCGCGCCGCGGCAACCACGAGGTCATGATCCGCGGCACGTTCGCCAACATCCGCCTGCGCAACCAGATCGCGCCGGGCACCGAGGGCGGCTACACGCGTGACTTCACGCAGGAGGGCGGCCCGGTCTCCTTCATCTACGACGCCTCGCAGAACTACCAGGCCGCCGGGATCCCGCTGGTCGTCCTGGCCGGCAAGGAGTACGGTTCCGGCTCGTCCCGCGACTGGGCGGCCAAGGGCACCGCGCTCCTCGGCGTCAGGGCCGTCATCGCCGAGTCGTACGAGCGCATCCACCGCTCGAACCTCATCGGCATGGGCGTCCTGCCGCTGCAGTTCCCCGAGGGCGCCTCCGCCGAGTCGCTCGGCCTGACCGGCGAGGAGACCTTCTCCATCACCGGCGTCACCGAGCTGAACGAGGGCCGCACGCCGCGCACGGTGAAGGTCACCACCGACACCGGCGTCGAGTTCGACGCGATCGTCCGCATCGACACCCCCGGTGAGGCGGACTACTACCGCAACGGCGGCATCATGCAGTACGTGCTGCGCAGCCTGATCCGCAAGTGATCCGCGGATAATCCGCGAGCAAGCGGAACGGCAGGACCACACAAGGGCCGCACCCCGGCGACGGGGTGCGGCCCTCCGTCATGCGGCACCGGTGGCGGAACGGGCCGGATCCACACCGCCTGTGACCCGGTGCGCGCACCGCCCTCGCCGGTCAGGACGCCACGGCCCGGGCCGCCCGCCGGTCGTACTCGGCGCGCGCGGCGGCGATCTCGTTCTGGTGCTCCTCGGTCCAGGTCACCAGGGTGCGGATGGTCTCGTGCAGCGTCGCGCCCAGCGGGGTCAACTCGTAGTCCACGCGCGGCGGTACGACCGGGTGCACGGTGCGCTTGACCAGGCCGTCCCGCTCCAGCTGGCGCAGGGTGACGGTGAGCATGCGCTGGCTCACCCCGTCGATCTGACGGCGCAGTTCGGAGAAGCGGAGGCTGCGGCGCTCCAGCAGCGCGATCACCAGCAGGGACCACTTGTCCGCCACGCGGTCCAGGATCTGCCGTACCTCACACCCCTGCCGGACGTCCCACTGCAGGACCTCGTACTCGTCTTCGGTACCCGCGCAGTGAGTCGGTGACTTCGAAGTGCCTTCTTCCATAGCCGCCGAGCCTGCCCGAGGATTCCTGTGGTTACAAGAGGGAACCGCCCCGGCTCCGGTCCACGCGATGCTTTCGAGCCAGGTAACCGGCGGTCGCCCCGCTCTGCTCCCGTTCCGTTCCCGCGTCGCTTCCGACAAGGAGTCCTTTCCGTGACCGCACTGCATTCCCCTCCGGGCGGCGGCACCGACCGCATGAGTGGGCGCGCCTGGGGCGTGCTGTTCGTGCTCTGTGGCGCGATCTTCCTGGAGGGCGTCGACGTGGCCATGCTCAACGTGGCCCTGCCGTCCATCCGGGCCGACCTCGGCCTGTCCACCGGCATGCTCCAGTGGGTCATGAGCGCCTACGTCCTCGGATACGGCGGATTCATGCTGCTCGGCGGGCGCGCCGCCGACCTGTTCGGACGGCGCCGGATGTTCCTGTTCTGGCTGACCGTCTTCCTGCTCTTCTCCGGCCTGGGCGGTCTGGCCACCGAGGGGTGGATGCTGATCGTCGCCCGGTTCGTCACCGGTGTGGCGGCGGCCTTCATGACCCCGGCCGGCCTGTCGATCATCACCACCGGCTTCGCGGAGGGCCCGCAGCGCAACAAGGCCCTGCTGGTCTACTCGGGCACCGCGGCCGGCGGTTTCTCCATCGGCCTGGTGGTCGGTGGTCTGCTCGCCTCGGCCGACTGGCGCTGGGTGTTCTTCGCCCCGGTGATCCTGTCGTCCCTCATCCTGGTCGCCGGTGCGGTCCTCATCCCCGAGCCGGCCCGGCCCGAGCGCGCGGGCCGCAGCGTGGACGCGGCCGGCGCCGTCAGCGTCACGGCGGCCATCCTGCTCCTGGTCTTCGCCATCGAGCGGGCCGGCCACGAACCGGCGGGCACCACCGCGCTCACCGTGGCCGCCGCCCTGGCGCTGTTCGCGGTGTTCGTGCTGATCGAGCGGAAGGCGGCCGCGCCGCTGGTCCGGCTCTCCATCTTCCGCAACGGCGGCCTGGTGCGCGCCAACATCGCCGGACTGCTGTTCGCCGCCGGGTTCTTCGGCTTCCAGTTCATCGTCGTGCTCCACCTGCAGGAGCTGCGCGGCTGGTCCACGCTGGAGACCAGCTTCGCGATGATCGTGATCGGCGTCGACGCGATCCTGTCGCCGACGCTCACTCCGAAGCTGGTGCAGCGGTTCGGCAACGCCCGGGTCATCTTCGGCGGTCTGCTGCTGGCGACGCTGTCCTACGCGCTGATGCTGCCGCTGGGCCCGGACTGGACCTACCCGATGATGTTCCCGAGCCTGATCATCCTGGGCCTCGCCTTCTCGCTGGCCTACGGTCCGCTGACCATCGTCGCCACCGAGGGCGTCGAGGAGGACGAGCAGGGCGTCGCCGGCGGTCTGCTGTACACCTCCTTCCAGTTCGGCGCGGCGCTCGGTCTCTCGTCCGCCACCACCGTGCTCACCGCGGCGACCGACGGCACCGGCGACGCGGCCGTCCTCGACGGTCACCGCGCGGCGCTGTTCGTCCCGCTGGTGGCCGCCGCGCTCGCCGCCCTGGTCAGCGCCTTCGGCCTGCGCGCCAAGCCCGCCGCGGCACCCGCCGAGGCGGCCACCGCCACCGCCCCGGTCCCCGAACCGCTCGACACGGCCCGCTGACCCCGAGGCGGCGTAGCCGTCCACGCCGCGTCACCCAGGCCCCGGGCGCTCGCCCGGGACCTGGGTGGGTGCGCGCCTCAGCCCAGCAGCTCCACCTCCGCCAGCACCGCTTCCTCGCCCAGCACCAGCCGGTAGTGCGCGTACCGGCCCGGCGACGCCACGGAGAACGCGCGGGTCTGGCGGTCCCAGCGGAAGGACTCGTCCGTGCGTTCGTCCAGCGTCCGCCAGGTCGTGCCGTCGGCCGACCCCTGGAGGGTCCAGGAGGATGGGGCGCGGGTGTGGTCGGCGGGGGAGGTCAGGGTGTACTGCACGGCCTTGGTGCGGCCCGCGACGGGGAGGCCGACCGTCGTGACGGCCGCCTCGGTCGCCGAGGTGTCGTCGAAGAGCGGCCCGTCACCCCGCACAGCGTCCGCGCGCGGCACCGGCACCTCGTCGTCCGTCGTGATCGACACGGGCGCGGCGTGCCTGCCCGTGCCCCAGTCCGACGGCCTCGGCCCCATGTCGAACTCGATGACGCCGCCGCGGGCGAGCATCCGGTGGGGCAGTGCCGTGGAGTGCCAGGGACGGCCGTCGACCCGCACCGCCTGCACATAGACGTTCCGCGCGCTGTTGCGCGGCGCCCTGACCACCAGGTCCGCGCCGTTCTCCAGGTGCACCGTGGCCTTGGTGAACAGCGGTGAGCCGATGGCGTACTCGCCGCTGCCCATCACCAGCGGGTAGAAGCCGAGGGCGGAGAACAGGTACCAGGCCGACTGCTCGCCGTTGTCCTCGTCGCCGTGGTACCCCTGCCCGATCTCGCTGCCGACGTAGAGCCGGGACAGCACCTCCCGCACCTTCTGCTGCGTCTTCCACGGCTGCCCCGCCGCGTCGTACATGTAGATCGCGTGATGGGCCACCTGGTTGGAGTGGCCGTACATGCCCATCCGGACGTCCCGCGCCTCCGTCATCTCGTGGATGACCCCGCCGTACGAGCCCGCGAACTCGGGGGACGCGGTCTCCTGGGTGGCGAAGTACTCGTCCAGCTTCTCGGCCAGGCCCGCCCGGCCGCCGTACAGATTGGCCAGGCCCCGGCTGTCCTGCGGGGCGGTGAAGGCGTAGCCCCAGCCGTTGGTCTCGGTGTAGTCGTGGCCCCACACGCGCGGGTCGTACGACTCCGAGGGCACCCGCCAGTCGCCCTTCGCGTCCCGGCCCTGGAAGAAGCCGGCCTTCGCGTCGAAGAGGTTGACGTAGTCGCGGGCGCGGTCGAGGAAGTAGGCGGCCTCCTCCCGGTAGCGGCGCTCGCCGGTCTCCCGGTACAGCGCCTGGCCCATCCTCGCGATGCCGTAGTCGTTGAGGAAGCCCTCCAGCGCCCACGACAGGCCCTCGTGGGTGTCGGTGGACGTGTAGCCGAGGAACGGCGAGGTGGCCATGCCCTTGCGGCCGACGCCCGAGGACGGCGGCACCACCGTGGCGTTCTTCACGGCCGCCTCGTACGCCGCCTCCGCGTCGAAGTCCACGCCCTTGACGTACGCGTCGGCGAAGGCCACGTCCGAGGAGGTGCCGGTCATCAGGTCGGCGTAGCCGGGGGAGGACCAGCGGGAGGTCCAGCCGCCGTCCTTGTAGTGCTGCACGAACCCGTCGGCCAGCTCGCCCGCCCGGGACGGGGTCAGCAGGGAGTACGCCGGCCAGGTGGTCCGGTAGGTGTCCCAGAAGCCGTTGTTGACGTACACCTTCCCCTCGACGATCTTCGCGCCGGTGTGGGTGGGCGTGTCGGGTCCCGGCATGGGGGAGAAGGGCGAGGCGTATTTGTACGTCGAACCCACCTTCTCGTGGCCGGAGTTGGGGTACAGGTACAGGCGGTACAGGCTGGAGTACAGCGTGGTCAGCTGGTCCGGCGTCGCGCCCTCCACCTCGACCTTCCCGAGCAGCCGGTCCCACTGGCGCTGGGCGCGCGCCTTCACCGTCTCGAAGGACGTGCCGTCCGGGATCTCCTGGCGCAGGTTGTCCTTCGCCTGGTCGACGCTGATGAGCGAGGTGGCCAGCCGCAGGGTCACCGTGCGGTCGGCGCCCGCGGCGAAGCGCAGATAGCCCTTCACCCCCTGGGCCGCCCCGTCCGTGACCGGCTTGTCGAAGACGCCGTACACGAAGAGGCGGGTGGCGCCGGTGGACAGACCCGACTTCACGTCCGAGTAGCCCGTGACCGTCCCGGCGGCCGGGTCGAGCGTGAGGCCCGCCTGGTCCGTCACGTTGTCGAACACCACGCTCGCGTCGTCGCCGGGATACGTGAAGCGCAGCATCGCCGCGTGGTCGGTCGGGGTCATCTCGGCCCGCAGACCGTTCTCGAACCGGACGCCGTAGTAGTGCGGCCGGGCGGTCTCGTTGGCGTGCCGGAAGGGCAGCGCGCGGGCCGCGCGGCCGGTGTCGGGGATGCCGGCGGCCGCCGACGGCATCACCTGGAAGGTCTGCCGGTCGCCCATCCACGGGCTCGGCTCGTGGCTCGCGCTGAACGCCTGCAGGGTGGGCAGGTTGTCCGCGTTGTTCGCCCGCGCGTAGTCGTACAGCCAGCTCAGCGAACCCGCGTTGGTGACCGGTGTCCAGAAGTTGAAGCCGTGCGGCACGGCGGTCGCCGGGAAGTTGTTGCCGCGCGAGAAGCCGCCGCTGGAGTTGGCGCCGCGGGTGGTCACCGTGTAGTCGGACAGGTGCGCCCGGGGCGGCTCGGGGGGCGCGACGTCCAGGGTCACGTCGTCCACCCAGCCGCGGAACCGCGCCGGGCCCTTCGGCGCGTCGTACGCCACCAGGATCCGGTCGACGGTCTTCCCCGCGGCCACCGGGCCGATCCGCGCCACCACGTTGTTCCACTGGTTGACGTAGAGCACCTTGGCCGCGCCCTGCCCCTGCGGGGAGAGCCGGAAGCCGTGCTGGTCGGTGGCGGCCAGGTCGCTGAGGTAGGTGCCGTCCGTGAAGGCCAGGTCGACGGCGACATGGGTGGCCGCCCAGTCGAGGTCGCCGTCGGCCATCTGCGGGAAGACCCGGTAGGCGAGCCGGGTGTCGCGGGTGACGGCCACGTCGACGTCGAAGACCTTGTTGTACGCGTGACCCCGCCCGTCCGCGGTGTGCCGGCCGGCGTAGCGCAGGGCGCGCCGGCCGGTGAAACCGGCGCCGGCCTTCGCGGTGGGGGAGCCGGCGGGGCCGCGGTCGACCAGGGTGAGCATGTCCTCGGGGACCGGCCCGGCGGCGTCGCCGGTGGAGAACCGCACGTCGGCGAGCTGGAGCAGTCCGGCGCCGTGGTTCTTGGTGATGTCCAGCCGGAAATGCCGGAACTCGGCCGGCTCGGCCAGGTCGTACGTCTTCGTCTGGAACCGCTCGGAGAAGGACTCGCCGGTGCGGGTGTCGAGGGTCTTCCAGTCCTTGCCGTCCGCCGAGCCCTGCAGCGTCCAGTCGGCCGGGTCGCGGCCGGCGGCGTCGTTCGCGGAGGTGAGCGCGTACGTCACCAGCCGCACCGGCGCGTCCAGGTCGAACTCGGCCCAGCCGGTGGGCTCGAAAACCAGCCACTTGGTGCTCGGCTCCCCGTCGGCCAGGTTCTCCTTCACCTCGCCGGCGCCCGCGTTCTCCCCGCTGGCCCGCACCTCGGTGACGCGCTCGGTGACATCGCCCGGGACGCCGGTGCGGTAGCCGCCGTCGACGCCCGAGACGCGCCGGGTGCCGTCCGGGGCGGTCTCCGCGGTGCTCACCCAGTCGGGTGCCGCATCCTCCGCCTCGAAGGAGGAGGCGAACTCCCGGGCGGCCGGCTCCGGCGCGGCGGGCAGGGCGACCGCCGCGCCCGGCGAGCCCGCGGCCAAAGCGAAGGCGGCCGCCGAGACGACCGCCGTACTCCATCCGTGCCGACATCCACGCCGGCCTCTGTGCCGATATCCGTATCGCATACCCGAGCACCCTCCCTGCGCCGGGACAACGTTGTCACCTTCGCGGCGCAAGGATCAGTTGTGACTCAAGTGGCGAAGGCTGTCAAGGGTGTTGGCTGCGCCATTCGAGCGCCCGGACCCGGATTTTCGCGGCGCCCGGAACGCCGCCGTCCCATATTTCCGCGAGGTCTCAACTCGGAAAAGACAAACGGCGAACCTTGCATTCGATCTTGCTCCCCTGGCGGGAAGTGGACTATACCTGTCGGCGATTCACACGAACCGCCATCCTGTACGACCCTGCTTGACCCCACCGCGGTGCCGGGGAGGATCCGGTTCACCGCCTGAGTCCTGGAAGAAGGCGAGGACTTGAGCATGGGATCCACTTCCGCCGGCGACGGCGCCCGGAACGGTGTCACGAACGGCGGCGCCGGGAACACGGCCGCGCACCACGGCACCGACGGCGTCGGCCGCCGCTCGCTGATCAAGCGGTCCGCCGCGCTCGGGCTGGTCTCCGTACCCGCCATGGGCTTCCTGTCCGCCTGTGCCAGCGGCGGCGGAGGCGGGGAATCGAACGACGACACCCAGGGCGAGACGTCCAAGGACAACCCCTTCGGCGTGAAGAAGGGCAGCAAGCTCGACGTCGTCATCTTCAAGGGCGGCTACGGCGACGACTACGCCAAGGCCTGGGAGGCGTCCTTCCGGAAGAAGTGGGGGGTGACCTCCACCCACACCGGCACCCAGGAGATCACCGGCAAGCTCCAGCCGCGCTTCAACGCCGGCAACCCGCCGGACATCGTGGACAACTCCGGCGCCCAGAAGATCAAGATCGACGTCCTGTACAAGAACGGCCAGCTCCTCGACCTCGCCGAGGTCCTGGACGCGCCGAGCGTCGACGACCCCTCGAAGAAGGTCCGCGACACCGTCATCCCGGGCACCCTCGACCCGGGCCTGCAGGAGGGCAAGGTCGTCGCCCTCAACTACATCTACACGGTGTGGGGCCTGTGGTACTCCGGCAAGCTCTTCCAGGACAAGGGCTGGGAGGCACCCAGGACCTGGGACGACTTCCTCGCCATCTGCAAGGACGCCAAGTCCCAGGGCATCGGCGGCCTCGCCCACCAGGGCAAGTACCCGTACTACATCAACGTCGCCATCATGGACCTGATCGCCAAGAAGGGCGGCCTGGACGCCATGAAGGCGATCGACAACCTCGACCCCAAGGCGTTCGTCGGCTCCGACGCCGCGCAGGCCGCCGTCGAGGCGGTCTACGAGGTCGTCGAGAAGGGCTATCTGATGCCCGGCACGAACGGCCTGGACCACACCGAGTCCCAGACCCGCTGGAACCAGTACAAGGCCGCCTTCATCACCTCCGGCTCCTGGCTGGAGAACGAGCAGCTGAAGCAGACGCCGCCGGACTTCGACATGAAGTTCCTGCCGATGCCGCCGCTGGAGGGCAGCGTGATGCCGTTCGAGGCGATCCGGGCCGGCTCCGGAGAGCCCTTCATCATCCCGGCCAAGGCCAAGAACCTGCCCGCGGCCAAGGAGTTCATGCGGATGATGCTCTCCCGCGAGTGGTCCACGCTGTTCGCCAAGGAGGCGAACTCGCTGACCATCCTCAAGGACGGCGTCGACCCGAGCGTGCGGCTGCGGCCGGGCACCCAGTCCACCGTCGAGGCGTCCAAGGCGGCCGGTGACAACACCTTCCGCTACCTGTACACCGAGTGGTACAGCGAGATGGACACCGCCATCCAGAACGCGTCCAACGAGCTGATGGCGCGGCGGATTCAGCCGAAGGAGTGGCTGAAGCGGGCCCAGGCGGCGGTGGACAAGGCCGCGAAGGACCCGGCGTCCAAGAAGAATCGGCGGGAATAGGTCTTTTCCGGATGCGCCGTAGGGGTGCGGTGGTCTGCGGTCCGCCGGTCGGTCGTGACTGGTCGCGCAGTTCCCCGCGCCCCTTTAGGTGGGGACAGTGGGGCAGGTTTCATGCGTAAGGGGCAATACCGGTTCGTCGCGGGGTTTCTCCTCGTTCCCGTGGCGCTTTATGTGATCTTTGTGATCTGGCCGTACATCCAGACGTTCGGCTATTCGCTGACCGACTGGAAGGGCCAGTCACAGACCTTCGGCTTTGTCGGGCTGGACAACTACAAGGCGCTGTTCCAGGACGACATCTTCATGGGCGCCATCTGGCACAACATCCTGTTCCTGGTCTTCATCCCGGTGATCACCATCCTGCTCGCGCTGTTCTTCGCGTTCATGCTGAACGCGGGCGGCCGCGGCCGGGCCGGCGGGGTGGCCGGAGTGGCCGGGGCCCGGTTCTACAAGGTCGTCTACTTCTTCCCGCAGGTGCTGTCGCTGGCGATCCTCGCCGTGCTGTTCCGCGCGGTCTACCGCAGCGACAGCGGCGGCATGCTCAACGGCGCGCTGGTCACGCTCGGCCTGGTGGACGCGGACCGGCCGGTGGAGTGGCTGAACGAACCGGACTTCGTCCTCTGGGCGCTGATCGTGGTGGTCGTCTGGCACGGCGTCGGCTTCTACCTGGTGCTGTTCTCGGCCGCCATGCAGTCCATCCCGAGGGACATCTACGAGGCCGCGCTCATCGACGGCGCCGGCCGCGCCCAGTCCTTCTTCCGCATCACCCTGCCGCTGCTGTGGGACTCCGTGCAGACGGCCTGGGTCTATCTCGGCATCGCGGCGATGGACATGTTCATCCTCGTCTCGACCATGACCTCCGGTGAGTTCGGCGGCGGCCCCGACCACCACAGCGAGGTCATGGCGACCGTGATGATGCGGAACTTCCTCTACTTCGGCAAGAGCGGCTACGCCTGCGCCATGGGCGTGGTCATGCTGCTGCTGACCCTGATCGTGTCCGTGGTCATGCTGCGCGCCACCCGCCGCGAGCGCATCGAGTTCTGAGCGGGAGAGATGACATGAGCGCACCCCTGAAGGAAACCGTCCCGGCCCCCGCCGCCGAGCCGTCCGTGGCGAAGGTCCCGCCGCGGGCGGGCGAGCGGCGCGGCGAGGGCGTCACCCTGAACGCCTTCTCGCACGGCTTCCTCGCCCTGTGGGCCCTGATGATCGTCCTGCCGCTGCTGTGGCTGGTCCTCAGCTCTTTCAAGACCGACGCCCAGATCGCCGGGTCGGCCTTCGGCTGGCCGCAGAACTGGACGTTCGACGTCTTCACCCGGGCCTGGGACAAGGGCATCGGCGACTACTTCCTCAACACCGTCATCGTGCTCGCCTTCTCGGTGCCGCTGACGATGCTGTTCGGCTCGATGGCCGCGTACGTCCTGGCCCGCTACCCGTTCCCGGGCAACCGGTTCCTGTACTACTTCTTCGTCGCGGGCGCGATGTTCCCGGTCTTCCTGGCCCTGGTCCCGCTGTTCTTCATGGTCAAACGGCTGGACATGCTCAACACCTACCAGGGCCTGGTCCTGGTGTACGTCGCCTACTCCATGCCGTTCACGGTCTTCTTCATGCACGCCTTCTTCCGGACCCTGCCGACGGCGGTGTTCGAGGCGGCGATCCTGGACGGGGCCTCGCACACCCGGACGTTCTTCCAGGTCATGCTGCCGATGGCCAAGCCCGGCCTGATCAGCGTGGGCATCTTCAATACGCTGGGCCAGTGGAACCAGTTCATCCTGCCGACGGTGCTGATGCAGCCGCAGAGCGGCGACGACCCCGAGCGCTACGTGCTCACCCAGGGACTGATCCAGCTCCAGCAGCAGCAGGGGTACGCCTCCGACCTGCCCGTGCTCTTCGCGGGCGTCACCATCGCCATGATCCCGATGCTGGTGGTCTACCTGTCCTTCCAGCGCCAGGTGCAGGCGGGCCTGACCTCGGCGACCCTGAAGTGACCCGAGTGGTGCCGGGTCCCGCCCCCCTCCGAGGGCCGGACCCGGCACCGCGCCCGTTCAGGCCAGCGCCGGCATGATCCGCTCGCCGATGAGCCGCAGCTGCTCGTCCACGCCCGCCACGCCGTCCAGCTCCCGGCCGGTGAAGGTCCGCACCAGCCGGCGGTCGGTGACGGCGCAGATGAGGTGGTTCACGCCGGTGGGGGCGATCTGGGTGCGGATCTTCTCCAGGCACTCTCCCGGCGTGCCCGCGATGGACAGGCGCTCGGCGACCTCGGGCGGGGTGAGGTCGATGCCCCGCGCGAGGTCGCCCGCGCCGATCGCCTCGATGACCGGCTTCAGCTCGGCCGGGTCGACACCGTTGCGGCGCAGTTGCTCCTCCGGCATGGAGGAGGCGTAGATGCCCACCATGCTGCGGGCCGCCTCCTTCGCCGGCCCGGACTCGGGTCCGGTGGCGAACACCACCCAGGCGCCGATGTCCAGGGAGCGCCAGTCCTTGCCCGCCCGCTCGGCCCCCGCCCTGATGTGGCGGACCGCGTACGCGTACGCCTCCGCGGTGTAGCTGAGCGCGTGATGGCACCCGTCGGACAGCTCACCGGCCGCCTCGAAGGACCGGGGGCCGCGCATGGCGCCGAGCTTCAGGGGCACGCGCCGCTGGACGGGGCGGGCGAAGGTGAACAGCCCGTCGTACCGGTAGAACTCGCCGCGGTGGGTGATGGTGCCCTCGTCCAGCAGCGTCCGCACCACGTGCAGGGCCTCCTTGACGCGGGACAGGGGCCGGGTGCGGGTCCAGTCGATGCCGTACTGGGCGAGGAGGCCGAAGTTCCCGCTGGACAGCACCGCCTCGGCGCGGCCGCCGGAGAGTTCGTCGAGGGTGGCCAGGGACTGCGCGATCAGGGTCGGCTCCCGCAGGGTGACCGGGGAGACGCTCGGTCCGAGGCGGATGTGCCGGGTCTGGCCGGCCGCCACGGCGAACAGCAGCCACATGTCCTTGTGCCAGGTCTCGTCCGCGGCGTAGCAGGCGTGGAAGCCCAGCTCGTCGGCGAGCCTGATGGAGGCCAGCGACTCCTGGAGCGGGTAGTCGGGTAACAGCGCGTAACTGAACCTCATGGGCGGGTCCTCTCCGTCCTCGTCATGCGGTCGTGCGCCGTCCCAGTGTCCGGTCCGGTGTGCGGGGCGACCAGTAGGCGTCGCGTCGCGTAAGTGCGGGAGGGACGGGAGACGGCCCCGGCGCGCGCGGGTGTGTGCCTGCTCCCGGAAACTGTTCAACCTCTTGACGGGAGGTGCCCCGGACGGCTCAGCTTAGAGTTCACTAGTTGGACATAGACGGGGCCTCATCGCTGCGGTCCCGCGCGCAGGAGGTCGTCGTGGAGACTCCGGGGTCGCAGTCGTCGCTGCACCGAGCCAACCTGGAGCGGGTCGTACGAGCCGTGCGGCTGGCGGGATCCCTCACCCAGGCGGAGATCGCGAGGACGACGGGCCTGTCCGCGGCGACCGTCTCGAACATCGTGCGGGAGTTGAAGGACGGCGGAACCGTCGAGGTCACGCCCACCTCCGCGGGCGGCCGGCGGGCGCGCAGCGTCAGTCTGAGCGGGGACGCCGGCATCGTGATCGGCGTCGATTTCGGCCACACCCACCTCCGGGTGGCGGTGGGCAACCTCGCCCATCAGGTGCTGGCCGAGGAGTCCGAGCCGCTGGACGTCGACGCCTCCGCCGCACAGGGCTTCGACCGGGCGGAAGAGCTGGTCAACCGACTGATCGCGGCCACGGGAGTGGACCGTACGAAGATCGCCGGGGTGGGTCTCGGCGTGCCCGGCCCGATCGACGTGGAGTCCGGCCAGCTCGGCTCGACCGCCATCCTGCCGGGCTGGACCGGCGCCCGGCCCGCCGAGGAGCTGCGGGGGCGGCTCGGCGTGCCGGTGCACGTGGACAACGACGCCAACCTGGGCGCGCTGGGCGAACTGGTGTGGGGCAGCGGCAAGGGCGTGCGGGACCTGGCGTACATCAAGGTCTCCAGCGGTGTCGGCGCGGGCCTGGTGATCGACGGGAAGATCTACCGGGGACCCGGCGGCACAGCGGGAGAAATCGGGCATATTACCCTTGATGAATCCGGCCCCGTCTGCCGCTGCGGAAACCGCGGCTGTCTGGAGACCTTCGCGGCCGCGCGCTATGTGCTGCCGCTGCTCCAGTCCAGTCACGGCACGGATCTGACCATGGAGGGTGTCGTCCGGCTGGCGCGGGACGGAGACCCGGGCTGCCGTCGGGTGATCGCCGACGTCGGCCGCCACATCGGCAGTGGAGTCGCCAACCTCTGCAACCTTCTGAACCCGAGCCGGGTCGTCCTCGGTGGCGATCTCGCCGAGGCCGGAGAGCTGGTTCTCGGGCCCATCAGGGAGTCCGTCGGCCGCTACGCGATCCCCAGCGCGGCGCGCCAACTGTCCGTCCTTCCCGGGGCACTTGGGGGCCGCGCGGAGGTGCTCGGGGCGCTCGCTCTCGCCCTCAGCGAGATGGGTGACTCGACCCTTTTGGACGGAAGCGCGTCGGGGGCGCTTCCCGCCACCAGCCCTGCCTTCACTTAGAGAACGGATGGCACCGTTGCCAACCCGTTAAGGATTTACTTCTTGACGTCGCACGTGTGGCCGAGTTGACTTCCAGCCACCTCGGCCGCAACGACGCGGCCTCGTCAGGGAGGTTTCTGAAGTGAACACGCGTATGCGTCGTGCCGCCGTAGCCATCGCCTCGGGCGCGATGGCGATCTCTCTCGCCGCCTGTGGCAGCGCTGAGGAGGCCGGCGGCGGCAACGACTCCACCGGCTCCGCCCCCGCCAAGGGCGACGACATCAAGATCGGTCTGCTCCTGCCGGAGAACAAGACCGCCCGGTACGAGAAGTTCGACCGGCCCCTGATCGAGAAGAAGATCAAGGAGCTGACGGACAACAAGGCGACCGTCGAGTACAACAACGCCCGGCAGGACGCCAACCTCCAGGCCCAGCAGGTCGACACGATGATCACCAACAAGGTGGACGTGCTGATCCTGGACGCCGTGGACGCCAAGGCGATCAAGAACTCCGTCCAGAAGGCCGTCGACGCCGGCATCAAGGTCGTGGCGTACGACCGCCTCGCCGAGGGTCCGATCAGCGCCTACACCTCCTTCGACAACGTCCAGGTCGGCAAGACCCAGGGCGAGGCCCTGCTGGAGGAGCTCGGCGACAAGGCCAAGGACGGCCAGATCGTCATGATGAACGGCTCCGTCACCGACCCGAACGCCGCCCAGTTCAAGGAGGGCGCGCACTCCGTCCTCGACGGCAAGGTGAAGATCGGCAAGGAGTACGACACCAAGGAGTGGTCGCCGGACAACGCCAACGCCAACATGGAGGCGGCGATCTCGGCGCTCGGCAAGAAGAACATCGTCGGTGTCTACTCCGCCAACGACGGCATGGCCGGCGGCATCATCACCGCCCTGAAGGCCGCCGGCATCAAGGCCCCGGTCACCGGCCAGGACGCCGAGCTGGCCGCCGTGCAGCGCATCGTCGCCGGTGAGCAGTTCATGAGCGTCTACAAGCCGTACGCGCCGGAGGCCGAGGCCGCCGCCGAGATGGCCGTCGCGCTCGCCAAGGGCGAGGACCTCAACTCCATCGCCAAGGACAAGGTCTCCAGCGACAGCGCCAAGGACGTCCCGGCCGTGCTGGTCGACGTCACCTCGCTGACCCAGGAGAACATCAAGGACACCGTCATCAAGGACGGCGTCTACACGGTCGACGAGATCTGCACCGCCAAGTACAAGGCGGCCTGCGAGAAGATCGGCCTGAACTAAGCGGAACCGGTCCCGCGGGAGTGCGCAGCGGCGACCTCCCGCCGGACGGCCGCGTCACCCAAGGCTCCGCCGGCGCCCCGCGTCATCAAAGCCCCGCAAGCTCGTGCGGGGCGCCGGTCGGAACATCCGGGGCCGGAGAGCGTTCTCCCGGCCCACCCCCCAAACTTCTGCACAACCTCCCGCCGGGTCAGGCGGCGAAGGAGATGGTTCACGTGTCCGCTACGCCCGTGCTGGCGTTGCGCGGGGTCTCCAAGCGGTTCGGTGCCGTCCAGGCGCTCACCGACGTAGAGCTCGAGATCCACGCCGGTGAGGTGGTCGCCCTGGTCGGCGACAACGGCGCCGGAAAGTCCACGCTGGTCAAGACGATCGCCGGCGTGCACCCCATCGATGAGGGCGTCATCGAATGGGAAGGCAAGCCCGTCACGATCAACAAGCCGCACGACGCCCAGGCCCTGGGCATCGCGACCGTCTACCAGGACCTCGCGCTGTGCGACAACATCGACGTGGTCGGCAACCTCTTCCTCGGCCGTGAGCTGAGGAAGTGGGGCGTCCTCGACGAGGTCGAGATGGAGCGCCGCTCCCGCGAACTGCTGAAGACCCTGTCGATCCGCATCCCCAGTGTCCGGATCCCGATCGCCTCGCTCTCCGGCGGCCAGCGCCAGACCGTGGCCATCGCCCGTTCGATGCTCGGCGAGCCCAAGCTGGTCATCCTCGACGAGCCCACCGCCGCCCTCGGCGTGGAGCAGACCGCCCAGGTGCTCGACCTGGTCGAGCGGCTCCGCGAGCGCGGCCACGCCGTCATCCTGATCAGCCACAACATGGCCGACGTCAAGGCCGTCGCCGACAAGGTGGCGGTCCTGCGACTCGGCCGCAACAACGGCGTCTTCGAGGTCAAGACGACCTCGCAGGAGGAGATCATCTCCGCCATCACCGGCGCCACCGACAACGCCGTGACCCGCCGTGCGGCACGCACCAACGGGGAGGTTTCCAAGTGAGCACCGACAAGACCTCCACCACGGCCACGAAGGACGAGCACATCGTGGAGAACCCCGAGGCGGCCGCCGACGCGGTCACCGCGGTCGACCCCCGCCTCCTCGTCCGCGAGGAGGGCCTGCTCGGCTACTGGACCGAGTTCAAGCGCAAGATGCGCGCCGGCGAGCTGGGCTCGATCCCGGTCATCCTCGGCCTGGTCATCATCTGCGTCATCTTCCAGAGCCTGAACGACGCGTTCCTGTCGGCGCAGAACATCAGTGACATCACCGTCACGATGGTCGGCACCGGCATGATCTCCGTCGGCATCGTCTTCGTGCTGCTGCTCGGCGAGATCGACCTGTCCGTCGGCTCGGTCAGCGGCGCCGCCAGCGCCATCGCGGCCGTCCTCGCGGTCAACCAGGGCTGGCCGGAGTGGATCGCCGTCCTGTTCGCCGTCGCCGCGGGCGCGGCCATCGGCGCGGCACACGGCTTCTTCTTCGCCGTGCTCGGCGCGCCCGCCTTCGCGGTCACCCTGGCCGGTCTGCTCTTCTGGCTGGGCTTCATGCTCCAGACGCTGGGCGAGAACGGCACGATCAACCTCGACAGCGACGGCTTCATCGGCAAGCTGACCACGTACTTCTTCACCGACATCGCCGCCGCGTACGGTCTGGCGGCCGTGGTGACCGTGGTCTTCTTCATCACCTCGTTCCTGAGCAACCGGCGCCGCGAGGCCGCGGGCATCCCGTCCCGGCCGCTCAACGAGACGATCCTGCGGACCGCGCTGCTCGCGGTGATCTCCTTCGCCGCGGCCTTCATGTACAACCAGTACAAGGGCCTGCCGCTGGCCACGGTGATCTTCCTGGTGTTCCTGGTGGCGACGGACTTCGTGCTGCGCCGCACCACCTACGGCCGCAAGGTGTTCGCCCTCGGCGGCAGCGTCGAGGCCTCCCGGCGCGCCGGCATCAACGTCACCGCGGTCCGGATCTCGGTGTTCGCGATCTCCGGCGGCTTCGCCGCGATCGGCGGTCTCTTCCTGGCCTCCAAGATCGCCTCGGCGAACCAGAGCGCCGGCACCGGCGACCTGCTGATGAACGCGATCGCCGCGGCCGTGATCGGCGGCACGTCGCTGTTCGGCGGCCGGGGCCGCACCTGGAACGCCCTGCTGGGTGTCCTGGTGATCGTCTCCATCCAGTACGGCCTCCAGCTGGAGTCCATCGCCGAGCCGGTGAAGTACATGATCACCGCGGGTGTGCTGCTCACCACGGTGGTGATCGACTCGATCACCCGCAAGACGCAGAAGACGGCGGGCCGCGCGTAGCGCTCCGCCCGGGGCGTCACGCCCCTGAGGGACGATGCCCGTCTCTCACGTGAACCTGTGCCCGGCGCCAAAGGCGGTGCCGGGCACAGCCGTGCCGGGGAGAACATTAGACTCGACGAGCCCGGCAACAGCTCAACAGCTCTACTGCAAGGAGGCACGGGTGCCGCTGCTGACCCGCATCAGGGGACCGCGCGATCTGGACCGGCTCAGCCTGGAGGAGCTGGACCAGCTGGCCGGGGAGATCCGGACCTTCCTCGTCGACGCGGTCTCCAAGACCGGCGGCCACCTCGGCCCGAACCTCGGCGTGGTGGAGCTGACCATCGCCCTGCACCGCGTCTTCGACTCGCCGAAGGACAAGGTGCTGTGGGACACCGGCCACCAGTCCTACGTGCACAAGCTGCTCACCGGGCGGCAGGACTTCTCGAAGCTGAAGATGAAGGGCGGCCTGTCCGGCTACCCCTCGCAGGCCGAGTCCGAGCACGACGTCATCGAGAACAGCCACGCCTCCACGGTGCTCGGCTGGGCCGACGGCCTCGCCAAGGCCAACGAGCTGCTCAAACGCGACAGCCACGTCGTCGCCGTGATCGGTGACGGCGCGCTGACCGGCGGCATGGCCTGGGAGGCGCTGAACAACATCGCCGACGCCAAGGACCGCCCGCTCGTCATCGTCGTCAACGACAACGAGCGCTCCTACGCCCCGACCATCGGCGGCCTCGCCAACCACCTCGCGACCCTGCGCACCACCGACGGCTACGAGCGCTTCCTGGCCCGCACCAAGGAGGTGCTGGAGCGCACCCCGGTCGTCGGCAAGCCGCTCTACGACACCCTGCACGGCGCCAAGAAGGGCCTGAAGGACTTCATCGCCCCGCAGGGCCTCTTCGAGGACCTGGGCCTGAAGTACGTCGGCCCGATCGACGGCCACGACATCGAGGCCCTGGAGTCCGCGCTGGCCCGCGCCAAGCGGTTCGGCGGCCCGGTCATCGTGCACTGCCTCACCGAGAAGGGCCGCGGCTACCAGCCCGCCCTCCAGGACGAGGCCGACCGCTTCCACGCCGTCGGCAAGATCCACCCCGACACGGGCCTGCCCATCGCCACCGCAGGCGCCGACTGGACCTCCGTCTTCGGCGACGAGATGGTCAAGCTGGGCGAGGAGCGCGAGGACATCGTCGCCATCACCGCCGCCATGCTCCAGCCGGTCGGCCTCGACAAGTTCGCCAAGCGCTTCCCGGAGCGGGTCTACGACGTCGGCATCGCCGAGCAGCACGGCGCCGTCTCCGCCGCCGGCCTGGCCACCGGCGGACTGCACCCGGTCTTCGCCGTCTACGCCACCTTCCTCAACCGCGCCTTCGACCAGGTGCTGATGGACGTGGCCCTGCACAAGTGCGGCGTCACCTTCGTGCTGGACCGCGCGGGCATCACCGGCACCGACGGCGCCTCCCACAACGGCATGTGGGACATGTCGATCCTCCAGGTCGTCCCGGGCCTCAGGCTCGCCGCGCCGCGCGACGCCGACCAGGTCCGCGCCCAGCTCCGCGAGGCCGTCGAGGTCACGGACGCGCCGACCGTGGTCCGCTTCTCCAAGGGCGCCGTCGGCCCCGCCGTACCGGCCGTCGGCAAGGTCGGCGGCATGGACGTGCTGCGCGAGCCCGGCACCGACCGCCCGGACGTGCTCCTGGTCTCCGTCGGCGCGCTCGCGCCGATGTGCCTGGAGGTCGCGAGCCTGCTCGACCGGCAGGGCATCTCCACCACCGTCGTCGACCCGCGCTGGGTCAAGCCGGTCGACGAGGCCCTGGCCCCGCTCGCCGATCGGCACCGGGTCGTCGTCACCGTCGAGGACAACTCCCGCGTCGGCGGCGTCGGCTCCGCGATCGCCCAGGCGCTGCGCGACGCGGGCGTCGACGTCCCGCTGCGCGACTTCGGCATCCCGCCGCGCTTCCTCGACCACGCCTCGCGCGCCGAGGTGATGGCGGAGATCGGCCTGACCGCCCCGGACATCGCCCGCCAGGTCACCGGTCTGGTGTCCAAGCTGGACGGCAGGTACGAGCGGGCCGCGGCCGACGAGATCGAGGCCGCCCGCGACTGACACCGCACCGCGCACCGCCGAACGGGCCGATTCCGCCACTGCCAAGAGTGGTGAAACCGGCCCGTTCGCGTGATACTGCACGCGTCGGGACATACGTACCACGCCCCCTCTCGATCATGTCGAGGACGACAAGCGTGGGAGGTACCCCCGTGAGCAGCACCCTCTTCCGGACGAAGAAGGTCGAACAGTCCATCCTCGACACCGAGGAGCCGGAGCACGCACTCAAGAAATCCCTGTCGGCCCTGGACCTGACGGTCTTCGGTGTCGGTGTCATCATCGGTACCGGCATCTTCGTGCTGACCGGCACGGTCGCCAAGAACAACGCCGGCCCCGCCGTGGCCCTGGCGTTCGTCGCGGCCGGCGTCGCCTGCGCGCTCGCCGCGCTCTGCTACGCCGAGTTCGCCTCCACGGTCCCGGTCGCCGGGTCCGCCTACACCTTCTCGTACGCCTCCCTCGGCGAGCTGCCCGCCTGGATCATCGGCTGGGACCTCGTCCTGGAGTTCGCGCTCGGCACGGCGGTGGTGGCCGTCGGCTGGTCCGGCTACATGCAGTCGCTGATGGCGAACGCCGGCTGGGAGATGCCCGCGGCGCTCGGCAGCCGGGAGGGCGCCGACGGCTTCGGCTTCGACATCCTCGCCGCGGTGCTGGTGCTGCTGCTCACCGCCATCCTCGTGGTCGGCGTCAAGCTGTCGGCGCGGGTCACCTCGATCGTCGTCGCCATCAAGGTGACCGTCGTCCTCGTCGTGATCATCGCGGGCGCCTTCTTCATCAAGGGCTCCAACTACGACCCGTTCGTCCCGGAGGCGCAGCCGGTGCCCGCCGGGGACAGCCTGCAGTCGCCGCTGATCCAGCTCATGTTCGGCTGGGCGCCCTCCAACTTCGGCGTGATGGGCATCTTCACCGCCGCCTCCGTCGTGTTCTTCGCCTTCATCGGCTTCGACGTGGTGGCGACCGCCGCCGAGGAGACCCGCAACCCGCAGCGCGACATGCCGCGCGGCATCCTCGGCTCCCTGGCCATCTGCACCGCGCTGTACGTCGCCGTGTCCATCGTCGTCACCGGTATGCAGCACTACAGCCGGCTGTCCGTGGACGCCCCGCTCGCCGACGCCTTCAAGGCCACCGGGCACCCCTGGTACGCGGGCTTCATCAGCTTCGGCGCGGCCGTCGGCCTGACCACGGTCTGCATGATCCTGCTGCTCGGCCAGACCCGCGTGTTCTTCGCGATGAGCCGGGACGGACTGCTGCCCCGCTTCTTCTCCCGCGTCCACCCCAAGTTCCGCACCCCGCACCGCCCGACCATCCTGCTCGGCGTGGTCATCGCGATCCTCGCCGGCTTCACCCCGCTCACCGAACTGGCGGCCCTGGTCAACATCGGCACCCTGTTCGCCTTCGTGGTGGTGGCCATCGGCGTGATCATCCTCCGCCGCACCCGGCCCGACCTGCACCGCTCCTTCCGCACCCCGTGGGTACCGGTGGTCCCGATCCTGTCCGTGGGCGCCTCGCTGTGGCTGATGCTGAACCTGCCCGCCGAGACCTGGGTGCGCTTCGGCATCTGGATGGCGGCCGGCTTCGTCCTGTACTTCCTCTACGGCCGCACCCACAGCCGGCTCGGCCGGCACCAGGAGACCACGGTGCAGGACGTCACCGAGGGCCACCCCCGCGAGGACCGCTAGCCGGACTCCCGTCACGGCGCGTCACCGAGCCGCTGGCCCTTCGGCCCCGTATGTCCCGCTTCGGCGGGAAGTGCGGGGCCGGATAGCGTACGGCGCATGCCCGCCCAGGTCCTCGCCCCCGCCCCCGCCGTCACCCCGCCGCGCGCGGGCCGCGGCTACTGGCGGCGGCTGCTGCCCGCGCTCGCGGTGCTCGCCTGCCTCACCCGCGTGCCCTCCTTCACCCGGCCGCTGTGGAACCCCGACGAGGGCTATCTCGCGGTCCAGGCGCGGATACTCGCCCACGGCGGACAGCTGTACGAAACGGTCGTCGACCGCAAGCCCCCGCTCGTGCCCTGGCTGTACGAGGCGGCCTTCGCGGTGACCGGCTCCGGATCGCTCACCTCTGTCCGGGTGCTCGCGGTCCTCGCCCAGCTCCTCACCGCCGCCCTGCTGGCCGCACTGGCCCGCCGCCGCTGGGGCGACCGCGCCGGCCGCACCGCCGGAGTGCTCTACCTGCTGGTGTCCGTCGGACTCAACCCCGAGGACGCGCAGGCCGCCGGCTTCGAGGTGTTCATACTGCCGGGCACCGCCGCCGCCATGTGGTGCGCCGACCGGCGCCGCTGGACGGCGGCCGGCGTGGCCGTCGGCTGCGCCGTCCTCGCGAAGCAGACCGGCGGCGCGGTGCTGCTCCCCGTCCTCTGGCTGTGCGTCACCTCGGGCGCCGCCCGCACCGCGGCACCCCGCCTGGCCGCCGGTGCGGCCCTGCCCGTCCTCGGCGCCGCCCTGCTCACCGACCCGGCCGGATTCCTCTTCTGGACGGTCACCGGCTCCACCGCCTATGCCGCCTTCTCCGGCTCCCCGCTGCACGCCCTGACCCGCGCCCTCGGCAACGCGGGCCTCCTCGCGGCGGCCTGTGCGGGCCTGCTCGCCGCCGTCGCGCGGGCCCCGCGCGCCGCCTCCGCCGACCTGTGGCTGTGGCTGGCCGCGTCGGCCGGCGCGGTGCTGACCGGCTTCCACTTCTTCGGCCACTACTACCTGCAACTCCTGCCCCCGCTCGCCCTGCTGGCCACCGCGGCGCTGCACACCGAGCCCTGGGCACGCCACCGGACCGCCGTCCTCGTCTCCGCCTGCGCCTGCGCCGTCTTCCTCACCTGGGGCCTGACCGCACCGCGCGCCGAACTCACCCACGCCCAGCGGGTCGCCGAGGCCGCCGCCCGCCGCACCGGCCCCCGCGACCCCGTGCTGATCTGGGGCATGCACCCGGAGACGTACTGGCTCGCCCGACGCGCCCCCGCCAGCCGCTATCTCACCGCCGGACTGCTCACCAACTACAGCGGCGGACGCGACGGCGCCCGCGTCGGCGAGCGGTACGCCGTCGACGGGGCCTGGCCGGTGTTCCGCCGCGAGATGACGGCCCGCGCGCCCGCCCTGATCGTCGACGACTCCCGCGGCAAGCCTTACGCCCCCGCACATGTGCCCACCCTGCGCAGGCTGCTGACGGACCGGTACCGGGTGGTGGGCACGGTGGACGGGGCGGTGCTGTACGCACGGGTGTCCTGAGCGCCGGGACTGCCGTACCGGCCGGTCGGGACCCACCGGGGCCGGGCTCGCTGCGCCGGGTGCAGCCACAGCGGGACCGCCGCGCGCCCGCGTCAACGGCGACGGGTCCGGGGCATCCCATAGGAGGAGCCGATCAACCGCCTTGCGGATATTTCACCTCGACGAAGCCCATCCCGGTGATCCCCTGCGTCGTTACGTCAGGTGACCGGACCAGACGGCCGGAAGTGCTCCAGCGAAAGGAAACCAAGAGAGATGTACGGCGCACGGCGTATCGCGGTGGTGGCTTCGATGGTGGGCCTGCTGATGGCGGTCCCCGCCGGACTGGCCACGGCCCATGCCGGTGACGGTGACGGAGGGGCCGGCGGTGTGCTGTCCAACCTGTCGGGCCGCAACTCGTCCGGCCACGCCAACCTCTGCGGCACGGGCAAGCTGGCGCTGCTGAAGGAGCGCACCTGCGTGGCCGAGGACAACGGCACGGGCGGCGGCGACCAGGTGGGCCCCAGCGGCGGCATCCTGTCCAACCTCCTGTTCGCCCGCAACGCCTCGGGCCACAGCAACAACTGCGGCAACGAAACGGTCGCGGTGCTCACCCGCACCACCTGCGTCACCGTGGACAACTCCGGCCGCTGACGACCGCACCACGCCAACCCCCGACGCCGCGGCCCCGCGGGCAGGACGCCGCCCGCGGTGCCGCGGCCCCGCCGGTTCGCACCCCCTAGGCGGTGTCCGCAAAGTCGCGTCTGTCTCGCGACGCCTGGCACGCCCTCTCGCCGCACCGGGCGAACACCCGAGTACGACCAGTACGCGGGCGTCCGCCCGGCACGCCGAGAGCACGCACCAGACGCCGCGAGACCCGCCCTCAGGGCGGACGACGCGACTTTGCGGACACCCCCTAGCCGCGCACCGTGCGCGGCCCGGTGACCTCCGCCCCCAGGTCCGTCACCCGGCGGCGCAGTTCGCGGTCGGCCGTGACGACCAGGCAGGGGCGGTCGCCCGCCTCGGCGACCAGCTCCACCATGCGGTCGTCGCCGCTGCCGGGCGCCGCCTCGACGCGGACACCGGGCACCGATTCCACGCCGCGCGCCGCGCCCTCCACCACCAGCACGATCTCGGTGGGCTCCGGACGGCCCGGGATGCCGTCCGCCGCCAGCCGGTCCCGCAGCCGCCGTGCCGCCCCGAGCCGGTCCCGCCACCACCCGTCGGGCACCGACCCGACGACGTTCGCGGCGTCCACGATGACCAACAGCGGGGTACTCATGCCCCCAGGGTCGCACGGGCCCTCCCACGGGCCCAGCCCGGCCGGAAGTCGGCACCGGGCACCCGATTAGAGTGGGGCCGTGTCAACGGTCCGTACAGTGAACGGCGACTGGCTCATACGCGGCCGCGACGGCCGGCTCGGCGTCTACACCACGCGCGACGACTCCGTGTGGTGCCGGGCGGAGCGCCACCCGGGCGGCGACTGGCTGCCGTGGCGCAAGGTGGGCGGCGACCAGCGCCTGCATCCCGTCCTCGCCGTCGGCCGGGGCGCCGACCGCTACGCGCACCTGGTGGCCTGGCGGCCCACCACCGGCGACGAGGCCGGCCTGGTGCACTCCACCCACTTCCGCGCGCACCTCGCCGCCCTCGACTGGCTCCCCATCGGCCACCCGGACAAGAAGGGACCGCGCACCGGCCGGCCCGCGGTCGCCGTCGACGCCGACGGACGGGCGTACGTCTTCGTCGGCAACCGCGGCAAGGGCGTCCACACCGTCAACCAGAAGGTCCGCGGCGGCTGGAACGCGTGGCACGACCTGAAGGGCTCCAAGGTGCACGAGGAACTCGTCGCCGTCACCGGGGAGTCGGGTTTCGTCGAGCTGTACGGCACGAGCCCCGCCGGCATCGTGCGCTGGCTCCAGGAGGAGCCGGGCGCCCGTCCGGTGATGGCCGACCCGGTGCCGGTGCGCGTCGAGCCCGGCACCCTGGCCGCCCTGCCCACCTCCAAGGAACACACCACCCTCTTCTACGCCGACCCCGAGGGCATGCTGTACGCCTGGCGCCCGGACGGCGACCCGGCCGCCCTGCTCGCCGCCGCGGGGCCCGGCCCGGTGTCGGCCGTGCGGTGCGTCCTCGACGGGCACGACTGCACCCTCCTCGCCCAGCGCTCCGCCTCCGGCCGGGTGGCCTTCGCCGCCTACCCGACCGAGCGGGAGTCCGCGGGCCTGTGGTGGACCGAGTCCGGCCCGCGGCTGCCCGCCGGCTCCCGCGTCGCGGTCACGGAGGACGCCGAGGGCCGCGTGGTGGCCGCGACACTCACCCCCGACGGCGAACTGCGCGTCGCCCGCCAGAAGGACGAGCCGGGTCTGGCCCTGTCGGCCTGGCAGACGGTGTGACCCGCGCGGATTCGAGTCCGCGCAGGTCCGCGCGGTCCGCCTGCGTCCTTGCCGGCCCGCCGGGCGTCAGGCCGGTGTCAGCCGCCACAGCGAGGTGATCTCCGCGCTCCGCGCGGCGTGCAGGGGATCGGTGGTGTCCCCGGCCCGGGGATGCCGTGGCCGGGTGTCCAGCCGGCCGGCGACACGCAGCCCCGACGACGCGATGAGGCGCGCGAGTTCGCCGGGCGGTCGCAGGCCGAGGCGCTCGGCGAGGTCCGAGAGAATCAACCAGCCCTCGCCGCCCGGCTCCAGACGGTCCGTCAGCTCGGCGAGGAAGCCGCGCAGCATGGCGCTGTCCGGATCGTACACGCCCTGCTCCAGGGCGGAGGACGGGCGGGCGGGGATCCAGGGCGGATTGCAGACGACGAGGCTCGCCCGGCCCCGCGGATACAGACAGGGGCCGGTGATCCGCACCCGCCCGTCCAGGCCCAGCCGGCGGACGTTGTCGCGGGCGCAGGCCAGGGCGCGCGGGCCGGCGTCGGTGGCCACCACGCGGCCGACGCCCCGGCGGGCCAGCAGCGCCGCGAGCACTCCGGTGCCCGTGCCGAGGTCGAACGCGGTGCGGCGGTGCGCCGACGGGGGCAGCGGGGCGCGCGCGACGAGATCGACGTACTCGCCTCTGACCGGCGAGAACACGCCGTAGTGCGGGTGGATCCGGGCGCCGAGCGCCGGTACGTCGACGCCCTTCTCCCGCCACTGCCACGCGCCGACGACGCCCAGCAGCTCGGTCAGGGAGACCACCAGGGGGCCGCGCGGCGGGCCGTACGCCTCGGCGCAGGCCCGGCGGACGTCGGGGGCCCGGCGCAGCCGCAGCGTGTAGTCGTCCTCCAGTCGCACCAGCAGCCTGCCGAGCACGCGCGCCCGGTGGCCGCGGGCCCTGCGGAGCAGGTGGAAGGTCTCGGCCGGGCTGTTCCCGGGGCGGGGCGGCTTGCGGTCGACCCGGCGGCCCATCGCGGTCAGCAGCCGGCGCGCGTGCGGGTAGTCGCCCCGCCACAGCAGCGCCGTGCCCTCGCAGGCCAGGCGGTGGGCGGTGGCGGCGCTCATCCGGTCGTCGGCGACGACGACCCGGCCGGGCGGGGGAGCGGCGCTCTCGGAGTGCCAGCGGGCACGGTGATCGGTGTGGGACTCGGTCCAGTGGATCGTGGCGGACACCACGTACTCCTCGTGTGCGAACGTGCGGGGGCACGGAGAGCACTTCGACGAGGAGCGGGAGACGGAGCGTGAAGGAGACGGCCCGGGCTATCGCTCCCGCGTCGAAGCGCGCGAGGAGACGTCACCGAGCACCATGCCGAGCATCATGCCGCGCGCCATGACCGGCCCTTTCCACGAGGAGCCACCACAAGGTACGGCCAAAGGCTCGCACAGCCGCCGCGGCCACGGCAAACCGGTGCCCCGCACACCAAGTGGCGTGCGGGGCACCGGTGATGAGGCGCGCGAAGGGGTTACGCCGGGACGCTCGCCACGCCCTGCGGGAGGAACCGCTTGCCGTTCACCCGCTCGGACACGCCCTCACGGTCCAGGTACGGCGTGATGCCGCCCAGGTGGAAGGGCCAGCCGGCGCCCGTGATCAGGCACAGGTCGATGTCCTGGGCCTCGGCCACGACGCCCTCGTCGAGCATGAGCCCGATCTCCTGGGCCACCGCCTCCAGGACGCGCTCGCGGACCTGCTCCTCGGTGAGGACGGTGTCGCCCTGCTTCAGCAGCGCGGCGACCTCCGGGTCCAGCTCGGGCTTGCCGCTGTCGTAGACGTAGAAGCCGCGCTTGCCGGCCTCGACGACCGCCTTCAGGTTCGGGGAGACCGTGAAGCGGTCCGGGAACGCCTTGTTGAGCGTCTCGGAGACGTGCAGGCCGATCGCCGGGCCGACCAGCTCCAGCAGGACCAGCGGGGACATGGGCAGGCCCAGCGGCTCGACCGCCTTCTCCGCGACGTCGACCGGGGTGCCCTCGTCGATGACGTTCTGGATCTCGCCCATGAAGCGGGTCAGGATGCGGTTGACGACGAACGCCGGGGCGTCCTTCACCAGCACCGCGGTCTTCTTCAGCTTCTTGGCGACGGCGAACGCGGTCGCGAGCGAGGCGTCGTCCGTCTGCTCGCCGCGGACGATCTCCAGCAGCGGCAGCACGGCGACCGGGTTGAAGAAGTGGAAGCCGACGACCCGCTCGGGGTGCTTCAGCTTCGACGCCATCTCCGACACCGACAGCGAGGAGGTGTTGGTGGCCAGGATCGCGTGCGCCGGGGCGACCGCCTCGACCTCCGCGAACACCTTCTGCTTGACGCCCATCTCCTCGAACACGGCCTCGATGACGAAGTCCGCGTCCGCGAAGCCCTCGGCCTTGTCCAGGACACCGGTGACCAGCGCCTTGAGGCGGTTGGCCTTGTCCTGGTTGATCCGGCCCTTGCCGAGCAGCTTGTCGATCTCGGCGTGGACGTAGCCCACGCCCTTGTCGACGCGCTCCTGGTCGATGTCGGTCAGGACGACCGGGACCTCCAGGCGGCGCAGGAAGAGCAGGGCGAGCTGCGAGGCCATCAGGCCCGCGCCCACGACGCCCACCTTCGTCACCGGGCGCGCCAGGTTCTTGTCGGGCGCTCCGGCCGGACGCTTGCCGCGCTTCTGCACCAGGTTGAAGGCGTAGATGCCGGCGCGCAGCTCCCCGCCCATGATCAGGTCGGCGAGCGCCTTGTCCTCGGCGTCGTAGCCCTGCTGCAGGTCGCCGTTCTTGGCGGCGGCGATGATGTCCAGGGCGCGGTAGGCGGCCGGGGCGGCGCCGTGCACCTTGGAGTCCGCGATGAAGCGGCCCTTGGCGACGGCCTGGTCCCAGGCCTCGCCGCGGTCGATCACCGGGCGGTCGACGACGATCTCGCCCTTGAGGACGGACGCCGTCCAGATGAGGGACTGCTCCAGGAAGTCCGCGCCCTCGAAGAGCGCGTCGGCGATGCCCAGCTCGTAGACCTGCCGGCCCTTGAGCTGCCGGTTCTGGTTGAGGCTGTTCTCGATGATCACCGAGACGGCCTTCTCCGCGCCGATCAGGTTCGGCAGCAGGGTGCAGCCGCCCCAGCCGGGGACCAGGCCGAGGAAGACCTCGGGGAGGGAGAACGCGGGAACGGCCGCGGACACCGTGCGGTAGGTGCAGTGCAGGCCGACCTCGACGCCGCCGCCCATCGCGGCGCCGTTGTAGTAGGCGAACGTCGGCACGGCGAGGCCGGACAGGCGCTTGAAGACGTCGTGGCCGCCCTTGCCGATGGCGTAGGCGTGGTCCCACTCCTTCAGCAGCTCGACGCCCTTGAGGTCGGCGCCGACGGCGAAGATGAACGGCTTGCCGGTGATGCCGACACCGACGATCTCGCCGTCCGCGGCCTCCTTCTCGACCTGGTCGATGGCGGCGTTCAGGTTCGCCAGCGACTGGGGGCCGAAGGTGGTCGGCTTGGTGTGGTCGTGCCCGTTGTCGAGGGTGATCAGGGCGAACCGCCCGACGCCCAGGGGCAGGTCGAAGTGGCGTACGTGCGCCTGCGTGACGACCTCGTCCGGGAACAGCTCGGCCGCACCCTTCAGCAGCTCAGCGGTGGTGCTCACTTGTCCCCCTCGAAGTGCGGGTTCTCCCAGATGACCGTCGCGCCCATGCCGAAGCCGACGCACATGGTGGTCAGGCCGTAGCGGACGTGCGGCTGCTCCTCGAACTGGCGGGCCAGCTGCGTCATCAGGCGGACGCCGGAGGAGGCCAGCGGGTGGCCGAAGGCGATGGCGCCGCCGTACTGGTTGACGCGCGCGTCGTCGTCGGCGATGCCGTAGTGCTCCAGGAAGGCCAGGACCTGGACGGCGAAGGCCTCGTTGATCTCGAACAGGCCGATGTCGGAGATCGACAGGCCCGCCTTGGCGAGGGCCTTCTCGGTGGCCGGGATCGGGCCGTAGCCCATGACCTCCGGCTCCACGCCCGCGAAGGCGTAGGAGACCAGGCGCATCTTGACCGGCAGGCCGTTCTCGCGCGCGAAGTCCTCGGAGGCGATGATCGAGGCGGTGGCGCCGTCGTTCAGACCGGCCGCGTTGCCCGCGGTGACCCGGCCGTGCACACGGAACGGCGTCTTCAGGCCCTGGAGGTTCTCCAGCGTGGTGCCCGGGCGCATCGGCTCGTCGGCGGTGACCAGACCCCAGCCGGTCTCGCCGCCCTCGGGGTTGGTGCGGCGCACCGAGATCGGGACCAGGTCGGCCTGGATCTTGCCGTTGGCGTACGCCTTGGCGGCCTTCTCCTGGGAGCGGACCGCGTACTCGTCGGCGCGCAGCTTGGTGATCTGCGGGTAGCGGTCGTGCAGGTTCTCGGCCGTCATGCCCATGAACAGGGCGGACTCGTCGACCAGCTTCTCGGAGACGAACCGCGGGTTCGGGTCGACGCCCTCGCCCATCGGGTGGCGGCCCATGTGCTCGACACCGCCCGCGATGACGGCGTCGTAGGCGCCGAAGGCGATGGAGCCGGCGGTCGTCGTCACGGCCGTCAGGGCGCCCGCGCACATCCGGTCGATGGAGTAGCCGGGGACCGACTGCGGCAGACCGGCGAGGATGCCGGCCGTGCGGCCGAGGGTCAGGCCCTGGTCACCGATCTGCGTGGTCGCGGCGATGGCGACCTCGTCGATCTTCTTCGGGTCCAGGCCGGGGTTGCGGCGCAGCAGCTCCCGGATCGCCTTCACGACAAGGTCGTCGGCGCGGGTCTCGTGGTAGATGCCCTTCGGGCCCGCCTTGCCGAACGGGGTGCGGACGCCGTCGACGAAGACGACGTCCCTGACGGTACGAGGCACGATGGCTCTCCTCCAGGGTGTGCGGGGTGGCACTGCTGCGGCACGCATGCACTGAGCGCGCGCTCAGTCCCATGCTACTTGTGGGTAACGTAGCTGCACAGTCCCCCCACCCGGAGCGGTGAAGGTCACACCCGGAAGGCCGCCGGAACGCCGCCGCTCACCGGGCCGGCGGCGCCGTCGACCCGCGCGGCGTCAGGACGGGCGTCGGCACCGGATGCGACCCCGGACCGTCCCCGGTGATCACCCCGAACAGCGTCCGCGCCACCTCCGCGCCGAACCCGTGCACATCGTGACTCATCGCGGACAGCGTCGGATGCGTCAGCCGGCACAGCTGCGAGTCGTCCCACGCCAGCAGCGACACGTCCTCCGGCACCCGCAGACCCATCTCCGCCGCCACCGACAGCCCGGCCACCGCCATGATGTCGTTGTCGTACACGATCGCCGTCGGCCGGTCCGGCGGGGCGGCGGTCAGCAGCGACCGCGTCGCCCGCGCCCCCGCCTCGCCCGAGAAGTCGGTCGCCACCTGCCACGCCCCGGCCAGCCCCAGCTCCCGCGCCACCGAGTCGAAGGCGGCCGTGCGCAGCGCCGTGTGCCCGAGCGCCGCCGCGCCGCCGACCCGGGCGATCCGCCGGTGCCCGAGCGCGGCGAGATACCGCACCGCCTCACCCACGGCGGTCGTGTCGTCCGTCCACACCGAGGTCAGCGAACCGGTCAGCGACGGATGCCCGACGGCGACCACCGGCAGCCCGAGCCGTTCGGCGACCGGCACCCGCGGATCCTCCGCGCGGAAGTCCACCAGGATCGAACCGCCGATCTGCCGCCCCTTCCACCAGGACTCCAGCAGCCCGGCCTCCTCCTCCACGCTCTTCACCAGGCGCAGCAGCAGGGAGCAGGAGTGCTCGGTCAGCACGCTCTCCACGCCGGAGACGAACTCCATGTAGAACGGCTCCAGGCCCAGCAACCGCGCCGGCCGGCAGATCGCCAGCCCCACCACGTCCACCCGTGACCCGGCCAGCGACCGCGCGGTCAGGTTCGGCTCCCAGCCCAGCTCCCGGGCGGCCCGGAAGATCCGCTCCCGGGTGGCCTGCGACAGGCCCGGTTTGTGGTTGAAGGCCAGCGACACGGCACCCTTGGAGACACCGGCGCGCGCGGCGACGTCCTTGATGGTGACGCGAGGACCAGGAACGGCGGTCATCGAGAGGGCTCCATGCAGTACAGGGCGGCCCGGGCGGCGGCCGCGTCGGGATTCTCCCAGCCCCGCACGCCGATGGTCACCCGCTCCCCGGGAAGCAGGGTCACGAGCCCCCGGTCGGCGCGCGCCGCCGGGTGCAGCCGGTCGGCCTGGAGCAGCAGGTCCCGCACCAGCGTCCGGGCCGTCACCTCGATGCCGCCCGGCACCAGCGCCACCTCGAACCGAGGCCGCGGGTAGGGGATCTCCCGGTCCGGCGCGGGAAAGCGCAGCGAGCGTGAGGCACCGTCCGCCTCCGCCACCAGGAACTCCTTCGGCCCGCCCGGCTCCAGCTCGCGCGGCACCGGCACCGCCTCGACCGCGCGCCGCCCCGCCGTGAAGCCCACCTCCGCCGCGCCCAGCACCTCTCCCTCGACGTTCATCCGGCGCAGCCGCAGCGCACCCGGCCACACCTCGCCGGACTGGTTGACGACGGCGACCACGAGCCCGCCGTCCCGCTCCTCCCGCACGGTCAGCAGCCGGTCGGCGTAGACCCGCCTCAGCTCGTGGTAGAGGGGTTTCTCGCGGCCGTCGCCGTCGATGGCGGCCCAGGAGGTGACGGGCCAGCAGTCGTTGAGCTGCCAGACGACGGTGCCCGCGCACACGGGCCAGTGCGAGCGCCAGTGCTCGATGCCGGCGGCGACCGCGCGGGCCTGGTTGACCTGGGTCAGGTAGTGCCAGCGGTCGAAGTCGCCCTCCGGGACAGCGAAATGGTGCTCCAGGCCGCGGTTCAGCTTGCCGTTGCCGTCCTCGGCCTTCTGGTGGTGCAGCATCCCCGGCGAGTCGGGGGCGAGTTCCTCGCCGGGCAGCGCGCGGCGCAGCGTGGCGTGGGCGGGGGGTGCCTGCCAGCCGAACTCGGCGACGAACCGGGGCACGCTCGCCCGGTACCCGGCGTAGTCCTGCCGGTTCCACACCTCCCAGGAGTGGTGGGTGCCGTGCGCCGGGTCGTTGGGGTGATGGTCCCAGGAGCCGGACCAGGGACTGCCCGCGGTGTACGGCCGGGTGGGGTCCAGCTCGGCGACGATCCGCGGCAGCAGGCCGAGGTAGTAGCCCTCCCCCCAGGAGTCCCCGGCGAGCGGGCCCTCCCAGTCCCAGTCCCTAAACCCCCACAGGTTCTCGTTGTTGCCGTTCCACAGCACCAGCGACGGATGCGGCATCAACCGGACGACGTTCTCCCGCGCATCCGCCTCCACCTCGCCCCGCAGCGGCTGCTCCTCCGGGTAGGCGGCACACGCGAAGAGGAAGTCCTGCCAGACCATGAGCCCGAGTTCGTCGCAGACGTCGTAGAAGGCGTCGTCCTCGTAGATCCCGCCGCCCCACACCCGCACCAGGTCCACGCCCGCGTCCGCAGCCTGCCGCAGCCGCCGCTCGTACCGCGCGCGCGTCACCCGGGACGGGAACACGTCGTCCGGGATCCAGTTCACGCCCCGCGCGAACAGGCGCTCGCCGTTGACGACGAGGGTGAACCCGGTGCCGTGCTCGTCGGCGGAGGTGTCCAGCTCCACGGTCCTGAAGCCCACCCGCCGCCGCCACACGTCCAGCCGGTCGGTGCCGTGCAGCAGCGTCAGCTCCACGTCGTACAGCGGCTGTGCGCCGTAGCCGCGCGGCCACCACAGCGCCACGTCCGGCACCCGCAGCCGTACGACCCCTGTCGTGCCGTCGACCGCGGCGCGCGCCACCGTCCCGCCCACCCGGGCCTCCACGGTGAGGTCCGCCTCGACGCGGGTGCGTTCCACGTCGAGCCGCAGCTCGACCACGCCCGTGCCGTCCTCGACGGTGACCAGCGGGCGGACGCGGGCGATCCGGGCCGTCGACCAGTGCTCCAGCCGCACCGGCCGCCAGATGCCCGCGGTCACCAGCGTGGGCCCCCAGTCCCAGCCGAACGAGCAGGCCATCTTGCGCACGTACTGGTACGGCTCGGTGTAGGCGCCGGGGCGCTCGCCCAGCTCGCCCCGGACGGCCTCGGCCTCGGTGTACGCGGAGGCGAACCGGACCGTGAGCCGCCCCGCCAGACCGGTGACGTCGAACCGGTACGAGCGGTGCATGTTCCGCACCCGGCCCAGGAGCCGGCCGTCGAGCCGGATCTCGGCGACCGTGTCCAGGCCGTCGAAGACGAGGTCGGTCTGCTCGTACGGGGCACCCGAGACGTCCAGGTCGCGCTCGTACGTCCACTCCCGGCGGCCCACCCAGGCGACCTCCGGCTCGTTCCGGCCGAGGAACGGGTCCGGGATCACTCCGGCGGCCAGCAGATCGGTGTGCACGCACCCCGGCACGGCGGCCGGGAGCGAGGCCCCCTCGTGGAGCAGGACCCAGCCCTCGTCGAGCGGTGTGGCCTCCACCATGCGCACTCCCTTAACCGGTCCAAGACAACGGGAAATCTTTTCGCAAGCTCGCACGCAACCTTGGCGAGATAGAGACTTTACCGGTTCAGAAAGCGCTGTCAGAGTGCCGAAACCAGCCAACCCGCACGTGCTCGTCCGTCCCGTGAACGGAGCTGACGCACATGAACCGCCGCACCGACCACCGCACCAACGGCCCGGCGACCCGCCGCGCCACCCTCGCCCTCGCCGCGGCCACCCTGCTCCTCGCCGCGTGCACCGGCACCGGAGGCAGCACCGAGGGCGCGGACGCCAAGGCCCCCGACGACCCGTCCCGGGTGAGCGGAACCATCACCGTCCTCACCGTCCGCACCGACCTCGTGCAGGACGGCACGATGGACCGCTACGCCGCCGCGTTCAACAAGACCTATCCCAAGGTCAAGGTCGAGTTCCAGGCCCTCACGAACTACGAGTCCGAGATCAAGATCCGGATGAACACGGAGAACTACGGCGACGTCCTGCTGATCCCCGCGGTGATCGAGAAGGACGACTACCCGAAGTTCTTCGCCTCGCTCGGCAGCCGGGAGGAACGCCGCGAGAAGTACCGCTTCACCGACTTCACCACGGTGGACGGCAAGGTCTACGGGCAGAGCCCGGTCGGCGTGGCCCCCGGCTTCGTCTACAACAAGCGGGTGTGGAAGGAGGCCGGGATCACCGAGTGGCCCACCACCCCGGACGAGTTCCTCGCCGCCCTGA